>JALOQD010000028.1 GCA_025453525.1 Myxococcota bacterium
AAGATCTCCATCCGCGACAAGGTGCTGGGAGGGTAGGGCTGTCCGTCGTTCTCGAGCACCAGCGAGGGATACCCATTGGAGCGCGCCCACGGGACGTACACCCCCTCGAGCAGCCGCCCGGGCAGGCAGGCAAAAGGAGAGATGATCACCACGCCACTCCAGTCCGCGTCCATGGCCTTTGCCCCGACTCCGGAGGAGACAGTGGCCTCGCTTTCGAGGGTCTTGTCGATGAAGAGCTTCTCCGCGTTCTCGACGATGGCGCCCATGTCGTGGGGCGCGCGCACGAGGAGGCCAGTGGGCAACAGGTGACGCGCGATTTTGAACTCGATGATGTCTTTGTAGAGCTTTTCCAGGTGGAAAAGGGCGCGATCCTTAAGGGTGCCGCTCGCAACGGAGCGCAGCAGGCCCTGACGCTTGTGCCGAGAATCGAGCTCGCGCTTGCGGGTATGGTCCATGTACCGAACCCACTCGGTGATATCGGTGACCTTTGGAAAGATGCCTTGGTCGACGAGGTAGTCGCTCACCTCCCGCACCGAGAACGTGTCGCGACGGACGAAGATTTCGCCCACGACGAGGACCTTTCGCAGATCGCTCAAGGTTCGGCGGCGTGGGATGGCGGCGAGCGTCATTCCGACGTCCGCAAGGACCGACTCCAGCGCGGATACTTCCTCTTCGATGGCAGCGACGATCCTTGCCCATTGCTCTGCAAAAACGGCCAATCCGGCGTCGACATCCCTGCCGAGCAAGCGAATGCCCAGACGCAGGTCGGTGAAGTAGTCGCCCAGCGTAAGGGCCCACCACATCCAACGGTTGAACGTTGGGCCGAGCTCGCGGTAGGAATTGTCGGCCTCTGCGACCAAGATAATCGCGTTCTCAAAGCCGAGCTCATCGAGCAGGCGTTCGAAGTAAACGTAGTACTGCCCGGTTCGGCACGGACCTGAAGTCGAGGGGACGAAGAACAAAAAGAGATCCTTTTTTTGGTCGTCGCGTTGCCGCTGCATGAACTCTAGGATCGAGCCGAGCACGAGCAGCGCGGGGATGCACTCCTTGCCAGAGGCCACGCTGCGCGCCAGTTGTCCGGTCCGCGCGGTGGGCACAGGCAGGAACGTGGAGTGCACACCGGCCCTTCTTGCCGCGGCCGAGGCGGCTTCGGTGGACAGATCGCCCATGGAGGGAAAGACCACGGTGATGCCCGGACTGCGGATATCGATGCGGCGACCTGTATGGGAGTCGACGACGTCGGCGAATTCCTTCTTTTTCGCGATCCGGTAGCGCCGTCCGACTCGAGGCTCCATCGGAGTGAGGTCCGCTCGGGAAAAGCTTTCTACTACGTCGAGGAAGGCTTCGATGCGGGTGTCGAGCCCGGCATCCGCGGTGTGCGAGTCGATTTCGAGCACCAGATAGGGCTTGTTGCCGAGCATCCAACGCAGGTAATGGAGCATGAAGGAGTCCGGTGCGCAGGAGAAGTTGGAAACCCAGCACAAGTAGAGGTTTGGGGTCGAGGCGACGCGGACTGCAGCCTTCATGTCCTGCTGCCCGTAGTGCCAATACATATTGGGGTAGATGGGCGCTTTTTCGTCGAACACCATATCGAACGGCACCACGCTCACGCCCTGGGACGTGAGCTTGCGCGGAATGCCCATATTGGCGTCGCGGGTGAACGCGTTATAGGGACGCCCCAGCAACGCCACAAAGGTGCGGGTTGGGTGAGAGGCGATTTCTTCGAGGACTTTTTCCCCGAGCGTCTTGTAGGCTTCGAGATAGCGTTGGTACTGCTGTATGCCGACGTCGTAGGCAGCGCCCCCCTGCGCCTTCGTGAAGCCGAGCCGCTCTGCAACTTCGACGAATGCCGGACGAGAGGCCGCAAGGCCGCTTCGGAAAGTCACATGGGGCCGAAGCAGCTGGTGTTCGCTGATGTCGAATGCCTTGCGGGCGAAAAACGGCAGACCTTGGGTGAGAGGGCAGACCGTGCCGTGTTGAATCTCGGGCTCCATGGACGGCATGTCCGTGAAGTGCGGTAAGAAGATGTAGTCGACGCCTTTGTCGAGCACGTTTTGCACCGCGCCATGGGCGATTTCCGCTGGGTAGCAATAGGAGCTCTCGGTCTTGGCGATGCCGTCCTGGCTGATGCCGTCCGACAAGACCGTGCGCACTCCGAGGGTGTGGAAGAACCACGCGTACATGGGCCATAGGGAGTGGAATGAGAAGGCCTTTGGCACGCCCACCACGCGCTGGCTGCGGGCCACGAGGGTCGAAGGGTCGGGAGCGAAGTCCTCGGTGAGCATTTTTGTACGTGTTTCGACGTAGTCTCTCACATGCTGGGTGTCTGCGCGGCGGCGTCTTTCCACGGTGAACTTCGAACACCGACCTCCAAAGGGGTAGCGCCGTCCATCCACTTCGAGGTTGCGGATCTCGCAGAGGTTATCGCAAGCCTTACAGGTGAACACTCCGCGATGGACGATGTCTTTGCTGGCCATGGCCTCTAGACTAAAGGCGCCCTGCGCGAGTAAGCCTTCTTCTGCCTTTCGCCGCGCGAGCAGCGCGACTCCGAAGCAGCCGAGGAGCTCGGGATCCGGGGGCACGGTGATGGACCGGCCCGTGATCTGCGCGAACGCCAGGGGAATGGCGGGGTTCTTGGCCACTCCGCCTTGCAACGCGATTCGATGGCCGATGGTGCGGTTGCCGACGACGCGGTTGAGGTAGTTCGACACGACGGAAAAGACCACGCCAGCGGTGATGTCTTGCCGGGTCGAACCCTCGCCGATCGCCTTGCGAATGTCGGAGTTGATGAAGGCCGAGCAGTGCTCGCCGAATTTGAGTGGAGCCTTTGCCGACAGGGCGACTCTGCCGATGTCGGTGACGTTGGTGATGTTCAAGTCACCAGAGGCGGACTCCTCGAGAAACGAGCCAGTGCCTGCCGAGCAGGCCTCGTTCATGGCGTAGTCGATGGGCACGCCGCCTTGGAGCCGGATGTACTTGGCATCCTGCCCGCCGATTTCGAAAATCGTATCAACCTCGGGCGCGAAGAACGACGTGCCCACGGCGTGAGAGACGATTTCATTGTAGACGCCATCGGTTTCGAGGAACACTCCGAGCAGCTCCCGGGACGAGCCCGTGGTGGCGACCAGCGTGATCCGCGGCGAGGCAAAAGAGCCGATCTGCGCCCGGATTTCGTCGATGCAGCCGCGCAGGGCCTCCACGGGCTTGCCATGTGTTCTGCCGTAGTGAGCAGCGACGATTTCGAGGCTTTGCGCGTCGATGAGCGCAGCTTTGGTCGTGGTTGAACCGCCGTCGACTCCGAGGATGTAGGTTCTATTTGGGTTGTACGAGGCCCGGCGGGCTTGGCCGTGGTGCACGAGCGCGCTCGCGTCGCACAGCGGAGGATAGTTATCGCAGGAAGGGCGATCGGCGACTTGGAGCAGGGCCTCTGCGCCTGGTCGCAAGGCTCCTCGAGCGAGCGCCAGGTGCGCGGCTCCGAACGCTTCGAAGTACGGAGCCTGCTCGGGCACGACAAACCGGATGTCGCTCCACGCTTCGCGAAGGAACCCGACGAGAAACCGATTGCGCGTGCCACCGCCGATGAGCACGACCTCTCCGTCGCGAATGCGGGCCTTGACGAGGAAGTCCGAGACCTTGTCTGCCATCACCTTGCACAGAGACAGGGCGATATCGCCAGGCGTCGCCTCGCCTTTGTTGAGCCTGTGCGTGCAGTCCGACTTCATGAACACCGAGCAACGGGCCGAGAGGCGGAGCACCTTGGCGCCGTGAGCGACCTCGGCGAGCTCTTCGATGCAGAGCCCCATTCGACCCAGCTGTTGGCGGAAGAACTCGCCCGTACCAGAAGCGCATTTGTTGCCGGCAAACGTGCCGACGACTCTTCTGTCCTGCGAAATCGCGTAGACGGCCAAATCCTCGCCGCCTATGGACACCACGGCTCGCGGTCGCAGCTCGAGCGCGGTGAGTCCGGCCTCGATGGCAATCGGAGCGATGACGTCTGGAAGGGCCAGGCGTTTGCGACTCGTGGCCCCGGTGACGAGCGCGCACCCCTGCTGCAACGCCCCGAGGACGGCGGGTCGAGCGGCGATCGCGCGCATGGTCGAGGCGATATCGCCTTCATGGGGAATCACGACCGAGTCGCAAACGGCGTTTTCCTGCAGGACGCACGCTTTAACAGTTGTCGAGCCGATATCGAATCCAACGAAGCCGCACGGGAGCGCGCTCCAAAATTGCTCATTCATGTTGTCAACCACCAGGGCGTTCCTCAGAGTATCGTTCTGAGAGGGGGCTGTTGTGTTTCTCTGCGGCGCCAATTTATGATCGGCCCGAGCGCTTGACAATCGGGTAGTGAAGCAGGGGCGTCGTCGATGTGGGGTTTTCGGAACGAGCTTCTTCCCGCGCTATTCTCGGTTGCCGAGGATGGCGCTGCGCTCTTCGAGTAACGTTGCGGCCTCTTGCGTTTGTCCGAGCTTGCGGTGGCACTCTGCCGCCTCTTGCAAGGCGTCGACCCGGCCAGGATATCCCGAATGATCGCGCAGCAGTCGACGGTAGAGCGCGACGGCCTTGCCGCAGCTCCCCTGGCGCTTTTCACAGCGAGCCAAATAGTGGAGAGAGGTCGCCACAGAGGTCGGCGGCGCGTAGATGTCGTTGGCGACGATTTGGAGGCTCGGGCGAGCGGACTCGCAGTCCCCTCTCTGATAGGCGATGAGGGCCTGGCGAAGGAGAGGCGCTGAGGAGGCGGTGTCGGCCTTGCCTTTGGCCTGCTCTGAATACCGCCGCTGGCGTGCTCGGGTGTCGAGCTCCTCATCGGCCACTGCTTTCGAGGTCGCCCGTCGCACAGCTTCCGGAGGGTCAGCGGCGCTGTGCGAAGGGCTCGGTGCACCGGATGCCGCTGGTGGACCACCGGCCGAAGTGCCCAAACGAGAGGGCGCGGCAGGCTCGAGGGCGCGAGCCGAACTCCGCGATCGGAGGCCTTCGTCCTGTGGAAGAGGCGATTCGGAGGCAGGAGGAACGATGGAGGGCGGAGCTGGCTCAGAACCGGCAGAGTGGGGAATTTCGGGCGGGGATTCACGCAGCGCCACTGAGGGAGGAGCGCCGTTTTCGCCCGCCATGTCGGGGTCCATGCGCAGAATCACGTAGGCGCCGACGGCCACGAGCGCGGTGGTCGCAGACAGCACCAACGCCGGTCGAAGGAAGAACCTCTGGAGCGTTTGGGCAAAGCTCGGGGCGCGCTCGATGCCGAGGCGGGCTTCGGAGGACTGGGGCCCCATCTGTAAGGCCTGTTTTCTGGCTGCTGCGAGGATGGCGTCGTCGATGGCGGCGGGCGGCTCGAGCTGCGGCAGACGCTTTGAAAGGCGCCGAACGAGCATCAGGCTTTCGAGCTCTCCGCGGCAACGAGGACAGCGGGACGCGTGCTCGCGCAGGGGTTCGGATTCGCACTCCGATAGCTCTGCGTAACAAAGGTCGAGGAGGGCCTCGTCGAAGCGGTGGCATTCGTCGGTCATTGGAGGGTCCTCGCGTAGTCTTCGTACGGCGAGAGCGCTCGTCGGAGGGCCTCGAGCGCGTACCGCATCCGACTTTTAATGGTTCCCTCCTTCGCGCCCACGACTTCGGCGATCTCCTTAAACGACAGGCCGTGGTACTCGCGCAGCAGGAAGACCTCTTTCTGTTCTTCCGGAAGAGTCTCGATGGCGTCTGACAGGTCTTTCTTGAGGCGTTCTGAGATGACACCGCGGTCGGCCAAGGGCTCTTCGCTGTGGATCTGCTCGGACAGGGGGCGACCTTCGTCGGCAGTGGGCTGATCGAGGGACTGATGACGTCGGTGTTGCTGTCTGCGCGACGCGTCGATGGCCACGTTTCTGGCGATGGTGAAGATCCAGGTGGCGACCCGCGAGCCATGGCGGAACCCTCCTCCGCTGCGAACGAGCCGCAGAAAGGTCTCCTGCGTGAGATCCGCGGCTCGATCCGGAGCGCTGGAAAAGCGCAATACGAACGAGAAGACCGGCCCGCGATATCGCCGGTACAGCTGGTCGAACGCGCACGCATCACCGCCTTGAAAGCAAGTCATGAGCTCCTCGTCTGTGTCGTGCCTGGCGGTCATTTGCGTTCCGTAGCTCGGTAATCTGCCAGCCGAGGCACATCGGACCCCGCCTGCCCAGGGTCCGATTCACACCTTTCAAAAGAAGGACGTGCGCGGCGGCGTTTTGGATCTATTCTGTTGGGCGGAGGGTATAGGTTTGACCGTTTCGGTGTCAAAGATTATCGTTATTCTGTTTTCTTGAGTGTATATTGCATGCAAACGTTTTTCGTCGCGTTTCCGCATGCACTTTGGGATCGCAGGAATTCCAAAGAGGTGAGCCGAGTAGCAGACGCGATGTTGGATGCGGAAGAATAACTTGTAGTTTCATGATTTTGTGCCTGTGGTCCGACGTTGACAGTGCTAGCTCTTTTCGTTATTAATTTTGGCACACGCGCTATTTGCACTGTTTGTCGAGGGCTGCGGGTCGAAGAAGGCCGAAGGCCGAGAGGGAAGCAACATGTACGAGCCGCGTAGATTCTCTTTGGTGCTGGGCGCTGTTTTGGGGATCGCCCTGAGCTGGCCTGTCGGTGCGGGCGCGCAAACCGGCAAGAGCGCTGCTCCAAAGCCCGAGCCGGCCGCCGCCGGAGGCAGCGTTGGCGCGGCAGCTCCGGCCGCGGACCCGCCAGCCGCAGCTCCCAATGCGGCAGCTCCCAAAGCCGCAGCTCCCAATGCCGCAGTTCCCGATGCCGCAGCCAAGGGCGGCCAAGAGATAAAAAAGGGAACCTACGCAGTGAGGCTGCGCGATTTGGAAGATCGCATCAACCGACTCAAGGAGCAGATTTTCCGCTCCAAGGCGCGGTTGTCGCTCCTCGCGGAGACCGTCCTCGATCGCAAGATCGCTGGCTCCAAGGCCTCGATTGTGTTCCGCAACGAGATGGGCGGCTCGTTTCGTTTGATCAAGGCCACGTTCCTCCTCGATGGAGGCCCAGTGTTCAATAAGGCGGACGAAACCGGCAGCCTGTCTGACCGCGAGCAGATCGACCTGTTCGACGGACCGGTGATGCCAGGGGATCACACCGTCAGCGTCGTGCTCAATTTCCGCGGCCATGGGTATGGGATTTTCTCGTATTTGAAGGGCTATTCCTTCAAGACGCGGTCGAGTCGCACGTTCACCGTGAATGAAGGGAAATCTTTGCGCGTGGAAGTCGTCGCCTACGAGAAAGGCGGTGTGACAACGCCCCTCGACGAGCGTCCAGCCGTGCGCTACGTCGAGAATGTCGTCGAGTACCAGAATTCGGAGCAGGCACAAGAGCGGCAGCCCGAGGCGCAGCAGTGAGGGCAGAGCTCATGTCGAATCGCACCCTAGGAGCCTGTCGGAAAATAGATCTCCGGCTGCAAAGCAGCGGAGCATCCGATCTGCGGCCCACAAGAGGTGGGCACATGCAACCAGCATGCACCCACCGCTTGTGCTCCACATCTCGAACGCTCGGCCGCTTTTCGCTTCGGAGTCTTTTTCCCGACAGTCTCCTAGCGAGCGCTGGTCGAGGCGCTGTCGTTGCCTTGAGCGTGTGCCTGATGGCCTCGCCGGCCGTAGCCGCGGGCGACTCAGTGGCCAAGCTTCGGGCAGAGATCCAGGATATCGCGCGGGAGGCCGATTCCCTTGCTGGTCAGTATCTCAAGACCGGGAGTCTGCAGGGAAACCAGTACGCTGCCGAGCGACTCATCGACGGCGCATCGTCTTTCTCGACATCATCGAAAATCACCCCGGGAATGTCGCTTACGGCGATGCTCTCTATTATTACGCGGATTCGCTTTTCCTCGCGCGGGACTACCTCGGCGCCAAGGATTGGTTCACCCGGCTGCTCAACGAACGCACCAAGCCCGGAGTCGCGGCCCATACGCAACAGGCGATTGAGAGGCTCA
The DNA here is from genome assembly GCA_025453525.1 of Myxococcota bacterium. Taxonomy (GTDB): domain Bacteria; phylum Myxococcota_A; class Polyangia; order JAAYKL01; family JAAYKL01; genus JALOQD01. The sequence goes on from JALOQD010000028.1 coordinate 7,940, forward strand.
TCGAGATCGCGATTCACCTGGACAAGTTCGATGGAATCGAAGCGTATTTCTCTCAACTCGGACAGGTGCCGAGCGAGGACGCGCGCTACACAAAAGGTAAATTCCTCTATTTCAAAGGTGACCTCGCGGCGGCCCTCACCGAGTTCGAAGCCATTCGAGGCGGTTCCCTCGTGGGGCTGAAGGCCGCCTACCTCAAGACCGCCGTGCTCACGAGGCAGGGGCGCTTTCAGGACGCCATCGCGGTCGTCAATCTAGCCCGCGAGCACAAGGCCAAGAACCCAGAGGAACAGGAGATCGTCGACCTGCTCAACCTCGCTGCGGGACGTCTGTACTACGAGCAGAATTTTATCGAGCACGCTTCGGAGTGCTATCAGAGGATAAACAATAGATCCCCTTATTTCGACGTCGCTCTATACGAAGCCGCCACCGTGCTGATCCGTTCGGGTGACGCCATCCGGGCCGAGCGCGTGCTGGAGGTTCTGACCGTGGCGATCCCGGACAGCAAGTACATCCCGAGGGCCAAGATGCTCCGGGGCAACTTGCTGCTGCGCACTGGGCGCTACGAGGAAGCCGAGAAGGTCTTTTCCGAGATGTCCGACGAGTTTGGTCCGGTCATGAATGAGCTGGATCGGCTGATCTCCGAGCAGCAGGACACTCGGAAGTTCTTCGGCGATCTCGTCAAACGCTCCATCTCTTCATTGGACAACCAGTCGGCGTTGCCGCCCCTGGTGGTGAAGTGGGTGGGAGAGGAGCGCGACGTGCAGCACGCGCTCGGGCTCGCGGCCGACATCGGGACCGTGCGCGAGACGGTTCAGGACGCGGAGCGGCTGATTCGCCTGCTCGAAGCGGTCATCAATGGGCCCAGCAGAGTGAATGCGATTCCGATTCTGCGCGACGCGATGCGCAGGGCTCAACAGCTTCAGAACCGCTTGGTGCAAATGAGAGCCAAGCTCTTGTCTGTGGCGGAAAAGGAGTTCGCCGGCTCCTCCGAGCTCGCCCAACTCGCGGCCGAACGGCGCGCGTTGACCTCGCAGCTCAAGGCCCTGCCCACGACCGTGAGCGCCTTTGAGACGCGCGAAAACGAGTCTCGCAAGGTCTTCGAGAGGATGCACAAAGAGCTCTCTCGAAACGAGGTCAGAGTGGACCAGCTCTCCGCCATGATCGTCGCCATCGACCGCTTCATCGCAGATCCCAGGTACACCGAAGGCGCGGATCCGGCTGCGGTGGCCGCACTTTCGGACGAGCTCGCCCGGCACAAGGTGGCGGTCGCGGGAATGGCGAGTGATTTGGGTATGCTCAAGGGGGATGTGGACGGCGCGCGTTACCAAGTGGGCGTGGGCGATTCGGCCGACGAGAGCGATCGAGCTCTGGCAGATAGGTTGAAGGCCATCTCAGGGCGGCAGCGGCAGATATTCGCCTCTCGCGGGCCTGTCGGACAGAGCCTGGACCAGGCACTCGTAGAAGTGGACGCTACGGATGGCACCCTCCAGCGGTTTGCACAAGAGGTGGATGCCGAGGCGCGTCGCAGAGTCGAGGAAATGCGGCAGCTCGTTTCGTCGGAGCGGGACGCAGTGGTGACCTACAAATCAGATTTGGTTGTTCTGGGCGACGAGGCTCAGACTGTCGTGGGTGATATTACCTACGCCAACTTCAGCAACGTTCGGCGCAAGTTTCAGGATCTCATTCTCAAGGCAGACGTGGGGATTATCGACGTCGCGTGGCTGCGCAAGGAGGAGCATTCGTCTCGGCGAGACGAGCTGACCAAGGAGCGGCTGCAGGACATCAGAATACTGGATGACGAGTTCCAAGAGGTCCGAACCGAAGAAGCGGAGTCGCGTCCCTGATGTTTACCAAGGGAAGAACGGGCGCCAAGGGTCTCGCGCCCGAGGGTCAACGGGGAATGATGGCGTTTTCCAAATACGCAAGTGTAGTAGCGGTGTCAGGGGTGCTGTCGATCCTGCTGCTGGGTAGCTTCCAAGCCTTGGCTCGAGACGGTGCGGGCAGGGCAGAGCGCAAGAAGAAGACTCCGATCATCGCATCGGAGGTCTCTCGCGAGCCGACCCCAGAAGAGATCTCCGCGCTCGAAGCAGCGCGCGAAACGGACATGCTGCTCTACGTGAGCCGCGTGCAGGATTTCCGCGGCGTTGTCGACGGCATGGTCCAACGGGTGTACCGAATGCGGCGAGAGCACATCGACAAGTCCTTTCAGGACCGCATCGTCGCCGAAGAGGCCCTGGTGGAGAGCGCGCGCAAGAGCGCCATCGCGTATTTCGAGGAGTTTCTGCGCAAGTATCCGAGCGCTCCGCCGTATACGCCAGACGCGATGTACCGGTTGGCTGAGCTCTACTACGATGACTCATACATTAAGTATCTGGATGCTTCCCAGGAGTATGGAGACAGGCAAGAGAAGGGTCTCGAGGACGAGACCGAACCGCCGATGAAGGAGTTCGATCGCTCGATTGCGCTCTTCCGCGAGCTCATCGTGCGCTATCCCGAATATCGCAACATCGACGGCGTCTACTATTTGCTCGGCTATATCCTCAACGAGACAGCTCGCGAGGACGAGGCCCGAATCGCGTGGTTGAGCCTCGTCTGTGCCAACAAGTTCCAGTACGACCCAGTGAAATTCGAGCAAGAAAAAGCAGCCAAACCCGGTGCTGCCACGAGGCCTTCGGCGAACCTCGACACGGGCGTGGACACGACCCCGAATAAGCCGTTCGTCGATCCTTTTGTGGACTGCAAGCCGGTGACCGCCAATAGCCGCTTCTTTTTTGAGACGTGGTGGCTCGTCGGCAACTACCACTTCGATTACGACATCTCTCGCCATGGCGTTGAAACCGCCATCGCGGCGTACAAGAAGCTCATCCAAGATCCAAAGCACAAGTTTTACGACAAGGGTCTTTACAAGCTCGCGTGGAGCTACTTCAAGGCCGACCGATATCCGGAGGCCATCGAGGCCTTTACCAAGGTGGTGGACTATTCCGACGCCCATGTGGATGCCCGGCGTTCGGGAATGCGTCCAGAGGCCATCCAGTACCTCGCAGTGTGCTTTTTCACGGAGGACTGGAACGGCGACAACCTGCCGGACTCTGTGGCTGGAATCGACCGGCTTCAGGATGGCAAGCTCATGCCGCAGGACCGGGAGTGGACGCGAGAGGTCTATCTTCGTTTGGGTGCGATCTTTTCCGACAATGAGAAGAATCAAGAGGCCATTGCGGTCTATGAGCTCTACTTGAAAAAGTGGCCTCTCGACGTGCAAGCCCCCTTTGTGCAGGAGAAGATCGCTCTCGAGTACAACAAGATGCGAGACTTCGAGTCCGAGATTAAAGCGCGCGCCGCTCTGGACAGCTATGGGCCCGAGAGCGCGTGGTGGAAAGCCAATGCCAATCGCCCGATCGAGCAGAACGAGGTCGCGCGCATGGCTCGGGACGCCCTGCTCGAGATGGCCTATCATCGGCATCGCACGGCGCAGGCGCTGCGGCAAGAAGGCCTCGTGGCCCAAGATGCGGCGCTTCTCGAGCGCGCGATTAAAGAGTACAATTTGGCAGCGCAGGCGTATCGCAAATTCATTTCCCAAAACCCCGATATACCCGATGCCTACGACATCACCTTCAACTTGGCGGAAACGCTGTTCTGGTCAGGTCAATACGAGGCTGCGCGGAAGGAGTACACTTCGGTCCGCGATTCCAATCTCGATGACAAGTTCAGGGCCGATGCCGCCAACATGGTCGTGGTGTCTCTCGACAAGATCATCGAGCAGCAAATTAAAGCAGGCAAGGTCGACATGCGCGCCGAAGCACCCAAGCCAGAGGGCACGCCCCTGGCGGTCGCGCCTATTCCCATGCCAGAGCTGCTCACCGAGCTCATGAAGGAGCGCGAAACGCTCATCGCCATCAATCCGCAGCACAAGGACGCGGGCAAGTTCAAGTACCAGAGCGCTCAGAACTTTTTCCGCTATGGCTTCTGGGACGAAGCGAACAAGCGCTACGAGCTCGTTTACAATGAGTACTGCAAGACCGATCCGATCGCCTATGTCAGCTGGCAGACCATGATGAACATGGCGACGGACATGGGCAATCTGAATGAGAAAGAGCGCCTCGCCCTGATGCAGCAGGAGAAACAGTGCACGGTCGATGGTGTCGAGAAGCTCGGCGGCGACATCGCGGCTATCGATATCGGCACAGTGCTCGGCGATGTGGCCATGCAGCGCGCTCTCGAAAAATTCAAGACGTGCATGGACAAGAAAGAGGCGCAGTTGTGCACCACTTCAGCGGACGACCTCGTGGCCGCGGTGAACAAGGCGCCTCAACATCCCTCTGCGGACGCGGCGCTCCATAACGCCGCCTTGGCCTATGAGCTGGCACAGCGGTTCAATAGCGCCATGCAGATCTACGGTCGAATCATCGCCGAATACCCAAAGAGCCCCTACGTTGGGAAATGCCTGTTCCAGCAAGGTCTCGCGGCGCAGAAATTCTTCGAGTACGAAAAGGCGCTCGACAATTACCGGGTTCTGGCGGACGAGAAGCGCTTCGCTGACTATGAGAACCGCACGGTGTCGATCTACAACTCGGCGGACATTCTCACGAACCTGCAGAGCTACAACGAGGCGGTTCCCTACTGGCAGCGCTATGCGCGCGAGGAGAAGGATCCGGCCAAGAAGCTCGAAGCCGAGTTCAACGCTGCGGACATGTATTTCCGCGCCAAGAAGTGGAAGCAGGCGATCAAGTCTTATGATGACTTCATCAAACGCTACAATAAGGACAAGACCGCAGGCCCCCTCGTCGTAAAGGCAGCGTATCGAATCGCCAAGGCGCAGGCAGAAAACGATCGCAAGGCCAAGGTTGCCCCCTCGTGGCGTCAGACGATCAGCCACTACGACGCTCTCGTGAACGAACCCGGCTCCATGTCCGCGGAATACGCGGCAGAGAGCGCGTTCTTGCTGGTCGAGGAAGACATGCGCGCTTTTGAGTCGTTCCAAATCAAGGGCGCGCAGAAGGTGATTGACCAGAAGATTAAAGAGGGCGCTCAGAAGGTCAAGAGTTTCGAAGAGCGCTATCGAGACGTTCAGAAATACCGCCGCCCCGAGTGGTCGCTGGCAGCAGAGTGCCGTATCGGCTACGCGTACGAAGTGTTCGCCAAGGCGCTGCTCAATGTTCCTTTCCCGCCCTTGGACAAAGAATCTCAGAAGATGCTCAAGCAGTTGCCGCAGGAAGATCGCGACCTCGTGATGGTCGAGCTCGAGGACAAGTTCCGCGCCGCCATGGAGCAACAGGTGGCGCCCATGGAAGAGAAGGCTCAGTCCGAGTACAAGATCGCAGTTGACCTCGCGAGAAAAGGTAACATCAGCAACGACTGGACGCTGCTCGCCCTGGAGCGGCTCAATGCGTACGATCCCGACACGTACCCGCGCCAACACAACGGAGTCGTGCTCATGCAGGATTCGTCGCTCGCCGGTCCGCAGTGGGCCTCGGAGGCCAAGTAATGTCGACCACGACTCGTCTTCTGGTGCGTGTTTGCATGGCGGCGAGCGTCGCGCTGTGGGCCGGATGTGGTGGGGCCTCGAAGAAGGACGGTGCCTCGGCGTCGACTCCTTCGGGCCTGCCTCCGGGCGCCGGCGGCCCGCAGTCGGCCGGGGGGACAGCCTCGCAAGCAGCGACACAACCGAATGAGCATCAGCTCTCTCCTGACGCGCGATCCGTTTACAACGACGGTCTGCAGGCGGCGAAAGCCGGGGCCTTGGCCAAGGCAGAGCAAGCCTTCAAGAACACGGTGCAGCTCGACCCCAAGGCGCCCCAGCCGCTCTACAATCTAGGCGTGCTCGCTGAACGCAAGGGCGATGACGAGACTGCGCGCCGATACTACCTGCAGGCCCTCTCGGTGCAGGAGGACTACGCGCCGGCTGTGCTCGCCCTCATAAAGCTCGACCTGCGCACCGGAAACGGCACCAAGGCGGTGGATTTCGGAAGAGCCAAGGCGGAAAAGTTTTCCAAAGACAAATGGATTCTTGCCGCGTATGCCGAGGCGCTCATCGGCGCACGTCGCTACAAGGATGCAATAGGCGTTTCCAAAGACATCCTGCGGGTCGACGAGCGGGACGCCGACGGTTTGCTCGCCATGGCCAAGGCCAATTTGGGCATGGGGCGACTCGAGCTCGCAGAGTCTGTCTTCGATCAGGTGTTGGCAGTGGATCCGAACCGGGTGGAGGTGTTCTTCCTGCGAGCGGGGATCCGCCTGGGCGAGGGTCAAAAGGCCGCAGCGATTGAAGAGTACAAAAAGGTGCTGGCAAAACAGCCCGACCACGTCGAGGCTCTCAATAATCTGGCGAATATGTACCTGCTTTCTGGCAACTACGCACAAGCGGCGGAGCTTTTGGGAAAGGCCGTGACCCTCGCTCCGAGCATTCCCGAGCTGCGGTTGAATTACGGCAATGCCTTGCGCGGCGCGGGCAAGTGGCCTGCGGCCAAGACCCAGCTTCTCGAGGCCCGGAAGATTTCGAATCGCTTCGCAGCGCCGCTGTTCAACCTCGCTTTGGTATACTACGTTGCCGAAGAGCTCGACGGCATGGACCGGACCGCTCGGCTCAACGAATCCAAAAAATTGTTTGCTCAGTACAAATCAGAGATGGGCTCGGCTCTGACCAAGGACGACCCGGTTGCAAAGTACCTTAAAGAGGTACAGATGGCTCTGGACCGAGAGGCCAAGCGCATCCAAACCGAGAAGGACCGCGTCGTGCGGGAAGGCGAGCGCGCCAAGCAGCGCGAGGCCGAAGAGGCGCGCAAGGCAGCCGAAGCTGCCGAGGCTGCCAAGGCGCCGAAGGATGGCAAGGCCGAGGAAAAGAAAAAAGACGAGAAGAAGCCGGCGGAAGACGGATGGTATTGACGTTTCGACCCGTCGCGCTGGTTGCGAAAAAACTTTTTTCGCCAGGTGGCACAAGATGATTTGGAAGTTTTTGGCAAAAAAAATTGGTGCACCATTGATCGTCATGCTAGGATGTTTTGACTTTCGCGTATGGAGAACGCGCGAGTTTGAACAGGCCGATAAACGCGAGAACGCTCGAGCAGATGAACGCACCGCTTTTAGGGTGCCAGTGCCGAGATAAGGAGGAGACCCCCCATGATGCAAGGAATCGCGGAAGCCTTCGTGACCGGTGGTGGCTGGATGTATGTGATCATCATCCCGTCTGTCGTCGGATTGGGTGTGATGGTCGAGCGTTTTGTTTTCCTGTTTTTCAAGTACAACATCAACGCTAAGGCTTTCATGGCCCAGATTAACAAGCTGGTCATGGCCAACAACATCGACCGCGCCATCAAGCTCTGCAACGCCGCCCCCAACGCAGCGCTGCCCAAGGTGATCAAGGCCGGTCTCACGCGCGCCAACAAGGGCGAGCTCGAGATCTCGAACGCCATCGAAGAGGCGACCCTCGAGGTCGTGCCGGTTGTCACAAACCGCACGCCTCTGCTCGGCGGTGTGGCGAACGTCGCAACGCTGCTCGGTCTGCTCGGAACGATCACCGGTCTGATTCAAGCGTTCGCCGCTCTGGAGTCTGCGGCTCCTGAGCAGCGCGCCGCCGCTCTTGCCCGCGGTATTGCCGTGGCCATGAATACGACGGCCTTTGGTCTGATCGTGGCCATTCCCTGCATGGCCGCGCAGATGTTCTTGCAAAGTGTCACCAAGAAGATTCTCGACGAGATTGACCAGTATTCGGTCAAGCTCGAGAACCTCCTCGTGTCTCGCATCCGCGCTGGCGGTATGCCGATGCAGCAGTAGGAATCGGTTCGCGGTGTTGAGCCGTTGCAGTGCGCGTGTTGCGAAGACGAAGTGTAAGGTCGAAGAGACACAGCGCACAAAAGGCTTTCGTTCCGTTCGGGAACTTCCACTTTCTCTTGGCGCAAGCCCGTTGGGCGCCATTTTTAAGTGGGTCGAAGGAGTGGTGTCATGGCAATAAAACGGCGCGCTGAAGCCAACATGGATGGCGATCCCCTCATCCCCATCATGAACCTGGTGTGCATGCTCATTCCGCTGCTCCTCTATGGCGCGGTTTTCATCAAGTTCATGACGATCGAGGTCAATTCGCCCAAGATCAGCTCTGGAGCTCCCGCAGATCCGCAGGAGCAGGACGAGAAGCTCAATCTCACCGTGATGATCACGGACCAGGGCTTCACGTTCAAGGTGAACCCCAAGTTCCGGCTGCCTTGGATGGGCATGGCGACCGATGCGGCAAACGCCGGTCCTGACATTCCCAAAAAGGATGACGACTGGGACTACGCGGAGTTCAACCGCAAGCTCAAAGAGCTCAAAGAGAGCCATCGAGAAGAGACGCAGTTGATCCTGGGTGCAGAAGACGACATCAAGTACGACGTTCTCATCAAAGCCATGGACTGGTCTCGCGGAACGGGCGAAGATCCGCTCTTTCCTGCTGTGACCCTGACGCGTGGCGTTGTCTGAGGTTTTTCGTTTTTTGTTCCGGCGTTCGCGTGTTCGGTGTGGGTTCGTCGGTTGCGCTGGCCTGGCTTCTTGAGTAGAATTTTTGGGTCTATCCAGAAGCAGGCGAGACAGACTATTCCACGGAGGCGAGAGAATGAACTCCCAGCAGCCAGATAATGAAGTCGACGCCCTGTGGCTCGAGAAACGCAAAGCAGCCAAAGCCAAGCGTAAGCAGCGGGCAATAGAGCCGCCCGTCCTCATGATCACGTCTCTCATGGACGCGTTCACGATCATTCTCGTCTTCCTCCTCAAATCCTTCGGAGCCGACCCTGTTCAGATCCGCGAGTCGGACGACCTGCGGTTGCCTCGTACCACTTCGAGCAAAAATCTCGAGGATGCCGTGGTTATCAGCATCTCCTCCAAGGCCATTCAGGTCGATGATAGGAAAGTGGCGGACTTGCGCAACGGAATGGTCGACGAGAGCCTGAAACGCGACGGCGCCGATGGCCTGCTCATCAATCCGCTGTATGATCAGCTCAAAGAAAAGGTGCAGCACCTCAAGATGGTGGCTGCTCGGACCGGTTCTGAGTTCAAGGGCAAGGCGCTGATCGTGGGTGACAAAGGCACGAACTACCGCGTCATCACCGAGGTGCTGTACACGGCGGGTCAAGCTGAATTCAACAATTTTTTGTTCGTGGCCGCCGAGGGCAAGCTAGAACCGTAGCCTCCTCAATGCCAGGGGGCGTTTTAGAGCGGTTGCCGCGCCTCGACGTCCTAACGGTGACAACAGTGAAGAGGGTATAGTCGATGGCGGCTCCGAATCCAACTCAAGCCAAGAACAATCCCCCACCAGGGGCTCGCGGCGCTCGACCGGCGGAACCTCCGAAACCCGAGGGGCCGAAGGTCCTGCGAATCGGCATTATTCAGGGCGGAAAGATCATCGAAGAGCGCATCATTCGCACGCGTGACACCGTGACGGTGGGGCCTTCCGAGAAGAACACGTTCGTCATTGCCTCCAACGATTTGCCCAACCGGTTTGAATTGTTCGAGACAAAAGACGGCGCTCACTACACCTTGAATTTCACCGATGTGATGACCGGGCGCTTGGCCTTCGAGGGAGGCGTCAAGGACCTCGCCGAGTTGCGGACGAGCGGAAAAGCCCGCGCCAAGGGCAAGGTCTATCAGCTCGACATCGATGATAAGTCCCGCGGCAAGGTCGTGATCGGTGAAACCACGGTGCTTTATCAGTTCGTGGCGCCGCCGCCCATTCAACCTCGGCCTCAGTTGCCAGCCGCGGTTCGGGGTGGCCTGTTCAAGGACATCGAGTGGTTCGTCACGATAGCGTTGCTCGTCTCGCTCGTCGGCCATGTCGGGTTCGTCGGTGCGCTCGTCGCTCACGATTGGCCCAAGGTGAGCATGATGGACAAGTACATGCAGCTCCAAGAGCTCATCGCGGCGAGCGACGCAACCTTCGAGGACAAAAAGCAAGCGGACCAGGCAGACACGAACGCCGAGGGCGACGCTGCCACGGACAAAGAGGAAGACAAGAAGGCGAGCGACGATAAAAAGAACGCCGGCAAATCCAAGGCGGCAGATGAGGACCAGGGGCCTAAAAAATCGGCCGAGGAGGTCGCGCGAGAGCGCGCCGAGCGTCGTGCGGCCCTTGCCGAACAACTCGCGCAACGAGGGCTCAATAAGATCCTCGGCAGCATGGGCGGAGGCGAGGCTGGCGGAGCGATATCGGACGTGCTGCGCGGCGGCGACGTCGGCGCAGACCAAGACGAGCTCTTGTCCCAAGTGGCTGGCGTGGGCGTTGCGACCGGAGACGCTGCCGGAAAATTGCGAGGACCCGCCGGAGGCAAGGGTTCGGGCGAAGCGGCGGACATCGATCAAATTCGCATGGCCGGCGGCGATGCGGATGTGCGCACATCTGGCGCAGGGAGCGAGCGGGCCGTTCGCGGCAATGTAAAGCGCAGAGATCCCACTGCCGTAGACGGCACCGGCGTTCTCAATCCCCAGGAGGTGGCGAAGGTCGTGGCGCGCCGAATTGGGGCCATTAAAGGGTGTTACGAGAGAGCCCTGCGTCGCAATCCCAATCTGGAGGGTAAGATCACCGTGAGGTTTACTGTGGCGGGTAGCGGAAAGGTGACCTCTGCGAATGCCACACAGAATGAGCTGGGTGGCGAGGTGGGAGACTGCATCATCTCGGCCTTCAAGGCCTTCAGGTTCCCGCCGCCCGAGGGCGGCTCCGCTACGTTCGAATACCCGTTCATGTTTACTCCAGCGGGCTGATGAGTGGGCCACGAAGAGGGAGCGTTCTCATGGCTTTGAACGCAATGCAGAACCCTTGGCAAACAAGCGCATCTGGAAAGACGAAACGCGGCGGCGAGCGCTTTCGAATTTATTGGGTTGCGGCCCCACGGTTTGTGAGTATTGTTAACGCTATTCAAAAAGGTTTTGAAATTTCTTGTTCGAATGGCGGTTTGCTTGGGAGCGGTGCGCAAAGAGGCTTGAGAGCTCTCGAGGAGTGAGGGAGATGACGAAACTGCGAAGGTTCTCTTGGGCATGGGTCAGCGCGGGGCTGCTCGTGACGGGCGTTGTCTTGGACGGCCCAGTGCACGCGCAGGAGTCTGCACCTCTCCCGACGTCTGGATCTTCGAGCGCTGCGGATGTCGCGGTGGATGTCACCGTGCGCAGTGACGCGCCGCTCACGGGAGAGCAGAAGCTCGCGTGGGTCGAAGAGCAAACCCGCAAGGCTCGCCAGAGCAAAATCGTCGTGCAAAACATGCTCGACCAGTCTCGACGCGAGAAGGACACCATCAAAATTACCTGTCTCGATGACAAGTTCACGCAGATCAACGTGAACCTTCGAGGGATCGAAGAGCGCACCGTGGGCCTCGAAACCGCGGTTCGCGCGAACGACGAAGAGGGAGCCGGTCAGCAGTTCACCATTCTCAAGGTCTATGTGGTGCGAGTGCAGGGTCTCGTGGCAGAGGCCGAGAATTGCATCGGTGACGTTGACGTGGTACTTGGTGAATCTGAAACTATCGTGACGGTGGACGACGACATCACGGCAGAAGATCCGTCGAATGCGTCGACCCCGGAACCCGTGGATCCAGGTGTTGAGCAGCCTACGCATCGCAGCGGTTTTTATTGAGTGCACAATGGGAGATATTTTGCGTTTCATTGGGCAAGCGAGCGCGGAAGTTGTCGAGATTAGGAGGGGCGAGGTGCCGTTAGGTGGCACAGCGTGAGATGATGCACAAGCTCTTCGCAAGTCTACTGCTGGTGGCCTTTTTTGTTCTTCCTGGCGCGGTTCGAGCCCAAGGTTGGCTGGAAGACCGCGCCGATTCCGAAGGTCCGGGCATCCGCCTTGGAGACTCTCTTCTCTTGCATCCAGGTCTCGCTCTCGAGGGAGGCTATGACACCAACCCACTTCGACAAGAAGAGGATGTGTCTGGCGCCGGACGATTGCGAGTGACCCCCTATGTCGACCTTACGACCCGGGGCGCCAAACGGCGCGTGGAAGACGACGGAGCCATCGAGAAGCCTGCTGAGAAAGTTCGCTTTGGACTGGGGCTCGCTGGCCATTACGATTGGTATTTCTCGGATGAAGCGGCCATCCGAAGGCAGCGGGACTTTGGAGTCGATTTCAAGACCAACCTCGCGGTGTTTCCCGAAGGCGCGTTCACGCTGCTCTTCGACGCGGCCTATTCGCGTTCCCTGACGCCCTACGAGACCTCTGCCGATTGGTGGGCGCACCACGTCTTCTCCCCTTCCTTGGGGTTCATCGTGCGGCCAGGAGGCGGCACCTTGAGCTTCGAGCTCGGCTATCGCCTCAACGGCATCTTGTTCGAGGACGAACCCCTGGCTACCTCGGACAACCGGTTGAGCCACGAGGTTCGCTTCTTGACGTCTTGGAAGGTGTTTCCCAAGACCGCGCTCATGTGCAAGGTGTACTTTTCGCCGACCATGTACCTGAACGACGCCAGCCCCAACACGAACTCCAAGCCCATCCACAGCTTCCTCGGGCTGCAAGGCCTGCTCACCGACCGCGTGGGGCTTTCTCTGTTCGTGGGATATGGGGCTGGAATGTATGATCGAGGCGACGAGTTCGATAGCGTGATCGCCACAGCCGAGCTCATGGCCTTCATTACGCCTACGGCGACGGTTCGCTTGGGCGGTCAGCGGGACTTCTACGATTCTTTCTACTCGAATTTCTACGTCAAGAATGGCGGCTATCTCGGCTACGAGCAGCTCTTTGGCGGGATGTTCCTCGCGGCCTTGCGAGGCAGTGTCTACTATCGCCAATTTTCGGCCTTCAATGAGAACAACCCCGGAACGGTGATCGAAGCCAACGGGACCCGGGGCGACCTTTGGGCAGAAGCGAGCCTGCTCTTGGAGCTGAGAGCCACGGATTGGCTGAGCTTCCATCTGTCTGGCGCGTATCAAGGGAATATCAGCGACTTCACGACGACCTTCAATCTCGAAGATGGCACGTCGATGGAGCAGGGGTGGGGCTTCCACCGCTTCGAGGTCATGGCCGGTGTGCGAGGCCATTATTGAGCGATCCCCAACGTGCCTCGAGTCACAGCGCATTCAAACTTTCACGAACTGGTCATGACATGAACAAGCACTCGGAGCGCGTCGTTGTCGTTATGCTTCTCCTCCTCGCTCAAACCTTTGGATGTGGCGGAAGAATCGTACCGGCGCCGACCCTGCCCACCTCGGAATTCTCCCCGCCCCCAGACACGACTCTCGGGCCAGGGGACGTGTTCGATGTTCGCGTGTTCGGAGAAGAGGATTTGACGAGCACGTTCCGCGTGGCCTCTGACGGGGGCATCGACTTTCCGCTCGTGGGCGTCGTGACCGTGAGTGGCAAGACGCCCACCGAAGTCGCCAAGACCATCGAAAAAGGGTTGCGCGACGGCGACTTTTTGAGAAGCCCTCAGGTTTCGATTTTCGTCAAAGAGTACAATAGCAAAAAGATCTCCGTGTTCGGCCAGGTCAAGCAGCCTGGGACTTTTCCTTACAGCGATGGGATGAGCGTGGTCGAGGCCATCTCCAAGGCCGGCGGTTTTACCTCCATGGCTCGAAAAAACGATACGACCGTCATCCGCGTCGTGGAGGGAAAAAAAGAGCGCTTTCAGGTTCCGGTCGAGGCCATTGGACAAGGCCGAGAGCCCAACTTCGTGTTGCGCACCGGCGATATCGTGTTTGTTCCAGAACGCATTTTCTAAAAGTTTCAACGACCCGCTCAGTGGCAATGACGTCGGACCGAAGAATCCCCTCTCCAGGCCTGCGTAACTCAGACATCGAACATCGATTTGGACGCAGACCGTCTCGAACAGTCCTCGGCCTTTCAAGGGGATTCTTCAATCCTGCATTATGATCGATAGCGGATCGTTGAAAATTCTGCTGGATTTGGCGCTGGCGCCATTGACCGCTGTGGTGCAGTCGAATACCGTCCACTGTGGTCAATAGGCATACAGCTGCGCGTGGAGTACGCCGAGGGTGGCAATGAGCAAGACAGACAAGCGAAAACAGAGCCTATATTTCCCAGAAGACATGCTTCAAGAGATCATGGCCGAGGCCACGAGACAGGACCGCAGCTTGTCTTGGATCGTGCAGAAGGCCTGGAAGATCGCGAGGAAGGAAATCTGCTCGTATCCGTCGGTCAACGAGCCTGACGACGACAGTGCGCGAGACGACGACGACTGAGACTCTCGTAGATCTGGTGGAGGAGTGCGGTGGAAGGCACGTTCATTTCGCCAGTGGATGGCACGAACCTGTTTTACGAAACACGGGGAAGTGGCCCGGCGATAACGCTGTGCGATGGCGTGTTTTGCGACGGGCACATCTGGCGCTATTTCACGCCTGCGTTCGAGCGTCACCACACCATCATTCACTGGCATTACCCTGGTCACGGTCGTTCTTCCCTGCCACCGAGCGGAGGCGCGGTGGGGCCAGAGCGCCTCGCAGACGACGCTGCGGCGATCGTCGCCCACGTGGGGTGCGAGCGGGCGCTGTTCATCGGCCATAGCCTCGGGGTTCAAGTCGCCCTGGAGGTATGGCGCCGGCATCGGTACAGTGTCTTGGGACTCGTGCTCACCTGCGGCTCGCCCGGCCACCTCGTGGAGACCTTTCACGATAGAAAAACGTTCAGCTACGTCTTACCGTTTCTCGATGCCGCGACTTGGCTCATTCCCCGCGCGGTGTCTTCTCTTTGGAGGCATTTGCCCACCAAGGCCTTGCTCTACGCGTCCATGGCGACGCGCGAGGTGAATGGGCGGCTCATTCAGGCTTCGGATCTCCTCGAGTATTTTACCCGGCTCACGCACATGGATTTTGCGCTCGGAGTGAGGATGATCGAGGCGGCTGGAAGGCACGACGCCTCCCCCTATCTGCGCGAAATCGACGTGCCCGTTCTCGTTTTTGGCGGTCAGGAAGATCGTTTCACGCCACCGTCTCGTTCTGCGCAGCTTGCCGGGCCCATCGAAGGGGCGGAGCTGCTGATCGTGCCAGGGGCGACCCACTCCCTGCCCATCGAGATGCCCGAGCTCTTCAATCTGCGGGTTCGCCGTTTTGGGGAGTCACGGATTTTTCGCATTCCAGCCACCACTGTTTGAGCTCTGCAAAATCAGTGGTCGCCGGGCAGGGGGGCAATGAACGCAAAAACAGCTTGGCATAGGACATGGTCAGAAGTCGTCGATCCAAGATCGCGACGATGCCGCGATCGCGCGCCGTGCGAATGAGCCTGCCAAACCCCTGCTTGAGCTGCAGTGCTGCTTGCGGCAATTGATAGGCATGAAAGGCGCCTCTTCCGCTTTCGTTCAACGCCGCAATCCGAGCAGAGGTCAAGGGATCGCCAGGAAACGCAAAGGGCAGCTTGTCGATGACCACGAGCCGCAGGGCATGACCCGGAAGGTCGACCCCCTGCCAAAACGACGATGTGGCGCACAGAATCGATGTCGTATCTTGCATGAAGCGATCGATGAGCACGGATTTGGGGGCTTGCCCCTGAAGCAAGAGGGGAAAGGGAGCGCACTGCGCGAGTCTCTCGTACATGCCCTGCATGCCGCGGATCGAAGTGCAAAGCACGAGCGCTCCGCCGAGGGTGAGCTGTGCAAGCTGTGCGGTCCAGTGTGCGGCAGCGTCCATGAAGGTGGAGTCGCGGGGGTCTGGCAAGTCGGTGGGGAGGAACAGCCTGGCTTGGCGGGAATAGTCGAAGGGCGAGGGGAGTGACAGGTCCTGCGTGGGAAAATCGAGGCCCAATCGGCTCTTGAGGTAGGTGAAATCCCCAGCGGTCGATAAAGTCGCGCTCACCAAGACGACCGTGGGCAGATTGAAGAACACACCGTCTCGCAGCATGCCAGACACGTCGATGGGGCTCATCCCCACCACGACCGAACGCGCCCGCGTTTCGAGCCATGGCACATAGTCTTTTGGGGGCCGTCCGAGCAGGGAGGCCAAGTCCCTGCGCAGGTCATCGCATCGATGGGCCGCATGATCGACGGCTTCGTCTTGGCCTTCGATGGCCAAAAGAGAGTGCTGCAGAGCTTCGAGGGCGCTGTCGAGCCTGTGGTAACGCTCGATCTCCTCTCGAGACAAGCCCGTGGGGTCGAAGTCGACTCGCCCGGCCTCCTTTGCTCCCAGGTTGAAAAAGAGGTCTTGGGCCGCGGACCGGACGGCGTCGGCCAGCTTGGGTCGCGTGTTCTCATAGGGGTCGATGGAGAGCGCTGCGCAGCGAACGCTCGCCAGGGCATCCTGCGCAAGGTGCCAGATCTTGGATGAGGAGACCGCAACGCTGAAAAACTCCGTGGCGATATCCTCGATGAGGTGCGCCTCGTCGAATACCGCCGCGCTGTGCTTGGGCAGGAGCGTCCCGCCTTTGAGTCGCGTGGAAAGGTCAGCGAAGTACAAGTGGTGATTGACGACGACGATGCGGGCGCGAGAGGCGCGTTGCCTGGCCAGGGTGACAAAGCATTCGCTGTGAAACGGGCACTTGGCGCCGATGCGAGTGTCCTTGGTGGAGCAGACCTCTTGCCACAGGGCGTCGTCGTCGGCAAGCTGTGGAAGCTCCATGCGATCGCCGCTGTGGGTGCGCTTGCTCCACGAGAGCAGCTCTTCGATGCGATGGGCAGGATGGGCGAGCGCGCGTCCAGTGTGCGCCAGTTGGGCCAGCCGCCTGCGGCACACGTAGTTCTCCTGGCCTTTGAGATACGCGACGCTCGCGTCGACCTCGAGCGCGGTGAGCAGTTGGCTCAGATCCTTGAAGTAGATCTGATCTTGCAAATTGCGGGTGCCTGTCGAAATGACCACCGTTCGTCCACACAAAAGCGCAGGCACGAGATAGGCGAGGGTCTTTCCCGTGCCGGTGCCGGCCTCGGCGAGCAAGACTCCTCCTGCCTCGAGGGCGTCCTCCACGGCTTGCGCCATCGTGGTTTGCGCTTGCCGGGGCTCATAGTGCGAGAAGACCCGCCGGAGCGGTCCGCCTTGGCAAAAAACGCTTTCGAGCGACATTGGGCTATTGGGCATAGATGAGCAGCAGGACGGCGAGCATCACAGCCGTGAAAAGAAAAGCCGCGATGGCCACGGGGTCGAGGCCCATGGAACGCCTCATGCGCTCGCTTTCGGCAAGGGCGAGCGCCTCTTTGGACAAAGGTGGCTCGCCGGGCTTTTTCTGGAATGACGCCTCTTCTAGAACCCGGGAGGCTTGCGCAAAATCCCCGGCCTCGAAAAGGCGTCTGGCTTGGGCGACAATATCAGAGGGATCCTTGACCATGGCGCGATCATCTTAGGCCCAAGGCAGGGCGAGGGAGAAGCGAATTAATAGCGGTAGTGCTCAGGTTTGTAGGGACCTTCGACCGCCACACCAATGTACTCGGCCTGCTGATTGCTGAGCGTGGTGAGCGTGGCTCCGAGCTTGTCGAGATGCAGGCGCGCGACCTCCTCGTCGAGCTTCTTGGGCAGCATGTAGACGCCAACCCCAGGCCGATTCTGCGCCAAGGCGATCTGCGCCAAGACCTGATTGGTGAAGGAGTTCGACATGACAAAGCTCGGGTGACCGGTCGCACAGCCCAGGTTGACGAGCCGTCCTTCGGCCAGCACGTAGATGGAATGGCCGTCCTCGAAGGTCCATCGGTCGACCTGCGGTTTGATGTTCGTCCTGCGGACACCTGGCCAGGCCTCGAGGCGTTCCATTTGAATCTCGTTATCAAAGTGCCCGATGTTGCAGACGATGGCTTGGTCCTTCATGGAAGCCATATGCTCGGCCGTGATGATGTCCCGGTTGCCGGTGGCCGTGACGAAGATGTGCGCCTGACGCAGAGCCTCCTCGACGGTGGTGACCTCGTAGCCGGCCATGCAGGCTTGGAGGGCGCAGATGGGGTCGATTTCGGTGACGAGGACGCGCGCGCCAAACGACGACATGGACTGAGCGCAGCCCTTTCCCACGTCGCCATGGCCGCAGACGCAAACGGTCTTGCCGGCCACCATGACGTCCATGGCGCGTTTGAGGCCATCGGCCAAGGACTCGCGACATCCGTAGAGATTGTCGAATTTCGATTTGGTGACTGAGTCGTTCACGTTGTAGGCGGCAAACAGCAGGTTGCCTGCTTCCATGCGCTGGTACAAGCGATGCACACCGGTGGTGGTTTCCTCGGACACGCCGATGAGGTGGGGCACCATGTCGTGGAACCGATGGGGACTCTGCCCGTGGATCTGCCGCAACAGCTTGGCCACCACGGCTTCTTCGACGCTGCTCGTCTGAGCCACGGGGAGCTTGGACGTGGCGTCGAAGGCGCGCTCCAGGGCATACCCCTCGTGGATGAGAAGAGTCGCGTCGCCGCCGTCATCCACGATGAGGTTCGGTCCGTGTCCGCCGGGAAAGCCGAGGGCTTGATAGGTGCACCACCAGTATTCCTCGAGGGTCTCGCCCTTCCAGGCAAACACGGGGATGCCAGAGGCGGCGATGGCCGCGGCGGCATGGTCTTGGGTGGAAAAGATATTGCAGCTCGCCCATCGCACCTGCGCCCCGAGCTCGACCAGGGTCTCGATGAGCACGGCCGTCTGCACGGTCATGTGGAGAGAGCCGGAGATCCGCAGCCCTGCGAGGGGTTTGCTCGGTCCGTACTTGGTTCGGCAGGCCATGAGGCCGGGCATTTCCTTCTCGGCGATGTCGATTTCCTTCCGGCCGAAATCCGCAAGGCCGATGTCGGCCACTTTGTAGTCGTGCATAGAGGTCATCGGGGCATTCTCCTTGGCAGTGCGAAAGCTTTGGTTAGCGTTGCGCTTTCCTTGTATTGCAAGGGAACCAGCTTTCCGTCAACTGCTCGATGAATGGGTGGCGCAACTCGATAGCGCTGCCCGGCTTTTGCCACACACTTAAATAGGACGGCGAAAGGAGAATGAATGCGCGTCATCGCTTTGTCGGTGCTCAGGGAGAATCCAGGCAGATATGCAGAGGTGGCGGAGGTTCTTTCCCAAGGAGGGCTCGTGTGTTTTCCCGCAGGTTCGGGTTACAAGATCGCAGTGGAATTGGGCTCCGAGGGCGCCGTGACCTCGGTCATGCAAGCCAAGCGGCGCATCAAGAACGCCCCAGCGCTCGTTTTTGTGCCCACCGCGGAGGCGATCGAGGAGCTCGCCTCTTGCGTGTCGGAGCAGGCCAGAGTCCTCATGCGCGCGTTCTGGCCAGGGCCGGTGACGCTGCTCGTCGAGGCAAATGAAGAAATCGCTCCAAGGATCCGCAAGCCCCTCACCCAGGCCAAGGGTTGGATCGGCGTGAGATTGCCCCACGAGGAAGTTCCCATGGCTGTTCTGCAGGCCTTTGGCAAACCGATCCTCGTATCCTCGGCCAATATCGCCTCGAAACGCGGCGCCCATTCTGTGGCCCAGGTCAAAAAGAATTTCGGCAGAACCGTGGAGCTGCTCGTAGATGCGGGAGATATCGTTCCGCAGCCCAGCTCTACCCTCGTCGACGTGTCTTCAGACGCTGTGCATGTGATCCGCGCCGAAGCCGTGCCCGAAGCCGACATCCTCGCGGCTCTGGCGTTTTCGCGCTTGGACGCCTTGGTGGCTTTGCCGTAGAAGCCGAACATGTCCGAGACATTCGTGACCCCCCTTCCCCCCACGAGTTCCGCCTTGGGGCTGATGTGGGGGACTTTTTGGCGCATGCGCGCGTCTTTTCTGTTAACGTTTTCGCGATCATGATACGTGAGACAGCCAACAACGAGCCTGACGGACGCCTTTTAGGGCGTTTCGGTGGCGCGCTTGAGGTCGAACGGAGTGTCGGAATCGGGAAGGAAGGCGCTGGCGACCCGGCGGTGGCGGCGACGAACGTAGTGCAATATTTCCTACGCTCCGCATCGATGGAGTCATCGTGGAAGAACTCATTTTTCAGCTAACCGAGCTCAACGGCGGGTTTGCGATACTGGTGGTTTTCGGAATCCTCCTTCTGTGTGGGTTGGGGCTGCCGATCCCAGAGGATATCCCGCTCATCGCCGCCGGCTACCTCATTTATTTGCACGAAACGACGTGGGCGATCGCCTTGCTCGCGGGCATGTCGGGCGTGCTCGTCGGTGACTCGATCATCTTCTGGTTTGGCAAGAGGCTCGGCGCCAAGCTGTTCCGCAGCCGCCTCGTGATGTTCCTCACCACCCCACAACGGATCCTCAAAATCAAGGCGTACTATCGTAAATACGGGGAGAAGATCATCATCGCTGGGCGGTTCCTTCCCGGGCTGCGGGCGGCTATCTTTTTCGTCGCCGGGAGCTCGGGCGTGCGCTACTCGAAGTTCATCGCGCTGGACGGCATTGCCGCTCTGGTGAGCGTGCCGGTGTGGCTCTTCCTGGGATCTAGGTTCGGCAGCGAGATCGATTCTCTGATGGACAAGATCCATCGCGGAAAGACGATCGCTCTGGCTGTGCTCGGCGGGATCGTGCTCGTGTACATCATCTCCTTCATCTGGAAGGCCAAGACGACCGCGAAGCGCGTCGAGGCCGCCGCGACCATTGAAAGGGACGCTGACCTCTAGAAGCCAGGGGTCAAAAGCCAGGGGATAAAGCCGACCACAAGTTCACCCAATATCGTGCTGGAAGACATGAGAGTGAGTGATCCACAGGTGACCAACAAAGGGACAATGCAAGTGATGCGGCAGCCATTCGTTATCGTGGCGTTCGTGGTTATGTCGGCAACGTTGGTGAGGTGCAGCGGCAGCGATGCCGTCAAAGACAGCACGGACACCTCGCCGGCGTTTCCGAGCGACAGCAGCTCTGAGACGGACACCGCAGCGGCACCGAGTGATTCGGGGGACAGCCTCGACACCAACGACCCCGTGACCACGGCGTCGTCGGACAGCGGCACCTCGGATTCTGCGACACAGAGCGGTGACGGCCCAGACACCGGCACAGCGGCTTCGGACAGCGATAGCGCGACCGGGACCGCGGCGATCGGCGAGTTCCTCGTGACCCATACGCTCGACGCGGATGGCGGGCTCTCTCTCTCCGTGGCTCACAAAGACGAGCCGGAGCGCCCGATCTGGGAGACCCCCCCTGGACAGCCGTTCCTCGCCGCGCGCCTCGTCAAAACGACGTTTGAGCAGTGGCATGGCTCGTTCACCATCACCGAGAAGCAGCAGGACAAGTGCGGTGCACAGACCGTGGACAGCCTGCTGGCAGGCGCAAAGCGCTTTGTCGTCACAGGCGGCTTCGAGGGTTGCGAGGTGCGCTACGGCTTCACTCTGACCCCGGCCAGCGCTCGTCAGCTCGCCTTCGACGTCAGCCTCAACGACGCCCCTGTTCCGGGCAGCAAGAACGCCGTCTGGCGAGCCAGCCTTCTCTACTCCTCGGATCCGGACGAAGGTTTCTTCGGCTTTGGCGAGCAGTACACCCACTTCAATCTCAAGGGACGCAAGCTGCCCATCCTTGTGCAGGAGCAAGGTCACGGACGCGGTCTCGAGCCGCTCAGCACACTGCTCAACACCTTTGGCAAGGGCGCGGCCGGGGACTGGTATACGACCTATTCACCAGTGCCGCAGTACATCACCAACACCAACCGCTGCCTATTCCTTGAGAATTACGAATATTCGACCTTTGACTTCACGGACGATGACCTCGTGACCATCGAGCCCGACGCCGGGAACATCCGGGGCCGCATCGTCTACGGCAAGTCTCCGCTAGAGCTCGTCGAGGAGTACACGACCTTCTCTGGACGCATGCCGCCACTGCCAGACTGGATGGGACAGGGAGCGGTGGTCGGTCTGCAGGGCGGCTCGGAGGTCGTACGAAGCACCCTCGCGATGCTCGACGAGCACGACATTGCGCTGGCCGCGCTTTGGCTCCAGGACTGGGTCGGGCAGCGCGAGACAACGCTCGGAACGCGCCTGTGGTGGAACTGGGAGGTCGACCGGCGGACCTACCCGGACTGGGAAGGGCTCGTCGCCGAGCTCAACGACCGCGGCGTCCGCGTGATGGGCTACCTCAATCCGTTTCTGACCGATGCCAAGGACAAGCCCGGCGTGGAGCACAACTTCTATCCAGACGCCGTGGCGAACAACTACCTGCTCCGGGACCTGAACGGCAAGCCCAAGCTCATCGAGTCAGGGGGCTTCTCTGGCGCGCTCGTCGACTTTAGCAACCCAGAGGCCCGCGCGTGGCTCAAGGGCGTCATCCAGGACCAGTTGATCG
This sequence comes from Myxococcota bacterium, assembly GCA_025453525.1. Lineage (GTDB taxonomy): Bacteria > Myxococcota_A > Polyangia > JAAYKL01 > JAAYKL01 > JALOQD01. The sequence goes on from JALOQD010000028.1 coordinate 30,049, forward strand.
GCAAGGGCCTGGCTGGCTGGATGGCGGACTTCGGCGAGGCAGTGCCTTTCGACACCATGCCCTTCTCGGGCGAGAGTCCGCGCACCTACCACAACCGCTACCCCGAGGAGTGGGCTGCCTTGACCCGCGAGGCGATCGAAGAGGCGGGCGCGCTCGGCGAGATCGTCTCCTTCCACCGCACGGGCTTCAGGCGCGGCCCAGCGAGCTCGACGCTCTTCTGGGTCGGCGACCAGCTCGCGTCTTGGGATCAGAACGACGGCATCAAGACCGCTCTCGTCGGCCTGCTCTCGAGCGGCCTGTCGGGCTACAGCATCAATCACAGCGACGTCGGCGGCTGCATCGCCTTCGACTACGTGGTGCTCAAGTACCTCCGCACCGCAGAGCTGCTCGTGCGCTGGATGGAGCTGAACGCCTTCTCGCCTGTGTTCCGCAACCACGAGGGCAACAACCCCGAGAAGAGCGGCGAGCAGATCTACTCGACCCCCGAGCTGCTCGACGCCATGGCGCGCTTCACCAAGGTCTTTGTCGCGATGAGCGATTACCGCAAGGGTCTTCTGCGCGAGGCGAGCGAGAGGGGCTGGCCAGTGGTGCGCCCGCTACTGCTCCACTATCCCGAAGACCCCGAGGTTTGGAAGCTCGACCACCAGCTGATGCTCGGCAGCGAAATCCTGGTCGCGCCCGTACTCGACGAAGGCGCCAAGGTCGTTGAGGCCTACCTGCCAAAGGGCGAGTGGGTGCACCTGTTCACCGGGCACACCTACGGCTCCAAAGCGAGCGGCGTCTGGGTCACGATCGACGCGCCGCTCGGCGAGCCGGCCGCGTTCTACAAGAGCGGCTCTGCTGCTGGCGAATCCATCCGCCAAACCCTGCTCACCGAAGGTATCGCGCGCTGAGAGAGCCTTTTTAGCCCCTCATAGCCGATCGGTTGATCGCTGAACGAGAATCCTCCAGAACGCCCAGATTCTTTCGAAATCCGCGAGACTAGACCGCTGACGAAAGAGATTGTCCCCCTCTGCGGCCTGGCAAGGCATCCCGTCTTGAGACCCTGCACCATGGCGATGATGCCATTCATTCTTGCTGACAACGTTTTCCTTCGCCCTGCTTTTGTGGGAGGAGACTGATGCTGCGCACTGGCAGTGGAGACAACCAGTGCTAAAAATAAAAGTTCGAAGGAGGGAAAAACCCCATGGAAACCAAGATTCACCTCAGAGACGGCGACATCCCCCGGCAGTGGTACAACCTTGCGGCTGATTTGGCCCACGAGCCGCTTCCTCCGCTCGGTCCAGATGGGTGTCCGATCTCACCAGAATCCCTGCTCAAGGTGTTCCCTGCCAAGCTCATCGAGCAGGAGGTCAGCCCCGAGCGATGGATCGACATTCCTGAGGGCGTGCTCGAGTTGCTTCTGCGCTTTCGGCCCACTCCGCTCGTCCGTGCGCGGCATCTGGAGCAGGCGCTTGGGACGCCAGCGCGCATTTACTACAAGAACGAGAGCGTCTCGCCGGCCGGCAGTCACAAGCCGAACACCGCCATGGCCCAGGCCTGGTACAACAAGCAGCAGGGCGTCGAGCGGCTGTGCACCGAGACTGGCGCGGGCCAGTGGGGATGCGCGTTGGCCTTGTCCTGCGCCTTGCTCGGCCTCGAGTGCAAGGTCTTCATGGTGCGTGTGAGCTTTGAGCAGAAGCCGGCGCGCAAGACGATGATGCAGGCCTATGGCGCCACCTGCCTTCCGAGCCCGAGCACCGAGACCGCCGCGGGCCGCGCCGTGCTTGCCGAGCATCCAGATACTCCTGGCAGTCTCGGCATTGCCATTAGCGAGGCAGTGGAAGCGGCCGTCTCAGACGCCTCGGGCCGCACGCGTTACGCCCTCGGCAGCGTGCTCAATCATGTGATGCTGCATCAAACCATTATTGGCCTCGAAGCCAAAAAGCAGCTTGCCATGCTCGGCGAGAAGGTCGACGTGATCATCGCCTGCGCTGGCGGCGGCAGCAACTTCGCCGGGCTTGCCTTTCCCTTTGCCGCGGACAAGGCGAGCGGCGCTGACCTCGAGATCATCCCTGTCGAACCGTTGTCCTGCCCGACTCTCACGCGGGGCCTTTTCACGTACGACTACGGAGATATCGCGGGCCTAACGCCCATGCTGCCCATGTACTCCCTGGGACGCGATTTCGTGCCAGACCCGATCCATGCGGGCGGTTTGCGCTATCACGGCATGTCGCCGCTCGTCTCACAGGGTGTGATCGAGGGACTGTTCTCTCCGCTCGCCCTACCGCAGACCGAATGCTTCCGGGCAGCGCTGCTGTTCTCTAGAACCGAGGGCCTGCTCGTGGCGCCAGAGACGAGCCACGCCGTGGCCGCGGTGATCCGCAAGGCCGAGCAGGCCAAGCAGGAAGGGCGCGAGAAGGTCATCCTCTTCAACCTCTCGGGCCATGGGATGATGGACCTCCACGGTTACGACGCCTTTCTCAACGGCTCGCTCGTCGACCACGAGATCGGGGAAGAGCAGCTCGCCGCTGCCTTGGCCAAGCTCGCCACCCATCCGCCTGCGCGCTTTTAATCAACGAGCCGCTCAAACGCCACAATCCAAGGTCTGACGTCTGTCAGCTGGATTCAAGGGGACTCAACCGTCGTCCCTCCTCAGGAGCGAAATCAGCACCGGAAGCAGCAGCCGATCCTTGGCGCGATGTGAATGCCGTTTGATTTCGACGATTTTGGGCAGACCGAGCACCCAGAACGAGGTCGAGTCGCTTTGGAAGCGCACGGCGTGGGGTAGCAATTCCTCGTAGCCCAGGTCCCCCTCTATTTCGCACAAGAGGTCGAGGGGGCCGAGGTCGGTCATGAGATTGAGATGGCCCTGCCCGAGGAGGGCCGATTCGGTCGGCTGGAGGATGCGTCCCTTGGGTTGTTCTCGATAGTGAGCGTTGATTGATTGAAGAGTCTCGAGCAGGCGTGTGGCGTTGGGGCGCGTGCGAGCGTGCACAATATCCACGTCGTGCGTGGAGATGGGCGCTCCGTGGAGCACCGCGGCCATTCCTTCCACCAAGATGAAATCTACGTCGCGCTCGACGAGCAGGGGGATGAGCTCTGCGCCAGACACGTCTCTATCCACGGCGATACCTCGCGAGCTCCACGGCGCTTTGTTGCGACCAGCGGATCCGCTTGAGCGGCGGCAGAGACAGGAGCCAGAACCACGTCCCACCCAAGCGGAAGGGTTTGTAACTGTTCGCGAATATCGGACGCCTCAATTTATTCGCAGAAAGTTGTCAATATTGGGGACAAGGGGGACGTTGCTAGAAAACTAAAGTTGTTTGGCAGAACATCCTCTGGCGTGAGCACACTCATGCCACGCGGACCCCGACTCGATACCCCTGGCCTCCACCACGTTCGCTTTCGCGCCATAGAACGAAGAGAGGTTTTTCTCGATGAAGAGGATCGAAGAAAGGCGCTTGAGGATGGAGACGCAGAAAGCGTTTGTTCTTCCTACACGCGCTACCGTCCCTGACGAGTTGTCCCCTATGGCACGAGTGGCGAGACACTGTCGAATCTGGCTGTTGAGGGTTCGTCGATTCTGTGACTGGATACGACGACGCCCCACTGGGCCGAGGAAGAGAGTTGCACTTTCTGCTCGTCGCCGAGAGAGCTCCAGGTGGTCCCGTCCAATGAAACGAAGGCAGACACCGACTCTCCCGCGCGCGACAGCTTGAGCCAATACGGAAGTGTGGGGAAGCTGCCCGTCGCGACCACCGTGGCCGCCGCACCCGGACTCGCGCGCGTCTCAAACACGAGGCCCTGCGCCGGCGTCACCGCAAGAAGCGCATAGCTCGCATCGGCTGCCGTGTCCTTGCGGAGCACGACGCCGGCCTTGGCTCCGAGGTCGGTGACTGTTTGTGATACGACGCGAACGACGACATCGCCGTCACTGCCCATTGTGGTGTGGGCCCAGCGTGCCCCTCGGTCCGCCTTCTCACCGGTGTCCCCACTGCCGGAGACCACCAGGTACTTACCGGATTGGTACGCCAGGCACGACGCCACCGAGCATGGAGAACCGAGCGTCCCCGTTTGCCACGACGACATGAGATCCGTAGGGTAGAACGTGATTCGCAGCGAACGACCGACGGCCGCGCCGTTCCTGGGGGTGGCGACAACGGTGTGGCGCACATCATCGGCCGTCCAGGGAATGGAGAATGCCTCAGCAGCATTGCCCGTCGTAATCTTTCCGCCCATGAGCGTGCTCACGTCAAAGGCCACAGCCGTCGCTGTATCAAGGACGTTTGCGCGTAGCTTCAAGTGGCGTGTGGGCAGAGCGGCCAACGCAATCACCTGGCTGTCGGCGATGGGATCATAGCCAACAATCGGTTGGCCCGTGTCGGCGTTCAGGAGACTGATACTTGCGACGATCGGACCCTGCCCATCGATAACGAGTGTATTGTCTGGCTCTGTCACGTTTGCCTGGTCGGCGACAGTCTCGCCCTTGACGGTGTTGTCGCGAAGATAGAGGGACGCACCGCTGAACGTGATGTGGCCCGCGCCTGGAAGGTCATTGGCCCAGAAAACGGCTTGTCTCACCGGTCCCGCAATGAGCGTCGGTACGTAGCCATTGCTCGACGGCCGGAAGGTGTTGCCAGCGAAGAACCAGTTGAACTCCGAGCCTGCTGGGTGGTTCTCTGCCTGGAACCAGTCCATCTGATTGCCGATGAACGTGTTGTCGAAGGCGAAAGGAGTCCCCGCTATTGGCCAGTACCCACCGAGTGTCGAGCCCTCCATGACGAACGAGCCATGCGGGCGCACCTGGGTACTCGCGAGCGATCGCCTTACGACGAAGCGCTCGCCCAGGTCGGTATCATCGATGACCAATCTGACGGGGCTGGTGGGGGTGGACCCGTCCTTGGGGATTTCGACCACACGGTCCACGACCATGCGCAATCTGTCGCCGGACAGGACACGTGCGTGGCCCAATGGGATCCCGGTGTCCGCGTTCACGATGACCACGCTGTCGCCCGGTGTCGCCGTTGGATGATCGCCGTAGCCGTTCGGCCACAGCTCATACTCGGTCGGCGAGACCAGGCGCGATATGCCTGCCTGCCACATATCTCCTTGGACGTGAAAAGTGTCGTCCCAGGCGCCGCCGAACTGGCAGTCCTCGTAGACAAGAGGATCTCGGGTTCCTTCGTTGAGCGCGAGGTCGCGCATCGAAATGGCGGAACCGTGTCCTCCCTCGCTTTTCGGCCTAGGAAGTCCCACGAAGTTACGAAACGTCACCGGACCGTTGTGCATCGCCATCATGAGGAACAGCGCTGAGAGCTTGTGAAAAAATCTCCTCGGTCGCATTTCGGCCGAATTCGGGCGTTCGCTGCGTTGCTTCTCCTCGACGTATCGACGGATACGCCTCGTCGAGATTCTTTCACAAGCTCTGAGCTGTCCATGTTGTAGTCTTCGACGATGACGTTCTCGCTCCAGTAGATGGAGACCGATGGGAAATTCTTCATGCCTGGCCACATCCCAGTCACCGTGTCCGTGCCCGGCGTCAGGCTGCCGATCCAGTCCCCACCCTCCTGAACAGTCAATCGAACGGTCCGCTTGTCCGTCGAAGCGGCATCAATCGCCATGAACGACTGTGGCAGGAAAATCTTCCCGCCTGCCCAAGAGAGGTTGTACTTGTCGGACGAGTCGGGCGACGTATCCAGTGGCGGCAAAGCCGGATACTGGCTCTGGAGCTTCACATCGACGGTGCCCTGGGCTTGGTTCATCGCCACGATGTCCCACGACAGGAGGGAGTATGGGGTCATCTTCATGTTGAACCCCGAGATCGTGACGTTCGAGCATCCGTTGAGCCGGATGCCCAGCAGCGGACAGCGGTGCACAATGGTGGCGCCGTGACCGTTGAACGCCACGTTGCGAGCGCCATCGAGCTGGAAGACGGCGCTCTGCTCTGGCATCGTGGCCACGTAGTAGATCCGATTGGCTACGAAAGCGACTTCCGCACGCTCTCCGGCATTGGCGGCTGCGACGGCAGCTTGGAACGCTTTTTGGATCGCGGGACCGTCATCCGTATGGTTCTCGGCGTCGTGGTAATCGCCGACATAACCTAGAGCGCCGTAGTCGGCGACGTTGAAGACCTTTGTTGGGGGCAGAGCGCTGTGGAGTGCAACCTTCCTGAGCACGGGAAGTGAGCTGCCCGTGGCATCGGAAACTGCGAAGCGGATGGTCCGAGGATTCGTGTTGGGGGACTTGCCGACGTTGTCGTAGCGGAGCGCTCGCAAGGCACTCTGGTAGGCTGCCGGCGTCGCCGAGCCAGCGAGTGTGAAGGTTCCAGTCGCCCCGTCCCATGAGCCCTGAATCCCACCGGTCAGAGCGGCTCCGGCGGCCAGCGCGATGACATCTTGGTCAGCGTGGTACCCGCCCGCAATGCGAACAGTGGCCGAGGTGAGATTGTTCGGTGCTTTGACACGGAGCGTGTCGGTGAGAATCAGCGGCTCACTACCGACGGGCCATACTGGGCTGCTGTGCTCGAGAGCGAAGAGCTGCACCGACGAGACCACGCCCGTCGGGAGCGCGGGTGAGTCATTATCGCACGACAAATGAAAAACCGCAGTGAGGACCAAGGCCATCGCCATGATAACCACGCGTTTTATAGCCATGTTGTTCTCCTTGGGTCTCTCGAATGCCGAGAAAACTCCTGACCAGGGCAGAAACGCGCACCCATTATGCCGCTGTACAAATGCTTCTAGTATTGAGCCGGGTCATGGAATTTTCCATAGCAACACCATTTATAAAAGGAGAGACTTGTTCAAGTAGTAGGTCGCGGGGTCTGACACCGTTCTGACTCGAGGCGTGTGGTTCATTTCAGACTACCGAAGCATATCTCATAGATCGTCCCTGGTAAGTGAAAGATCGTAGGACCGTCCCCAGTTTCTGTGCTGCACAAGATCATTTTTGAAGGTACGTCCCCCATTGTCCCGACATGCCTTTGTTTCTCTGCGGGGCAGGATCGATGCCATTTTCCGAGAGGATTCGCGCAATGGTGCTTCGCCCGACTTCGAAATTCAGGTTCTTCAAAGCGCCTTTGATGCGCGTGTAGCCCCAACCCGGATTTTCCTTGGCCAGCTTTAAAACCAGTTCTTGAATGGTTTCCGAAATATGAGGTCTCCCGGGTCCGCGTTTCTTGCTACCGTCGTATTTTATAGGCATGCCCGCTTCGCGAGACGCCAGTAATACGCTAGGAGTTAATAGCAGCGCAATTATCAGACTCTATAAATGAGAAGGAATATATGCTTGAAAACCACAAAACAACCTGCAGCTATAAATAAGATTCCGCCCAATAAGTATCCCACTTTAGTGAGCTTACGATAGAATTCAGTGTCCCACATGTGGCTTTGCGCTTTCATTGACCAATCCATGATTGCCTCGCGCCAGTGAATCAATGAAAAACCAAATAGAACCAATGCGCAACCTGCGAATATTCGAAATATCAACTCTGAATTCACTTAGTCTCTCCTTTGTTTGACCGGTCCGATTATCGAATATGTTATTTTCTTGCTTCACGGCCCTGCCACGTTTTAGAAAATGAGCAGTATTTGTTTTGCAAGCAAAACTGAGCCGACAACTACGGCGCCAATTCCAAACAGAATAAAAAGAAATCTGTTTAGCCTTCGCTTAACATCATTCGATTCTGGAAACTTCGACAAATGCTCGGAATTCGGCTTAAGCAGTATTTGTTTATATAGAAACAAGACACCCACGTAAATAAATACAGCTCCCCCTATTGCGCTCAATAGTGATTGGTTGTTCACGTTTTCACTCCAAGGTACTTTGCATCTAGAATTCGCATATATTTTTCACATAGTATGCCGTCAGAGAAGCACTTGGAGTTCCCAAGGCGACTCCAAACTCCATAAACGAAGTCGCATTAAGTAAGTTGTTATTGCGATCTTCTGGGAAGAGCATATCGCCTATCTGAGCGGAAAATAGGGCGGAGCCTGAAGCACCAAAATTCCAACCGGTAGTGGGGTCATTAAATGAGAAATGTATAGAAAGACCGCCACCAGGGGTTCCCGCTCCACCTCCGCCATAAACGAACAATCCCGTGCTACCAATCATAACGCCCGCAGTTCCAACAGCCCCATAATGGCCGCCAGTAAAATTGATGTCGATGTACCACAACCCCATCGGGTCAAAATAATTGATGGGATCCGCGGCCACATACCCATAAAGATTCGCATCCCCACCCGCAAACCGAATGGGATCCTTCGCGGTCCACCTTCCTGTGAACGCATCGTAGTCCCGAGCTCCAAAGCGGACGAGCTTGGTGTCTGGGTCGTACAAACCACCGGCGAATCCGAAGGGCTGGAAGCCTTTTCGGTTGTCTGAGAGCACGTTTCCGAACTCGTCGTAGGTCATTTTTTGAGCAATGGTTCCGCTGTTCACATCCACCACCAGCCTGGGACTGCCCAGATGGTTGGTGATGATACGGTAGGTCTTCCAGTTGGTGCCGTCCAGCTTTCGGCTGATCATGAAATCCGGGACATTGACCCTGGTCGCGTAGACGAAGCGACTCACGACCTTGTTGCTCGAGTCCAACTCGGCGACGATTTGGAGCTGCTTGCCCCACAAATAGCCTCTGTTCTTTTGGGTCGGAGTGACGCTGCTCTGCTTGGCCACCCGCCGGCCCAAGGCATCGTGGGTGTAGGTCAGAACCTCACCGCTGGGCAGGGTGACTTTCGATAGGTTTCCGAAAACGTCATAGACATAAGTCGTCGCCGGCTGGGTGCCTTGTTTCTTCGTCGCAAGCTCGCCGTTGGCGGTGTAGGTGAAAGTCAAGTTGCCGTATTGAGTCAGGCGGTCCTGCGCGTCGTAGGTTCCCACGCGGGAAACCGTTGTGCCGCTTCGCAGGTCATGGTGAACTGCGCGAGCGCCATTGAGCTCGAATACAGAACCGTTTTCGTCGAAGGTGTAGTCATACTCCGATACGAGAACCGCGTTTTCCTCAACGGCCTCGAGTCGGCCGGCGTCGTCATACTCGAAGGTCATGTCCTTCTGGACTCCTTCCGCGGTCTCGGTGATGGCACTGATACGCCCTAGGCCATCATACTCATAGCTATTTGAATACATCACGGTTCCGTTGTAGGTCCACGTCTCGCCCTTGATTTCGCCAAAGGCGTTGGGCTCGCGAAGGCTCGAGAGACCTCCCAACTTGGTTGCCTGCAACAGTCCGTTGTCGGGCCTAGGTGTCAGCGTCATGGCTCCGGCGCTTGTGAGGAGTCTGTCGTCGTCGCGACCATAGATCACCTCACTGTCCGTCCATCCGGAGGCCACAATCTGCTCTTTTTCAACCGCAAAGTCGCTGTTGTAAGTCCATGTGACCTTGCCATCGAGCAGGCCCGGACCGTCCAATGCGACGCTGGTCACCAGATCCGCGTCATAGGTGAAATCGAGCGCGGTCTGCCCGTAGGTCAGAGCCTTGAGAGAGGCTGGATTCGGGTCTTCCGGCGTGGGGGAGTAATCGAAGTCTATCTGGGGGGTGTTGTTCACAAAGACGGTCGTCGGGCGACCAATCCCTTCTTCATACTCCACATCGATGATCGAACCATCCGGCCTCGTGATACTCGTCACTTGGTTGTCCAGGTTATAGAGGTAGTTCGTGGTATCGGGCGAAACACCTGAAAGGTACGGCGGGTCATAGGTTTTGAGGTTATCTGCCAAGTCAAACGCGAAAACGTGGGGATCGCGACTCGGTGGCGTTACAGACTTTACGTTGCCGTTTTTGTCGTAAAGAATGCCGAACTGTGTACCGCCAGGTAGGAAGACGGTGGTCGCTCTGCCGTCTTTATCGCGGGTGTATCCCCAAGTTTGCGTTTGCGTCGCCGTTGTAGAACCTGGGAGCGCATTCGACTGCTTCAAGGTTTCCACGTAGCCGGAAGTGCTGTGATACCCAACTTCCCAAGTGCGATATCCGTCAGTGGCACCGTCTTGCCAGAGACCCTTGACTCTGCCCATGGTGTCATAGGTCACGTGTGTGTCTGCAATGCCCGTGCGCTGATACAATACAGGATCGTTTTCGGGATTGAGCGTCACTGAAAGTTTGCGCAACATTGGGGTGGTCAGCGTCCACGTGTTATCGTTCTGAGTGTAGTTTGTGACGTAGGCTTTGCCGTTGAGCGTGGTGGTTTTTTTGAAACTCGTAAGCGAGAAGACGTTCTGTTGGTTCGCCAAAGTAGCTTCCTTTGTCACATTCACTGTCTTCTGCAAGCGACTGGGAGTCCTCATCGTCGATTGGGCGACAAAAGGAGCGCTTTCGCCAAACCGCTGATCAGGCGCGTAGATTTGATCGACTTCCATCCCGTAGGTCGTGGCATCGGAAGACACGCCTGATCGAGCCAGCCTGATTTTGGTGCTCACGCCATGGATATCCTCCGACGTGTTGACCACTCCACTGGGTAGTCTGACCAGAGTCTTGGAGCTGTTTCCAGTCCACTTGGTATCAGCGAGGTACTCGGTGGAGACGCCCTCTGCCGTCGTCACGGTGGAAGCCTTCATAAAGGTGCCGCCGATGTTCTTCGATGAATCGGCCAGCGTAATACCAGACCTGCCAAGAGCGGCCGCGGCGGCGTTCGTGTCGCTTGACAGTTTTCCGGTTATTGCATCGAAAGAAAAGGTGCTCTTGTGACCGTTAGGGTCGATGTAGAACGACATGAGCCCGCCACTGCCGTAACCAAATTGATGTACAGAATTGGCAGGAGTTGTAAGCTTTGTCAAATAGCCATTTGCATCGAGCTCTACACCGGTGACTAAACCCATAGGTGAAACGATACGCAGGAGTTTGCCGGCGGCATCGCGAACAAATCTAGTAGTATTATCATAGGCGTCCTTTACCTCAGTAAGACGCCCTGAAACGTAGGTGAACCTTGACTTTGAAGCATTCGTAAATAGGTCTTTCGTTTCAGAATGCCGAAGGTAGCCATCACTAGCAAACAAATACATCTCATTTTGAGGTTCATCGATCAATACAAGCTCGGCCGGGTTGCCCTCTTCCCGTCTAAAAATTTGTGCGTAGGATGGACGGCCAACACTGAGCCCACCCCTAGGTGTTGTAAGGAGTGTGCCATCTTTGGACACTATTACCGTACTACTTGTATTGGGGAGCAAGGTGAGGAGGCCAGTCCCCGATTTGGAAAGATCCCCGCAGCCTTTTCCTACAACTGTTGAAACAAATCCGCTGGCATCGATTTTTCGAATCCGACAAACATCGGCAGTTTCTCCGCCTGCTTGGTATTGGGAAAAAAAGACATTATCGTCATTATCCACACCAAAATCAGAAACCATAGAAGTGTAGGCCTGATCGGCTGGGCCATAATCTCCACCCCACACGCTAAAGCCATCTGGACGAGCTTTGAGCAGCGTGTCAATTGTTCCACTTGGCCGCCTACGCTCAATCGTATAGTAATAGCCATTTTGACCTTGATCGCGCATGAGGATATATAAGGAACCGTTTTTTCCAACGGTGATTCGTTGAGGTCCGATATAGGAACTTTGGCCCAATTTTTCTACATGGTCCACAATTCCGTCTGCCGCAATTCTGATTAAGTTGGCGTTTGGCACACCACCCTGGGGTAGTACATATAGATCGCCCGATGGGCTAAAGGCGAAATCCACTATCTTTTCGAATTTGCTACGATTAGCCCTTTGACCAAGCACGCCGAGTAGTTCGCTTCCGCAACCGGCAATCACTGAGGTTTCACCGAGATGTGCCGGGTCATTGAGCTCTACCCTAAAGATCACCCCCTTAGTGAGACCACGACTGAAATAGAAGTTACCTTGGCCATCAAAACCAGAACTTGTATCACCGTCGTCGAGTCCCATGATTTTCCAAAGATTATTATCAAGCGATATTCCGCAGCCTGTCCCACCTAATGTGCTCAGTGTCTGCCAAAACAAGGTGGCAGTTGTCTGCAACCCACCTGAAACATATCGATATTTTAATGGTATTACCTTGCTCGTGCTTCCATCAAACGGCACGGATCGCAAAAGGGCCTGTTCGGTAAGCTGAATTTTTTGAGAATACAGCAACCATAATGTTCCAGCGTTGTCGAATGCAAAGGCGACATTGCGCGGTTCGTTCTCTGAAACCTTCTCCCCAACACGATAGGAGCTGATAATTCCATTTCTTTGTATCTCGCCATCGCCTTTATGCACTATATATTCCGAACTCGAATAGAGATGATTTTTATTGATCATCCAGCCACCAAGGCCGAGTTTATCAACTGTTTCTCTGCTATCGCCAATTGGAATTCGGAAGCTCGTCACAGTCCGAATTGGGTTAGAACATCGATTCAAGGGTGATTTACAAAGAAAAGGGACTTGCCAACAGATGGTATTACAAAAACCCCCAAAGCGGAAACCTTCTCTGGGGACCATAGATATTCTTCTGCCACAGTACGGCTCAACCATTGCGCTGTCAGAAATCGATTGTTCAACAACTTCTGCTTCTATCTGTGCCT
>JALOQD010000274.1 GCA_025453525.1 Myxococcota bacterium
GCGACGACGAGTCATACTGGGGGTATGGCGAGGAGGAGCAACGAAGCTGGGATGTCAAGATTGCTGCATAAAAGCGACAGTTATTTATGGGCAGACACTAAGCTGAAGTGGGACATCCTGACCATAAGATCAGTCCGCAGATCCCCTGGCCAATTCTCGGCTCGTAAGCGGGTCGCCAAAAAAAAATCCTCGACTCTTGATCTACAGCCCCTCGATGACATAGGAAAGGGTCACAGGACGATGGTTCTCGTGGGTCTGGCGAGACAGTACCAGAAGCTGCTGAGCCTGCGCACGCACGCCGCGCAGAGTGACGGTGTCCGCATGGAGCAACCCCTTGAGCACGGTCTGACAGAGCGCATCGATGCTCGAGCGCCACATTTCAGGCACGAGCCTGCGCTCTCCTTGCGCTGCGGCCTTCGAGAGCGCTCCGCGTCGCTCGAGAGCCTCAAGCAGAGCGGCCGCCGCCCTGGCGTGGGGATCGTGGGGCGGATAGGTCAGCAGATCGAAGGCCTGAGCCATGGCTGCGGCCCGCTGGCTATCGGCCTCCCCTGCGCTTGTCCAGCCCTGGTCCACCGAGCGTTCGACGAGCCACAAGGCAATGGCCATGGCTTTGAGCTCTTCGAGGAAGAGCGCATCTTTCCCGAGGGCCTGCTGCAGAGTGATGCTCTTGCCATCAGCGGTCATCACCTGGGAGGCCGGGGCAGGCCCGAGCCCATGGGCGAGCTCGTGGAGCCACGCCACTTGCACAGCTGACCCCGCATCCACGCGTCGCGCGATCGCCTCGCCAAACACGCCTCGTGCCGTATTCGCAAGGCCTTGGGCAAGGGCTTCGATGTGATTGACGAGCAAGACCTTCTTGCTCTGACCTGCGTCCACAGCAGCGCCGCGATTGGGCAGATGATAGGCGCTCAGGGCTCCGGCAGCGCGACGCGCCTGGCCTGAGACGAGCCAAGCATTCACCGCTCGGATGACCGGACGCATCAATGGAACGCTCGGATCGCGCAGAGGCATGCCGACCAGGGTCGCCAGCGCCTCCTCGGCTTGAGGAAGCTCGGACAGAAGTGGAGCGCTCTGTGCCTCCACACGTTCGTCGCGTTTGCCTGCCACGAGCAGGAACATGGCCTTGATGCCGTGGGGGTCATCGTAGGCTTCGTACGGCCCGACGGTCACCTCGGTGTCGCCCTCCACGGCCAGCCAATCCAAATCGCTCGCGTCGTAGGGAAACGCCTCGTCCGCAAGTAGACTCGCAGCCCGGCTGCGCAAGAAGGCGGCGAGGCTCGGGGAAGCGGCCGCGCTCGCTGCCTGCTCGAGCGCCGCGGCGAGCTGGCGCATTTTCGGTCCGAGAAGCTCGCTGCGAGCGTAACTCATGGCTTCGAACCCACGGTCCGGCATTGGCTTGACCACAGTGAAAGGGCTCTTCAGCTCAATGCCGTTGATCTCACGGGCAAGCACCTCTACCTGCTGCGAGGTCATCCCCGAACCGCCCCACAGACCATCTCCTTGGGAACGCGCAGGCGCCTGCGCAATGGCCGTGCAGACCGGCAGAGGGTTCGAGAGGCACCACGGCACGCGGTTCCGCGTCACGAGTCGCTTTTCGAGCTGCCCGCCCTCCGCCATGATCGCGTCTCGCCACTCCAGGCTGCGCGGGTGGAGCTGCAAGCTGTAGAGCTTCTCGACGAGCTCGGCCGCATCGCGCAGGGCTCGCCAGAAGCTTTTTTCCACCTCGGAAAGCGGCGCTGCATCGTGTCGAATGAAGAGCTCGTCATAGGCCTCGACCTCGGCTCTGATGGCTGTCTCTCTGAGCTTGAGCTCGAGCGGTGCGCAAGGCTCGCCGGCCTTGAGCACGACGTGAACCTTCGCTGCCTCGGCCTCTCTGAAAGGAGCATCTTTGCAACCGACGAGACAAACGACGAGCAGCACTGTCCAAGGTGATCTCATGTCGTCTCTTCAAGGATCCAAGCGATATCCGACGCCGCGCACGGTGACGAGGTGCCTGGGATTGGCCGGGTCTTTTTCGATCTTCTGACGCAGGGACATGATGAAGTTGTCCACAGTGCGGGCCGTGCCGTCAAAGCCCCAGCCCCAGACACGGTCGAGAATGACCTCGCGGGACAGGGGTCTTCCCGGTGTACGCGCGAGCAGCAGCAGCAGGTCGCCGACATGTGCAACTCCTCGTCCCCGTGATTCACGCGCCGGGCCACGGGATCTACGACGATCTCGCCGACCTGGAGCACGCCCTCGGAACGGTGTCCGCGGCGGCGACGCAACAAGGCCTCCACGCGAGCGAGCAACTCCGCCAGCTCGAATGGCTTGGTCACGTAGTCATCGGCGCCTACGTCCAAACCCTGGATCTTGTCGTGTGTCGTGTCCCGGGCCGAGAGGATGAGCACTGGGACGTCATCGGCCTTGTCCCGCAGCTCGGCGAGAATATCGAGGCCGCTCCACCCTGGCAGCATGATATCCAGGACGATGAGATCTGGACGGCTGTCGAATGCCTTCTTCATTCCCTCGTCGCCGTCCGAGGCGGTGAGCACGCGATATCCCTGGAGCTGGAAGTTCATGGCCAGCCCCTCGCGCAGGGCTCTATCGTCTTCCACGACGAGAATGGTCTCTTTGACTACGTTATCCTTGACTGACGGCATCGGTCGCCTCCTTTGGCTCGGCGCGCAGATGAACGGTGAACTTGCTGCCGCCGCCGGGCGCGCTCTCGACGAAGACTTCTCCGTCGTGAGCCCTCACCTGATGGCGAACGATGGCGAGCCCCAGGCCAGCGCCACTCGCGTGGCTGCGCAACCTGGAGTCCACCCTGTAAAACGGATCGAAAATCCGACCGACCTCCTGGGGAGGGATGCCGATGCCGTTATCCTCCACGGACAGCTCGACCAAATCGCCCAAGTCCTTGAGCACGAGGCGGATGCGCTTTTCCTCACCCGTGTATTTGTACGCGTTCACGAGCAGGTTGAGCACCACGCTGGCAATGCCCACTCGATCGTGACGCACCTTGTTCTCGCTCGCGAGCTCGGCTTTGAAATCCATATCGTCTATGCGGCACATGCGGGCAAATCGCGAGGCGGCATCGCTCACCGAATCGGTCAGCGATCTCGGCTCCATTTGAAAGACCGTGCGGTCCTTGGCTGCGCCGCGCCACGTCAGCACGCCGTCGATCATCGCCTCGAGCCACTCGGTCTCCCGCAGAATGGTGTCTAGGCACTCCTTGGTCTTTTCGGGATGGTCGGCCACCCGGCCCATCTGCAAGGTCTGGGTGTACATTCGGATGGAGGAAAGTGGCGTGCGCAGCTCGTGGGTGACGTTGGCGAGCAAGTCGGACTGCAACCGCGCGATACGAGCCCGCCGACCGAGGAGCACCCCCACTAAGATCGCGCCACCGGCGGCGGCCGCTGCCAGAGACACCACGAGCACGCCAAACACCACAGCCTGGTAGCCTTCGCCGATGACCAGGGCCACGATGCCCACGGACGAAGAAAGGATCACCGGGGGCAACACACCCGCCGCCAGAGCGACGATGGCGCCGGTGAGCGACAGGTTGCGCCGGAGGCGCTTGATGCGTGTCTTGACTCTGCCCTTGGTCATGGGAGTGCAGCATGCCAGGGCCAGGCCCGGCTTGGCAAGGACAAGCACTGCCATCAACTTTATCGCATCAGGGAAGAGTCTGCCTGGCGCGACCGTTTGCCTTGTCCTAATGGGAACGCGCTCTTCCCCTCAGCGCCGCACATAAAGCTCGGCATTGAAAGTGAGGCCCGTGACGGTGCTTCCCCCTGATGTCTCGATCCCGACGGTTTTCACGTCGTAGGGGCAATCCGAGCCCGTGGTCAAGACCCCATCGACGAGGTTGAGCGACCAGCTCACACCGGCGGCATTCCCCCACCTCAAGGCGCCTCCCTCGAGCGTGACGTTGACTTTGTGCCAATCGTTTTCTACGGGCAGTCGCTCGTAATAACCGACGAGCGCCTCACCCGTGATGGGACATGGGCCCTCTGCAAAATGGCAGCCACACACACCGGGAGTGGTTTTGTTCGGATCGGTGGGACAAAGATCCTCACAATCCATCACACCGTCTTCGTCGGCGTCCACATCAGTGAACTCGCAGCCACAGACGCCCGGTGCGCTCTTGTTCGGATGAGCTGGGCAAAGATCCTTGCAATCCAACACACCATCTTCGTCGGCGTCCGCTTCAGACCTTCCACAGCCGCATTCTAGAGGCTCGGTCTTGAGCGGATCTTCTGGGCAGCCGTCAGAGTCGCTGTCATCGGTGACTTCTGTATTTGTGTCGTCCTCCGTCCTATCGCGGGGCCTTGAATCCAGTTCAGACGCCGGAGCGATTTCAGCGCAAGAACAAACCCACACGAGCCCAGCGAGCACGAGCAAGCGATATTCAAGCATCGTGGACTCAGAAGAAGACAGCAAACGCATGAAGATGGCTCCTTTTTAAAAAGAGAACCAAGGCTCGCAACCCGTTGTCAGTTTCCATAATCAACTTTTTAAATATTTGACCACTCCAAGGCGGGTCCGCAACCCTTTGTGTCTAGGATGGGGAACGCCAAGGCCACCCACGCCTCGCGCGACCGAGCCTACATCACTGGCCCGACCGCTCCTGCGACGCGGAACACGAGAAACTCGTCGTGGTTGAAGCCGGCCAGGGGGTTGGTCCAAGTCGTGCTCATCCCTTTGCCACTGTCATGCCAAATCCATCTGGCAGTGGATGGAATATGGTCGTAGGTACATTCGGGGTTGCAATGGTTTCGCCATTCACTGGTCGAAGGAGCGATGGAAGTCGTCGGATCGTTGTCATACCCGGGCGGGCTCACTGGAATCACCCACAGCTCGTTGGCCTCCGCATAGGCGATGGCCGTGTCCACTTGGGCCTGGGTCGGCATGGTCCACGGCGGCCAGGCATCGGGCCAATGGGGGTTCGTCGCTTCGTAGGCGCCAGCGGGAAAGACCTCCCAGACCGGGTCTCCAGTGATCGTGGTCTTGTCCAGGCTGAGATTGGTGAAGGTACCCAAAAAACCCTGGGCAACAACATGGTCCGAGGCCGTTGCCACATACATGTAGTCGGTGGAATATCGGCCTTGGGCCGTATAATGGTACTCCGTTTGCCAGTCGGTGCCGCGACCGACCACCTCACCCGTGGTACGGGTCGGTGTTCCGAAATACACATCGAACATGTTGTCCACGGTCAAATACATGTCCCAGTTCTCATCCCCACCCACACCCTCGCCCTCGCCCTCACCCTCACCCTCGCCCTCGCCCTCGCCCCCGGTACCTCCTGTTCCCGGGGGGTCACCAGAACCGCTGCAGCCGAAAGAGCCCAGCACCGCGAAGAGAGAGAGACAGAGCACCCCTGCCGCGGCGCGGCAACGCCTCTGGCACCTCGCACCGAGTCCATTGGTCGTCATCGATCACCTCCTGTCGGCATCCGTATCTCGTTAGTAAATGGGTGGAAAACCAGAGACGCAATCCGTCAGCGGTCCTGCCAGCCCTGACCAGCCATTGAAATTGCCCTCTGTGGGCGGGCCGGTGACCAAAACACCCGAAACAGTGTAGGTACCAGGGTCGAGCTCCAGCAGATTCGCTTCTCTCGACAAGAGGTAGAGTCTGGCGACCTTGTCCTTGAACAGCGGGCCCCCAAGGGCATGAATACCCCACGTTCCACCTGTGGCCACTTCGGTGCCCGTGCCCAGCACATAATCAAAATCGTAAATGACGCCCGTGTCGATGGCCAGACCCGGATTGTCCGAGATGTTGCCTTTCTCGTCGATGCCGGTCCCATGTCGTCGATGTCCGCCACCACTGCCGAGGAAAGGTCGCTCACGACCTGATAATCAAAATCTCCGGCAAGGTAGTTCCCAAGGAAGCGCAGCAATCTGTTCCCCGTGAAGCTCCCCACGTCCGCGCCCGTATCCATGCCGTAAAGACGACCGTCACAGTCGGTATACAACCCCTCCAACATGATGTCTTCTGGCATCACCCCGAGCTCGTCGTACTCCGCGGCGCTGCCGTCTCTCGGAGGATCTTTGATGCGATAGAAATAGGTGTGGTTATCCGCGTCGGACAGTCGCGCGCCCACGAGAGAGCCGTCATCGAGCATGGTGAGGCAATTCTGGCCAATGGGCAGACCTTCCATGGAACTGGCCTCAAGCTTTACCACCGAACCGTCGTCTTCGGACAACTCGATATACACCAGGTACTGTCCGCTCGAGTACCACAGCTCAGGGTACTGGGGAGCCGACGGACCAATGGAAGTATCGGAGTCTTTGCCAGAATCCGTGTCGGAATCCGTATCCGTACCCCCGCCGTCGTGCGTGCTCGTGTCCGTATCACCCGTTGTGTCCGTGCCTGAACCCGCGGACTCTGGCTCGTTGCCGCAGCCCATTTGGGTTGCGAGAGCAACGATTCCAAATGCAAAAAATAACTGGCGTTTCATCCGAATGCCTCCTTGCCCCTCGTCATTTGACTAGCAGGCTTTTAAGCCACTTCAAGTTTCACCGGAAGATAGCCACAGACCGATGAGCACCTCGAGCACGGACAGCGCTCGCGGCAGAACGACCACATGACAACGACAATCCACCGGGTTTTCCGAGTTCACGCCAAAAGGCGGGGGTGGGTCGTCCTCTGAATCGGTTCCGCCCTCGCCGTCGCCCTCGCCTTCGCCCGCGACAGGCGTCAAACCGTGACCGACCATGGCGTTCAACGTGCTGTCTATCCAGCTCCAATACTTGATGACATTGACATCCCAGCTATCCCGGTTGGCCAAGCATGTGGTGGTCATGCCAAAGGACGTGACGCCAGTGAGCACCCACACTCCGGCGCGCTTGGAAAAAAACGGCCCTCCAGAGTCTCCCTGGCACGTCCCCGCTGGATCGCCGAGCTCCACCAAGCCGGCATTGAGACTGAGCACGGACGTGTCTCCCACGCGATGGTAACCGGCAGTGCCTATCTGATTGGTCGCTGCCATCCCGTATCCGACGATCTTGCCTGTTTCTCCCACCTCGACGATATCCTCGGGGTTCCTCACGCCGTAAGGCGTAAGGGAGGTGATGGGCGAAGCCAACTTGATCATCGCCAGATCCGTGGCTCCCCACACCAGCTCCCCGCGCCAGCTTGGATGGGTCACGATGCTCGAGGCCTTCGAGTACACGAGGCGGTTCTCGGGAAGGATGGAGGAGCCGCCTACGATGTCGATTTTTGAAGGATAATTAATGGCGTCGATGCCCTGGCCAGGCAGATCCACACAGTGGGCAGCCGTGATCACCACCGCCGGATCGATCAGAGTCGCGGTGCATACGTTGCCAGCGTTGCCGCCTTGATCGTACCAAAGCCCGACTGCCGCTTGCCACGACTCGTAATTCGTTTCGGTGCCTCCCACAATAGCGTTGGGATCGACCTCTATGCCCTGCCATGGAAGCGGCTCGTAGGCCTGGTCGTCCATCTCACAGGAGAAACTGGAAAAGGCTATAAGCATTGAAAACAAAGCCTGGGACCAAGGGGACAAAGGCTGGGACATGGGCTTTCGTATCCTTTCCGAAAAGCGCGATCGAGCGCACCGAGCCCAAATCGCTGACTCCTAAAGACTAACTCGAAAAACCGGATATCGAAAGGTGTGAGCCCGTCCTTGGTGTCCTAAACACTCTTATTTGCTCAGGTTTTTTTATTGGGATCTAGTTGCTGGTGCCGGCAGGCAGGACGTAGAAAAGCATGGCGAAGAAGTGAGCCGTGCTGCCACCGAGCACAAACATGTGCCAGATGGTGTGATGAAACGGGATGCGCTTGTTGGCGTAAAAGAGAATACCGATCGTGTAGCTGAACCCCCCGGCCAGCAGCCACCAGAGGCCACCCATGGACAGCTCTGCGATCAGGGGCTTGAAGGCGATGACGATCATCCAACCCATGCCCACATAGGTCAGCACAGCCCCGAGCTTCAGCTTGTCGATGAAGAGCGCGGTCAACGTCACACCGAGCGCAGCCAATCCCCAGGTGATGCCGAACAGGGTCCAACCCCACGGGCCCCGCAGAGTCACGAGCATGAAAGGCGTGTAGGTTCCGGCTATGACCAAGTAGATGGCCGAGTGATCGAGGATCTGAAAAACCTTCTTGGCCTTGCGTGGGACGAGCGCGTGATACAGGGTCGAGGCCATGTAGAGCAACACGAGCATCGAGCCATAGATGCTGAAGCTGACCACCTTCCACGGATCGCCCTGCAAACCCGCAAAGGTGACGAGAACAGCCAGGGCCGCGATGGCGAGCCCAGCGCCGATGCCGTGGGTGACGGCATTGGCGATCTCTTGGGAGCGACCGTGGCTCTCGAGGGTTGAGATGGGTTCGTTGGAGTGTCTCATTTTCTTTTTTACTCTTAGCTGTCGCAGGTCATCACCTCGTCATTTCTGAGTCAAAGCGCTGTCATGTAACGACAAAAAAGCCAAGAGCACAAAGAAACATTTAGGCCCAAAACGAACCGCTTTTGTCAGCCGCGACGTTCATCCACCTCTGTCTTTGTAACAGGAGGGCGGGCGCTTGACTCTGCAAACCCGTTCACTGAAAACCACGCCACAAGGAGAATGGCCATGAGCATCGTTATCACGACCCCAACGGGCAATATCGGAGCCAAGCTGACCCAAAAACTGCTCGACAACAATGAAAAAATTACTGTCATCGCGCGCGACCCTGCCAAGGTCGAGCCCCTGGCAAAGCGCGGCGCTCGAATCATCTCGGGTTCCCACGCCGACACCAAGGTGCTCGTCGAAGCCACCCGGGGCGCAAAGGCGCTGTTTGTCCTCACGCCACCGGACCTCCGGTCTGCGGATCTGCGCGCAGAGTATCAGCGCTATGGCAAAGCCGCGGCCGAGGCCATCTCGCAGAACGGCATTCCCTACGTCGTGCACCTGTCCAGCGTGGGAGCAGACCTCGACCACGACAACGGACCGGTCATCGGCCTCCACGACAACGAGAAATATCTCAACGAAACCCAAGCCAACGTGACGCACTTGCGCGCCGGCTATTTCATGGAGAACACCCTGTGGCAGGTCGGCCCCATCCAGCAGCAGCGCTCCATGTTCGCGGCCATCAACGGCAACACCAAGATCCCGATGATCGCCACGATGGACATCGCATCTGCCGCGGCTTCGGCCCTTTTGAACACGAGCTGGTCTGGCAAGCGCATTGTCGAGGTTCAAGGCGCGGCAGACATCACCTACAACGATGTGGCCAAGGTGCTCAGCGAAGTGCTCGGCCTGGAGGTCATGTACACACAGATAAGCCATGAGCAGGCCAAGGCCGGCTTCGTGGGCATGGGCGCCAGCGAGCACATGGCGGACCTGCTCAACCAGCTCTCGGCAGGTCTAGACAAAGGTGTCGTGCGCTTCCGCGAGCCGCGCTCCACGAGCAACACGACCCCAACGAGCTACGCCCAGTTCGCTCAGGAAACGTTCTTACCGATGTTTAAATCGCGTTGAAGTCGACCGTGTCGAGCTCGCCGATTTTTTCGCCGGCTACGATCACTTCCCAGTTGGAGTTGACCTGGAAATTGGAGACGGCCGGCATGGCCCGCTGGTACCGCATGAGGTTGACGCAGTTGAGCATCTCGATGTCGAAATGGTTGAGCAATAGGCGCAGCGCGTCCTTGGGCCGATAGTCCTTGCAGCTGAAGGCGTCGAACGAGAAGTAGTTGTCCTCGTCCCAGGTATGGATGGCGCAGTGCGACTCGGCCCACACGCTGATGCCGGTCACGCCGCTGTCCTGAAGCTGACGCTTGCGCAGGAACTGCCGCATGATCTTCATGGCTGACAGATTGAGATCCACCGGGTTCGAGGCATTCGAGAGCTGCTGGTTCTTGTCGGCGAGCTCTTTCTCCAAGTTGTCACAGAAGTTTTCGAGCTCGCTGTTGGCAAAGGGATAACGGCAGACGATCGGCGGCAGCACCAAGGTCATGTCCAAGTTGCGCGCTAAACTCTCGAACAGCGAAAAAATTGTATCTGTAGAGGTGAGGTTGCGGCGGTTATAGGTGGGCTGCACCACCCGGACGCCGAGGTGATGCAGGGCCTCGAGCCGGCCGGCGTCGTCCTCGAAGGACACGCCGTCCTGCAGCCCGTAGACGAGCCCGGTCCGG
>JALOQD010000275.1 GCA_025453525.1 Myxococcota bacterium
CGACGAGGCGTATCCGTAGATACGTCGAGGAGGAGAACGCAGCGAGCGTCCGCGTTCGGCCGAGGTGCGACCGAGGTTGATTCTGAGCGATCCTGTCAGTCCCTGCGACAAAACGCGAGGAGGACGGCGGCCAGGGCCAACATCAGGTAAGACAAAAGGGGAGGACCGGGCAAGACACCGAGCTGTTGGCAACTGCAGCCTGCAATATCTCCATAGCTTTTGCCGGTCACTTCCAGCAGCGCCGACGAGGTGGCTGATTGACCTTCCTCGCCGGGAAAAGCCGGATCGGACTGCGTCACGGTGGCTATGACGGTGATTTCGTAGACGCCTGGCTCCCGGGCTTCGAATATGGGTTCGAGCCCTGGCGCGTAATGGTACTCAAAGGACGCATCGTCGGTTGTCTGCCCAGTCGCGTTTTCAATGGACGCCTGTCCGTAGTCGGGCCAGGTGGTGCGGAGAAAGGTCATTTCATAGGAGAGTCGCGCGTCTTTCCTGTTGGCGAACAGGTGAAGCTGCACAGGCTGTTTGGTGCGCAGGTCTGACGCTGACGCCAGATACACCGCAAGCTCGCTGCCCGGCGCATAGCTCAAACAGTTTTTGGTGTCCCCGTTTACGGCATAGCAAAAAAGATCGTCACATGCGTCGCCTGTGCCGTCGCGATCCTCGTCTGCCTGGTCTGCGTTGGCCAGCTTCGGACAGTTGTCCCATGTGTTGGGCACGCCATCGCCGTCCAGGTCGAGATCGCAGGCGTCGCCCAGGCTATCCGAGTCGAGATTGGATTGTTCTGGGTTGGGCACGGCTCTGCAGTTGTCCTTGGGTTCGCCTTTAATCTTTGGGAAATCGAGCACGCCATCGTCGTCGAGGTCATCGAAGCAGCCTCGCGCTTCGCCAAAGGGGCAATCGTCTTGGTCATTGGCCGCGGAGTCGCCGTCGATATCGGTGTCGCACGCGTCCCCTTCTTTGTCAGAGTCTGCGTCCAACTGGTCATTGTTCGCGGCTGACGGGCAGTTGTCGCGCTCGTCCAAATGGAAATCGCCATCTTGGTCGTTGTCGCACAGGTCGCCAAAGCCATCGGCGTCTTGGTCTGCCTGGTCTGCATTGGCCAGCAGGGGGCAGTTGTCACAAGGGTCGCCGCGGCGATCACCGCCCTGGTCCCGATCTGCTTCGACTTGGTCGGTGTTGGCGTGAAATGGGCAGTTGTCCTCAGAGTCGACGGCTCCGTCGTTGTCCCAGTCATCGGGATTTTGGTAACTGATGACCGGTTCGTCTTCGCTGGCTAGGGCGGAGGTCGGCAGCACAGCGGCCCACAGAGAAATGATGAGGCACAGGGCCTTGAACGTGCGGGAATGGGAATCAAGCATGAGCGCCTCCATGGTCGGGGCGGATAATAGGGGAAGATGCGCACCTTGGCGAGTAGATGATCGCGAGCAGGGGTGTCGTTTCAGAGCGACACAGAGAGGTCCAGCCCCCCCACGACAAAGGCCTCCTGGCGCTTTGAGCCTGTCACGGTCACGGGATCAGCGGGGTTGGACGGGTCGATCACCGCGCGCCTGTCGTTCTCGAGGTTGGTCCAGACTGCTTGGAAGCGCGGCTTGATCGTGAGATTGCCCGGCAGAAAGATGGGCAGACCCAGCTCGAACAGCAGATCCCAGGTGTTGTCCGATAGAGACTGGTCCTGCCAGACTTTGTATCCCAGGCTCAACAGGGCATCGAGACCGATGCGCGTGCCCAAGGCGAAGGAGCGAGAGAGCGAGGGAGAAAGATAGAGGTGATTGAAGGCTTGTGTCTCACTCTGCAGCCCGGCGTAGTAGGTCACCTTCATGCCGAAGTCGATGGCCCAACTGAGCGCTAGGTCCAAGGTCGGGTCGATATACCCGGGAAACGCCGTGCCGGCCACGTCTTCATCGGCAAAGGGGTAGAGGTAGAAAATGAGGGTAGGAGTGAGGCTCGCCCAGTCTGTCATCTCCCATGTGTACGTGACAAAGAGGTCTTGCTCCGCACCCACGCCTGCGTCGATGAGGTTTCCGATGTTTTCGCCAGATATTTGGTAGCCGCCCCAGTAGCCCACCTCAACGCCAGAACGCAGGACGTTCCACGAAATGGATGGCGCCAACAGCATGTGCGGATCAGACTGTGAGCGGCTCTGAAACAAATTGAGACCTCGGAAGTTGTAGGCGCTGAGCCACGACAGACCGAACGACAGACCCAGTCCGTCGCTTTGCTGCGCCTCCTGCGATTCGGGCAGTGCCGTTGTGGGTTCGGTCGTTGTTGGTTCCGTCAAAGGCGCTGGCTCGTCCTCCGCCTTTGCGCCAGGTGGAAACACGAGGATGGCGATGGCGTAGCTGAGGGCAAAAAAGATAGGACGAGAGTTCATGGGACGGATCCTCCTTAAAGTTGTCGGCTCTGAAACGCGAGCTCTTTTGTGGCCCTTTTTTTTTCGTTGCATGCTTTCGCGTGCATGTAATTGCCTCTTCCCTTGAGTTGGCCGCTCATGTTAGCATGCAAATGCGGCTTTCTATGCTCTGTGCAACAAACCAGGAGAATCACATGCATACAAGCACTTTTCTCAAAACTCCCCGTGCGCTCCTCAGTGTTGCCTTTTTCACCGGTTTTTTGGCTTCTTGCGAAGACCTCGATCTTGAAGACGGTCGAGCGATCTCTTCCAACCCCGGCGAAATCGTCAACGGGACGACCACCAACTACAAGAGCTGGAAAGGCGTAGTAGCGCTTTTCTACTCCTCTGGAGGCTATGCCGGGAGCATCTGCACCGCGACCCTCATCGATCCCAAGGTGCTGCTCACTGCTGGCCACTGCGTTTATTTGCCGGGCGAAGGTGTGGATGCCGTGAACACTCCGAGCCGCATCTCCGTGCTCGGCGGTGCGAACATCAACACCTTCTCCCGTGTCGAATACCCCGGTCCAGCGAAAATCGTGAAGCACCCCTCGTGGACAGGGAACATCAATAACTCCTCGGCGGTCGATCTCGCCCTGATCAAACTGTCGAGCCCCATTACCACGGTGGAGACCTACGGGGTCCGCGTCGCTCCCAGCGCCCAAGTGGGTGATATGGGCAAGATCGTGGGCTATGGCCTGTCCTCTTCCAGCGCGCAGGACAGCGCGGGTGTGCATCGGGTGGGCGACACCTCGATCCTCGCCCTCGGCAACCGCATCATGGAGCTCGGCAACCCCTCGGGCACCTGCCAGGGCGACTCAGGAGGACCGTTCTTCACGCAGCAGGGCGGCAAGTGGGTGGTCACCGGCGTGACCTCTTTTGGCATTTCGAATACTTGCAAGGCCACGGGCGATGCCTATGACATGAACGTTTTGACGTATCGTCAATGGATCGACACCACCATGGAGGATCTCGTCGGGCACGGTTTGGGCGAGACCGGCAGCACGGATCCGGTCGACACCGACACAGGCTCTGCCTCTGGCTCGGATCCCTGCTCGGGCGACGTCAAATGGGACTGCAATCCAGTGAACAACGCTGGCTGTAGTGGCGCCGGAAATGCCTGCGACTATGGTCAAGACCAAAGCGGCGCCGAGGGGTTCTACTGCTTCCCCGAATCCACGGTAGCCCTAGGGAAGAGCTGTAATCCCCAGAACGGCCCATGGTGCGCTCCTCTTGGGACTTGCATCAGCGGCGTGTGTCGCAAGTACTGCTGCTCGAACGGTTCCTGCGGTTCGGGCATGGCGTGCGAGAAGCCTTCTCCGTATTGGAGCCAGGTGTCGCCCCAGACCCTTGGTGTGTGTTTCCCCGATACCCACACCAGCGGTGAAGGCGAAGGAGAAGGCGAAGGCAGTGGCGAAGGAGAAGGCGAAGGCAGTGGCGAGGGAGAAGGCCAAGGCAGTGGCGAGGGAGAAGGCCAAGGCAGTGGCGAGGGAGAAGGCCAAGGCGGTGGCGAGGGAGAAGGCCAAGGCGGTGGCGAGGGAGAAGGCGAAGGCGGTGAAGACGGGGGGGACGAAGGCGTCCGCTTGGATGACGACGGCACCACGGAGAGCTGCAGTTGCAGCGCGGTGGGGTCAGGGGCGAGCCACGGACTGCTGTCGGTTCTTCGCGCGCTTTTCTAAAAGGACTCTCGACGGGTGTTTAGCTCTCGGCCAAGACGATGATCTTATCTTCGTCTTTCAAAATGAATCGTTCGCTCTTCTTGGGATTGACGCGCACTCCATACTGCCTCTTGGCGTCCGTGGCACTCGCTTTGACGCGGTATCCCAGGGCGACTTCTCCCCTGCGCTTGGCGGCCTCGACCACTGTGTAGAAGCAAAGCTCCTTGCCAGTTTCGACGTACTCTCTGGCTGGCTTGAGATAGATCTCCGAGCCTTCGGGATCGAAGAGGTTGGCGAACACTCCGGCGAGCTCCTTGTTCTCCGAGAGCTGACTGAGCATCAGACTGATGAGCTTGTCGCTGACGATAAAGTCGTCGGCGTGCGTGACCTCGGCGAGTTGGCGATTGCGGATGTCGAGCATCTCGCTGACGATGGGCAGCACAAGACCCCGTTTCTCGCCAATGTCGCGCAAGTGGAGCAGGGTCACAAGGGTGCGCGCATCTGCCTGCTGGACGTCGAGATCGTTGGAGTAGCCTAGAACAATGAGGTGGTCGTACAGGTTGATTTCGAGTTGATCGAGGGTGCTTCGATCTGTCGTATCGCCTCGCTTTAGCTCGAGGGTGAGGTGCTTTAGCGTAGGGGAGAGTCGATCGATCTCCGCGCTGATGTTCTCTGCGTCGGCGAGGATGGTGACTTTAGAGCCGGCGGCAACGTAGGCATCGAGTTGAGTGACGATGGTGCGAGCTCGGCAGTTCCATCCGAAGATGAGGGTGCGCTCTGGGGACGCGACACTTCGCCGTGGCTCGCGAACGAGCGACTCGTCCACGGCTTGTCGTGGAGGCGGAACGAGGGTAATGGCTTCGTCGTCCCGAGACACTACGATCATGCGGTCCTTTGCGTCGATGACGGTGTCCATGGGAGGATTGATCATCACCTCGCCGCCCTGCCGGGCCAGACCCATCAGAGATGATTCTTCGTAATGGAACAGCGACTCGCCAAAGGTCTTACCCGTAAGGCTAGGCTCGTGCTTGATGTAGATTTCATCGCCGTCAAAGTCGAGCAGCTCGGTGTGCACGACAGAGAGCCCGGACTGGCGGCAGGTCTGCACCGTGATCCGCGAGATGAGATCGCCGGCGAGGACGATTTCGACTTCCTTTCCGCCCACCATGCGAGCCACTTCGAGGTTGCGTTCTTCTTGCATGACCGCAACGATGTGATACGGCTCGGACCTGCGGTTCGCGTTGTTGGTGATCGCCAGGATGGTCTTGATGATGTGAGAGTCCTGATTCTGACCCTCTGGGGCCAAAGCGATGATGGCTCGAGAGGTGTGTGGGCTCACGATCTCAAGGTCCGAAAGATCGATGGGCGTGCCGGTGCGACAGACGATTTTCGTGTTCTTAGTGTCTGGCACCGCCGAATCGATTTCGTCTTCCATTTCTACTTTGTCTTTGTCCGCAAGGATGGCGATACATGCGCCTTTTTTCCGGGTCTGGTTGGCGATGACGAGCTCGGAGATGATCGAAAAAATCTGAGGCGACCAACCGAGGATCACCGTGTGATCGCGTTCCGCCACGAGGGAGCGGCCTTTGCGTAGACGCTCGATTCTCTGTTCGATCCCGCTTGTCAGCACACCGATGAGAGTGCTGACCAGAAAGATGCCGCCCATGGTCACGGCGAACATCGACATTAGAAACGCCCAGCTTCCCTGATCGCCGCCCATGGTGCCGGCATCCAGAGTGCGCATCAGGCTCATCCACGCAACCTGCACAAAGGGAAGCGGCGAGCCGTCCTCACCTTTGGGCGCAAGGCCGGCCGTACACACGACAGCGGCGACGACGAGAATCATCGCCATGGAAATGAATGCCAGCCACACGATGAGGGCCATCGTGCCGCGAGACATGGTGTTGTCGAAACGGTACCGCAGCCTATCGCGCAGAGTTGCCTTGTGCATTTCTTTAGTCGCCTCCCTTGCCAGGGGGGTATTTGCCCGGGATGAGGGTTCGTCAAGGGTGACCGAGCCCAAAAATTCCCACAGGCAGAATGGACGCGTTTCTATTTGCTCCTCATGGGCGAGCAGAGGTAGAAAATCAAGCCCTGCTCTGTCACTTGCGGTATAACTGGTTTCAGTCGTTTCCATTCTCCAGAGGGACAATGAAGATGAACACTAGCCGAGGAGAAGACGAACGCCGAACGAGCCGCAGGGTGCCCATCTCCTTGCGCTGTTGGCTTGCGAGCGAGTCCCTGACACTCCTTGCCTCTACGCTCAATGTGTCCGAGGGCGGTGCGCTTGTCGCAGCGCCACTGCGACTGCCTGTCGGCCGTCTCGTCGACATCGCCATTGCCTTCGAGAATGAGGACCTCACGACTTCGGGGCTGGTCGTGTGGAGCACGGCGTCCTTGCGTCGGGGCGGCGCCGAGCTGGGCCTGAAGTTTCTTTCGCCTCAGGGCGCGCTCGTCGAACATCTGTGCGGCGCCAAAGAATAGAAGACAACGGAAAGTCGGGAGTTGGTTGACGCGCGTGCCCTTCAAGAGGGTCACCAACAAAAAAAAGCCCCTGCCGGTCCAGCCGACAGGGGCGTTGCTCGCAGAGCGGGACACGGGGGTCGAACCCGGCGCAGGGGCTGCGAACAACCAGCGCTATATCGTGGCCTTGCCCCACACCTGCCCGGAATCGTTGGACAAGCCCCGCTCGCGTCTGGGGAGTTGCGGACCGTTTGACGGACCTTCGAGGAAGCACAATCCACAAGCCAGTGGCACGATAGCGGCACCACGAAGGCCACAGTCGATCCGCCAGGCGACCGGCGACTGGCTGCGGGAGCTGTGGCCATGGCAGGTGTTTGCGACATTGACCTTCACCAGGTCTGTGGGAGCGCGAGAGGCGTTCGAGAAGTTCACGTGGTTCGGTCAGCGGCTCGCGCGTGACGGTCGACCTCGGCACGTCGGGTTGGCGTGGTTCGCGGACATGCAGGCCCGCGGTGCGGTCCACTTCCACATGCTCGTTGCTGTCATCGACCCAGCGGATGGATCGCTCGAACCGGCAGAGGTCATCGCCGCCTGGCCATGGGGCGATGCACACGCTCAGCCCTACACAGGTGGCAACGCGCCTTTCTACTGCCTCGAGCACCATAGACTGTGGGATGTAAACGTCGCGTGCCCGCGGCTTGCGGCATGTCGCCGTGTCCGTTGCTGCGTGTATGCCCCTGGACCGTGGCCGACGCCCGGCGCCTGCCATATCGTTTGACCCCGACATAGCGGCACGTGAGCAAGGCTCTGTACCGCATCCATTTTTTCTCATCATGGCCGCACAAATAGGGCTCTTGGCCAGGGATCTGTGATCGCGCTCGCCAGAGGCTTGAGGCAACGGGCAAGGCAGGCGATACTTCGAACCATGCTTCGAGGTGATCGATGACCGTCACGACCGAGTTGCTCACCGCGGCCGAGGGGCGCACCCTGGATTGGAAACGCGACCTCTCCTCGCCCAGGCCCATCCTGCGCACCCTCGTGGCCTTTGCCAACACGGCGGGTGGCACGCTGATCGTGGGCCGCGACGACGACGGCGCACTTTGCGGCGTGCCTGATCCGAAGAAGGCCGCGGACTGGCTCGCCAACATCATCGCCGACGGCATCGCGCCCGCGCTCTTCCCAGACATCGAGACCGAGACCGTGGACGGCAAGCACCTGGTGATCGTGCGAGTGGCTCGCTGGATAGGACCGTTCCACGTCGTGGCCGACGGCAAGGAGCGCGGCACTTACGTGCGCCTCGGCGCCACCAATCGCCACGCTGACGAGCGCACCCTGGAGGAATTGAACCGGCAGGCGCGGCAGCAAGCCTTTGACGAGTTGCCCTGCCTCGGCGCCGAGATCGCCGACCTCGACCAAGCTGCCCTGGCAAAGGCATTCGCCGCCAAGGGCCGCGAGATGGCGGCGTCATCCTGTTCGGCAAAGACGAGATCCGACGAGATCGCTTCCCCAGCGTGCGCGTGCGCTGCGCCAGGTTCGAGGGCAACACCAAGGCCCAGTTCCTCGACCGCCAGGATCTCGAGGGCAAGCTCATCGACGCCATCGACGACATGCTCAAGTTCGTCAGGCGCAACACAAGGCTCGCGGGGCGCATCGAGAGCGTGCGGCGCCGCAACATCCCCGAGTACCCCCAAGTCGCTCTGCGCGAGGCCCTGGTCAACGCCATCGCGCATGCCTTATGCGAAGCTTTGCATAAGCGATGTTATGCCAAGGAAATTCTTATGCAAAGCAGACTCGCAGAAGCAGCGTAAAGGCTTTTTAAAGGCCCCCTCCTGCTTTGCATAATCTTTTGGGCGTCC
>JALOQD010000029.1 GCA_025453525.1 Myxococcota bacterium
CAGGGCGCGCCTGGTGGCGTATGCACCAACACCGACTGGGGCCTCCAGATTCCGGGCGCCCTCGAAGGCGGCGCCTGCATCTTCTCCGATGGTCAAGGCCACTTCTTCTGCGGTCTCGTGTGCCATTACGAGCAGGGTGGCCAGACTTACACAGGCGATTGCCCGCTCAACACCACCTGCGCCGTCGAGGATACCCAGGGCATCTGCATGCCGCCGGCCTGAGACCACGACCCCTTCCTCCTCTGCCTCAATCGTTAGGCGCCATCAGTCGATAGGCTCAAACGGTAAGTAAAGCATGAACAGCCCGATCCCAGTGGCTGCCTCGTCCCGATCGAGCTTCAGAATCGCCGGAGGACCCGTGGGTTTGGTCTTGCGGGCCCTGGCTTCTTTTTCCAATTGGCTCCTTGCCTGCACCAGGGCGCTCGAGGGACCTTTTTGATAGATGCGGAGCACCCGCTGCGCGGGCAAGGTGGCGTGCTTGGGCATGTCGTGAATGGCGCCGCCTGGACACACAGGTACGATGAGCGACTCGACCTGCGGCTCTTTCTGGGCAACGGCCACCTGCCTTTGGGGCAAATCGCTCACCAAGACCCTCCCCAGGATCGGCGGCATGGGCGGTTGAAAGACCCGCTCGTCTGCCTGGCCGAGCGTCGCTTGCGTCACCGACTCTGTCCAGAGGACCGTCGAATCCCTGGAGATCACGCGTTTGTGGGGGATGAGCAGGCCGTCGACCTCTTTGTAGTCAGAAAGCTCGAAGCGCCACTTTGTCTGGCTTTCATCGCTTTTCTTTTCTGTAAATAGCACCGAAGCCAGCCGTTTGTCCGGTCCGTAGTCCGCCAGGAGCTTCTGCTTGGTGCCGTTTTGCCGGAGCTCCACGGCCGTGTGACCAGGCATCTCAGAGGCTCTCGTGCGAAGGGTCACGCCCCAGCCCGCGACGTCGGTGTGGGGAAAAACAAGGGACGACAGGACTCTCATGGGCTCGGCCCAGAGGGATTCCTGCGGGCTGCAGTCCGTCTGCACACCGTAAACGAGACGTTGGCACTCCTGCGCTCTCCACACGTAGGTCACGCGATCGTCGACATACTCAAAACTATAGCGATCGGCGCTCAGCCGCCGCACCCGGACAGTCAGGGTGCGCTCTGGGGTTGCGACGTCTGCTTCGTAGGTGAGCTTGCCATGAACGAGGCGCCATCTCTCGAGCCCTCCGATGGCTTCGATCCCCTCTCGCACAGTGGCGATGGCTCTGTCGGAATCGGCGGTTGCCGCCTCGATGGCCGAAGGCGTTTGGGGCTGCGTCGCTCGGGGACCCGCGCATCCAAGAAGAGGCGAGAGAAGAAGGACGAGCCGCCTCATTGCCGTTTTCATCGGTCTGTCTCCTTGGGGCCGTGGCCGGCCTCGAGCGCTTTTCGGGCGTCTCGCCTAAGCCCGAGCATGGTGAGGCCCATGAGGATGAAGGCCGCGAGGATGGGAAGAACCATGAACGCGGCGATGAGCGTCGGTGGGGAGAAATAGAGCACCGGTTTTCTCACCGAGCTTTCGTACATGAGCTGGTAGACAGCGGCCAGAAAGACGTTGAGCCCGAGTAAAGAGGCTTCGATGGTGAACCGGATACGGGCGAGCAGCTCGGCCCGAGTTTCGTCGCTTCCCAGCCAGTATCGATGCCCGGGGACGAGCAAGAACCTCCCGGGGAGCCTGGGCAGGAAAAGGTGAAGCACGAGGAGGCTGAGGTTGGCCGCTGCGGTGATGCCAATCCACGCCATGAAAAAAGCGGTCGAGTCCACGCCAGTCTCGTCCCTGGTCGCACCCATGGACTCTGAAAACGGGGCCGCGGTGGCCGCGAGAAACCCAAGATGAGCTGCCAAGGGGACGAGCCACAGGATTTTGGGGAGGTATTTCAAGTGGGCTGCCTCGTTTTCGTCAGCGCATTCCAAACGAGGCGAAAAGCGGCATCACCACGTCGATTCGAATGCCGTAGTTGTATCCCGTGAGAGTCGTACCGCTTTGGGCATAGCCACCGGCGTTGATACCCACTACGCGACCTTGGGCATCGAACATGGGGCTGCCCGAGGTTCCGCCGCTGATAAAGGCCGAGTGCTGGATGAGCACGTTGGTCGAGGAGTCTCCAGGCACGAGGCTCAACGTTGTGAGGCGTCCCACCTCACCGCGGGTGAACGTGGCTTCTGGGGCGACGAGTGTCGAAAGCCTGGCCGGAAAGCCGTACACGAAGATGGTCGAGCCCACTGCGAGGCTTCCGAGGTGCGGACCTTGGGCCAAGGTGCAGGCGGTCGGCAGAGGCCCTGCCACTTCCAGGAGCCCCACATCCGGCGAGAGCTGACCTTGGACGTACCCCGGATGCGCGAGCGTGCGCGTGACGGAATAGGATCTCCCAGCCGTGCCGTTCATCAAGGCGACGATGCCGCGGTACGCGCCTTGCGCCTCTCTGACGCAGTGGGCATTGGTGGCGAGCAAGTTGGAAGAGACCGCAAACGCTGTGCAGAAACCCTCGAGGCCTGCCCCGCGATCTCCGGCCAAGAGAAAGACGTTGAATCGATTGCTCGCCGCGATCCCAGTGCCCACGGGCTCGCCGTAGTTGAAGGCCGTGTTCTGATAGACCGGCGCGTTGGGCTTGCGCCAAACGAGGGTGACCGAAAGGGCAATACCACCAGCGATGAGAACCGCGATGAGCCCAAGGACGAGCCAGGTTCTTCGCGCACTCGTCCGGAGCCGGTCCTCCACGAGCGCGACATAGTACCCGGTGGTCTTTTTGGGCCCGCGGCGCAGACCGGCTTGGGCAAGGACGCGCTGGATCATGAGCCCAACGGTGCGTTCTCCATAGGCCTTGGGCGGTGGGGAGTCGCCACTCGGGCCTGGTACTTTGTCGGTGACACTCATGAATTGCGTTCCATATCGCGTGGCAAAGTATATAGGCCCACGGGTCGCGCCGGCAAGAATCACTCTCGCAGTGGGCCAAAGGTTTGTGTTAGAGTCACTCCTGCCCCAAACGGCAAACGGTGGTCTCGTGACTTTTTTACAAGGAGAGAAGCGAATGAAAGCGACATGGACGATTCTGGCTCTCACCCTGCTCGTTGGTCTCTTTGGCTATGCCGGGGTTGCCTGCGGCGACGACGATGATGAACCTGCCGGCGAAGGCGAAGGCGAAGGCGAAGGAGAGGGCGAAGGCGAGGGCGAAGGCGAAGGAGAGGGTGAAGGCGAAGGCGAGGGCGAAGGCGAGGGTGAAGGCGAGGGTGAAGGCGAAGGCGAGGGCGAAGGCGAGGGCGAAGGCTTCACCGTGAGCGGCGTGGTGACTCGTTCGCTCGGCGTGGGCAAAGACGACGGTATCGGCACTCTGTGCCTCGTCATCGTCGCTGGCTGTCCCTCGATGAGCAACCAGAGCCCCGAGCCACTCGAAGGGGCTGCTGCCACCATCGAGGACGCCGACATGTCTGAGGATGACGTGGAAATCGAGTACGAAATCACCGTGCCTGCCGGCGCGGCGGCTTCTGACACCGAATATTTCGTGATGGGTGTGCTGCGCCTGGACGGCAGCGCCTGCGACACCAACAAAGGCAAGCCGTCGAAAAACGATCTCCTCACCTTCGGAGGAATGGGTGGAGCCGCCTGCGGTAGCTTTACCTACGATGGCGACGCAGCATACACCGACGTGGCCGTTAACCTCAATTTCGCCATGCCCTTCTGATTCACGCTCCGCGCTTGCGCGCGACCATCACCAAGAACCCGCCGAATCTGCCGAGCCGTGAGCGACTGGCCAGTCTTTCGACTTTGGGCATGACCTCTCGGACGACTGGTAGACGCAAAAGAGCCGCGCTCGGCGTGAGCACGCGCACACCGTAAAACGCCTCGAGGGCCACGTCGGCAGGGAGATACGAGGCCGCTTCGCTCGGACTGTCCCAGCGGGTAAAGACCTCGCTTTCGTCGCGACTCTCGCTGATGCGGCCAGGGCGGGTCAGGCGCTTGGCCAAATACCGCACACTGTGGCGGTTGTAGAGCTCGGCGATGAGCAGTCCGCCTGGACGAAGCACGCGCGCCATCTCGGACAGGGCAGCGCGGATGTCAGGCACATGGGCGAGCACCTTGACCGAATACGCGACATCGAAGCGCTCATCGCCAAAGGGCAAGGCCGTGGCTGATCCCTGGACGACTCCGTGGCCTCGCTCCCGCGCTTTTCGGACCATGCCCATGGACAGGTCCACACCGAGCAGCCGGCTCGGACTCGCCTTGGCGCCGGCGAGCCGTTCCATGATGAGGCCAGTCCCGCAGCCCACCTCGAGCACCTGCCGGCCCTCGCAATGAGGCGCGATGAGGCTCGTCTCGAGGTCGTCGAGCATCGCGTGGTAGCCGTGGTGACGCTGCTTCTCGTACCAGCTCGAAAAATCGTCGTAATAGCGCCGCGCATGGGCGTCGTTCATCTGAGCACCTCGTCGTAAATGGTCTCTACAGCTTGGGACATCGCTGCGGCATTGAACGTCGTCGCCACAGCCGCCTCTCCTCTTTGGCCCAGGGTCTCGGCGAGGCTTGGCGTGGACAAAATGGTCGAGACCGCGGTGGCCAGACGGCCAGGATCTGCTGGGGCGACACCGATGCCGCAGCCGGTCTCGAGGAGCTCGCTGAGCGGACCGACATCGGCGAGAACCACAGGGATGCGCTGACTCATGGCCTCGAGCACTACGAGGGGTGCGTCCATCTTCGCATACAGAGTCTCCGCTGGCAGGACCACCGCGTCGCTCGCGCCGACGAGCGCGGGCATGTCTTGTACATGCTCGAGAAACACGACGCGACCTTCGCGTGTGTGGCTCTCCAGCCTTCGTTTGAGCTCCCCGAGCACCTGCGCCGCTGCCCCGGTCTTGGCGCGACAGGCCAGCACCAGCACCGCATCGGCGTTCTGTATCAAAATGCTCTCGGCGGCCGCGGCGACCGTGCGGCTCGCTGAGGAGAACTCCAGATCGCCGGGATACAGCACGATCCGGGACGTCGGGGGCAGGCCGAGCTCGCTCTTGGTCGCCGCGCGCTTCTCCTCTTTTGGCCTGGCAATGGGCTCGATGCCAGGTCTGACCACGGAGATCCGCGCTGCCGGAAAGCCCGAGGCGATACAGAGTCCCCGCGTGTGTTGGGACAGCGCGATGACGGCGTCAGCGAAAAGCAACGAAGCAAAGGCCTGGGTATTCCTCGGTATGGAGCAGATGGTCTGAACGCTAGGGACGCCCGATATCTGAGCGAGCGCTCGCCCGGCAAGAGAGGTCACGGGATTGGGCGCGAAAAAGTAGTGGTACAAGGCCGCGCCCCGAGGTCGCACGCCGTAGAGAAAAACGCGCAGGTTTCGGCTGAGCCCGGCCGCGTACGTCCCCTGGTCGTCGTAGAGCGGCACACAGGTGCACTGCGGGCTCAAGGGACTGCTCCCGCGCTCTTTGGTGACAAGCGCTCGATAGCGATAGCCGCCTGCAAAACGAACCTGCGCATGGGCGATATTCTTGGCCGAATCGTCCCAGGGCGGGACGAGCGGCTTGGTCACGAGGAAGACCTCGGGTTTTTCTATGTCGTGCATGGGCTTTCTCTCCGGTCCCAAGGGTTTAGGGGATGGACCACACGCCGTCAACTGGGTCAAAGGAAGGGCACCCCGGAAAATGCCCCACGGCTGCAACGCGGGTTGCCTCGCTGCAAGCTTTCACGAGGCAATCCCGCTGCGCGCCGGGGTCATTTTCATTCTCATTGGTGGTCGCAGCAGCGGCCATGAGCGTTTGATTGGACGATGCTCAGTGCGGGACCGGAGCGACGCTCTCGGTTCCGATGCTGCGAAATTCGCTGATGAACTCCATGACGGCTTCGAGGGCGGTTGCCTCGCTGGGCCCGCCGAGCAGGTCGTGTCCGCCTTTCTCTAGCCAGACGAGCTCGCGCCGCACCGAGCGCACGGTTTCGTAGAGAACATTGGCCGAGACCGGAACGACGATGCGGTCATCTTTGGCTTGGATGATGCGAAGCGGCGTGTGCACGAGGCTCGCGTTGTCGAGGCTCTCCTGAATGTACTCGTAGAGCTCGGCAAAGGTGGCGGTGGGGAAGCGCGTGTAGCCCTTGAGCTTCGGCGGACGCTCCTCGGCCATGAGACCAGCGGGCGTATGGGTATACTTGGCCGCCTCCGCAGCGGTGGACGCAAACCTCGCCCTGGGATCCTTGAGCTTGAATGGCGCCCCGACAGAGCATACCCCGGCGCACAGATCTGGATGCCGCGCCGCGAGCTCGAGCCCGACAAGGGCACCCATGCCAAATCCGACGACCACGACGTGCTCGCTCGTTTCGAGCAGAGACACGAGAGCGGCTCGGGCATCGACGAACCAATCTCTGGACGTGACGCCGATCATGTCTTGGGGCCTGGTTCCATGTCCGCTGAACGTCGGAGCGGCAAAGGGGATGCCCTGGGAGGAGAGCCTTTCGAGTAAAGGAAAAAGCGCTGCTGGCGATGAGGCAAAGTCGTGCAGCGCGAGCACTCCGAGCGACAAAGAGCGATGTGGCTCCGCGACCGGCACTTGAAGGGGCGCGTAGTTGGCGCGATGATCCACGAGCTCGCTGATGGCCAGCATCAGCTCGTCGGTCAGCTCTCGGTACACTTCTCGAGAGAGCGTGCCAGTGCCGTGTTGGTCGTAGTAGATGGGCTCACCAAAACGAACGGTGACCGGCGTGGGTTGGGGCATGCGCAAGAGCTCGAGCCGCGGATACACCTCTGGCGGCAGGGCTCTGCCTGTTCCAGAAATGCCGATCGGAACGATGGGAACCCCGGCGCGAAGGGCGAGCCGCACAGCGCCGGTTCTGCCGCGCAAAAGGCCAGTACGAGGGTCGACGAGGTGGCGTGGGATATCCTCCTCGCCTGGAATGGTGCCCTCGGGAAAGATCCCCATGGCCCAGCCGCGCCGAAGGGCATCGGCGATATTCTGCAGTCCGGAATCATCGCCTCCCCGGCGTACGAACAGCGACTCGGACAGGCGGACGAGGTGCCTCATGATGCGCCAAGAGGCGAACTCGGCCTTGGCCACGAAGTGCACCCGTCGCGGGCTCGCGGCGATGATCGCCGAGACGTCGAGCCAGCTCTGGTGATTGGACGCGAGAATGACCCCTCCTCCGGCAGGGAGATTGTCCTCTCCCTGGACGTCGAGATCATTGATGCCGCGCAGTTGCGCGCGCAGGGCCATTCTCACGGTGTTGTAGGCCGCGTCCGATAGCTTGGAAAGGCGACCTATGCGCTCCAACCAGCGCACGGTGACACCCAGAGCGGCGTCCGCGGGCCAGACCAGGGAATCGAGCATCAGGGAAGGCATACTGTCTCGCAAATGTGGCCTCCAGTCCTCTTGCAAGAGGAAGGGTCTTTGCTGTTTCTAAACGTAATTTCTAAGATCGCCTTTGTCAGCGCAATGGGTTTCCTCATGTTTTCGACACGCGAGTTGACAGTTGGGTAAAAGGTGCGGTTCTCTAGCCCGCAAAGAAGGAGGTGAAACGTGCCTACGCGACGAAGTGTCTTCGTTACCTTGATCGCCCTCTTGGCCGCGTGCGCCGCGGTGGCGAGCAGTCAGACAGCGACAGCGGAGGGGGTCATCGCCGAGGATGACGAGTCCGCATCGCCCAATCCGGTGGGCGGCTACCTTACCTTCATGCTCGGCTTGGGTGGACGCTACGACGACCTGCGGATGTGCGTGGCCTCTCCTGCTGGCGCCAAGGGCGGTCCGGTCGCCGAATTCGCAGGCTTGGGGCTGAGACTGCGGCCTAGCGCGGCCTTGTCCGTGGACGCCAATATTCCCCTCGGCCGAGCGCTGTTGTTCGCGATCGCGTTTCAGATGCTTCAGTGGGAGCCGGACATCGCGGTCAACTTTCACCTCGGCATCGACGAGCGATCCGAGGTCATCATCGGGCCGGCCCTGGGCGCGGCGTTTCACTTTGGCCCGGACTACCGCAGTGATCTCGACACCAAGCCGCGGCGAGACTTCTTTGCCATCGCACCCAAGGTTTCGGTGCTGCTCGGCTACGGCAAGTGGTTGTCGAGTGGGACCACCGAGCGCATCATCGGCGTGCGGCCTTTCTTCGAGTACTTCTTCGGCCAGAACGACCGCCGGGGCGTCACCATCGGCGCCATGCTCGAATTCCAGTGGGCTCGCAAGCTGTTGTAATGTCATTGGGGCTGTTTCTGAGGCAGACGCCTGCCAATGACCGACACGACGGTGATCCAAACGATCGCCAGCGCTGAATTGAACACCGCAAAGGCACTGATGCCCAGTCCAAGGCAGGCGGAGAACCCGAAGACCGCCAGGCCGCTCACCGCGTCGCCGGTGCGCCAAAAACACGTGTCGATGGCCGACTTGGCCTTGTACTTTTCCTCGCGGCTAACGCCGAGATAGAGCATCTCCCGCGCGGTGTTGCTCACGGAGTAGTCCACGGCGTTCTCGGCGATTTTGAGCACCCGCAAGATCGGCAGAATCGGCGCGATGGCGATGAGCGCGTAGCTCGCAAGACCCAAGATGGGCGCGAGCATCAGCGGCACGCTCAGCCTGAATCGCCGCACGAGCCATGGAACGAGAAACACCTGGAAGACCAGCACCAGCGTATTTACCCAGAAATAAAAACGGGCGTAGAACGCGCCGATGAGCTCAGCCGCGGTCGCGCCTCCGGCTTGGCCTTTTGCCACGAGGGACAGGGCGTTTTCCGACACGAGCCGGCCGAGCATGTATTCCGAGGTGGTATTGACCACATTGATGACGAGCACGAGCATGGCGATGAGAGTCAGCGTTCGGTTGCGCATCACGAGGCTCAAGCCGCCGCCCAACCTGCGAAAGGAAGACTCCGAGGATGTCGGCGCGCCAAGCCCATCATCCCTGGAGCGCGGGGAGACGAACCAGAGGATCACGGCGCCGATGACGAGCAGCAGGGCCGCGCCGCCCATGGCCAGGGCTGGCCCCTTTCCCTTGGTCAGTCCACTGACCACCGCGGAGCCGAAGACCGCCCCAGACGACGCTCCAAAGGCCACGAGGGGAAAGGCGCGCTTGCCCTGGTCCGGGCTGTGCAAGTCGTTGCACAAGCTCCAGGTGGAAGAGATGGACAGCACATTGAACATGCCCACCCACAGGAAGAACACCACGCCGAGCCACGGAGCGCTCGTACCCGACACCCATGCGAACACCACGAGGTTCGAGGCGAGAAAAAGGTAGACAGCGACCAGTAACTTGCGACCCGCGATACGCCGCGACAGCTCAGAGTAGGCCGGGACCAGGGCCACGAACAGCAAGGCTTGCAGACCGCCGGCATAGCTTTTCAGCTCCGCGCCTCCTGGGTGGGCCAAAATCAGGCTCTCGCGCAGGGGCTTGACAGCGAAATAGGCCGTAAACAGCAAGAAAAAGTTGAGCGCAAGCAAGCTGGCCTGGGCCAGCGCAGGCGCGTTGAGCCCGTCCAAGATCGGCAAGAGATGGGACCACGGGGCAGGTCGTCCATCGGGACGATCGTTCTCCGGGGCGTCCTTCATGGACCTTCGCTATCAAGGAAATCCGTCACGAAGTCACTTTACGGGGCCTGCCTGGGGATTCCCATTTTTCTTCACTCCTGCAGAGCCCGCCGAAGAGGAGAGCTGCGCGACATCATGGCCGCTCGGCTGCTGGAACAGGCGCAGATCGAACTTGGGCGCAATGGTCATGACGTGGTCGAAGACATCTGCCTGGATGGCCTCGTATTGAGCCCACTGGGATGTCGAAGTGAAGGCGTAGATTTCCAAGGGCAGACCATCGGGTCCTGGCTCGCGGTGGCGCACCATGAGGGTCATGCCCTGGTGAATCCCGGGATGGGCACGGAGATAGGCCTCGATGTACGCTCGGAAGGTGCCGATGTTGGTCATGGCTCGACCGTTGCCCTCTGTGGCCTTGTTCTGCACATGAGCTTCGTTGTGAAGAGCGATCTCCTGGCGCCTGCTTCGCACGTACTCGCCAATGAGGTCCATCCCCTCGAGGCGATCGAGTTGGTCCTTTTTCAAGAACGCGAAGCTCGTGGAATCGAGAAGCAGGGCTCGCTTGATGCGGCGACCGCCCGAAGCGGTCATGCCGCGCCAGTTCTTGAAGGAGTCTGAGACGAGGGCATACGACGGGATGGTGGTGATGGTCTTGTCCCAGTTCTGCACCTTGACCGTGTGCAGCGAGATATCGATCACTTCGCCGTCCGCGCCGTACTTGGGCATCTCGATCCAATCGCCGATGGCCACCATGTTGTTGACCGTCAGTTGCATGCCAGCCACAAAACCCAGGAGCGTGTCCTTGAACACGATGAGCAGCACGGCGGTCAGCGCGCCCATTCCCGACAACAGCAGCCAAGGCGAGCGATTGAGAATCACGGCCAGGCTGAGCACCATGGCAAACCCGACGAGAATGATCTTGACGACGCCGGCAATCCCCTTGATGGGCCTGTGCCTCGAGACCGGATAGGTCTGGTAGATGTCGATCCCCGCGTCGATGGCCGACAGGAGCGCCAGCAATCCAATGATGAGAAGATAAACCACGGCGATTCGCTCGGTCAGCGCGTCGATGGGCGGCAAGAGCTTGGCGCAGAAAAAGAGCAGAAGGGCAGGGCCCAGGTGCGAAAGGCGTCGAAACAGCCTTCGCTCCATCAGGGCATCGTCCCATTTGGTTTTGGTGCGTCGGACAAAGGCCATGATGATCCGCACCACCAGGCCGCTCAGCAGGCCGTAAGCGGCCAGCATCAGGAGCACGAGCCCGAGGATCACAACGACCCAAGAACCCACTGCGGCAAGGCTCTCCGACACATGGGCTGCCTGGGCAAGCCACTGCTCTGTCCACTGCACGGGTGTGTGCATCTTGCATAACCTCCATTCGATGGGGCCCAGCCTATCACGCGACAGGGGCATGATGATTTTTATTTCGGAACAAGAAGGTTAGCAACGACTTGAGGGCTGTGTACGTCTTTAAATTGAGCCAAGGGGTGACACGCTGCACCATGGTGTGTATCATCCTCGGACCATTTTAAAAAAAGGAGAGCAATAATGCGACACTGGCTATCATTGGGAGCGTTTGTATTCGTGGCG
Organism: Myxococcota bacterium; assembly: GCA_025453525.1. Taxonomy (GTDB): domain Bacteria; phylum Myxococcota_A; class Polyangia; order JAAYKL01; family JAAYKL01; genus JALOQD01. The sequence continues at coordinate 11,075 of JALOQD010000029.1, forward strand.
AGCATGGCTGGAATGGCCTCGGCCGCGCAATGTGAGGGCGTGTCCATGCCCGACACAGTCGAGGTCGAGGGCAGCAAGCTCGTGCTCAACGGCCTGGGAATTCGAGAGGCGACCGTCCTCCAAGTCGACGTTTATGTCGCTGGCTTGTACCTTCCGGCCAAGACGAGCGACGGAGGCAAGGCAGCGAGCGACGACGTGGCCAAGCGCCTCGTGCTCAAATTCGTGCGCGAGGTGAGCGCAGCGGATGTGGCCAAGGCCTGGAGCGAGGGTTTCGAGAAGAATGCAGGAGCCGGCAAGAAAGCCTTCGACGACCGGATCAAGAAGCTGAACGGTTGGATGAGCGACCTGAAGGTTGGCGATCAGGCGATCTTCACCTACCTACCGGGCAAGGGCATCGAGGTCTCGGTCAAGGGCAAGGTCAAGGGCATCGTCGAAGGCGTGGATTTCATGAAGGTGTTCTACTCGATTTGGCTCGGCAAGAGCCCTCCCAATCCCGGCCTCAAAAGCGGTCTGCTCGGCGGCAAGTGCGGCTGATTATCGCAAGAAGCTCTTCGGCTTGCTCCGCGTATCGCGCATCTTGTCTCCTTCGCCCTCGGAGGTCACGGCCGCATACAACGTGGAGATGTCCTGGCTGGCCTTGTGGAGGAGCGACGCGATGCGGCTTGCGATCTCTCGAGTGATGAGAAGCCCGATGCGGGGCTGATCGTCGCCCAAGTTTTTAAAATCGTCTTTCGTCATGACAAAGCACTCGCACGGCGTTTCAGCGATGGCCGAGGCACTGCGCTTGCCGGATTCCACCAGCGCCGCTTCTCCAAAAAAGGAATGCTGGCCTTCGTCGAGATGAACCACGGAGTACATTCCGCCAGTGTCCGTGCGCTTTTGAACCTTCACCTGACCGTGGTGGAGCACATAGAGCTCGTCGCCGCTGTCGCCTTCGTTGTAGATGACCTCCCCGGCCTCGAAGTGACGCGGTGTCAGGATGGCGAGGAGCGCGCTGACCGCGCCGGGAACGGCCGCGGCCTTGGTGAAGATCGCGATCTTGGGGATTCGCTGCTGCAGGGTCAGACTCATAAAGGCCACTCCTTAATAAAAGGTTGCCAGGGAGGCTTTTTGCCTTTTCGCAAATGGGAACCCCACTAATCTACTCCGTCATTGGCAGAGGCTCAACTCGCGAGCATCTTTACAGGCTTTCTCGACTCTGCTCGGCGATGGGCAAAACCTGGACCGACACAGAGAGATCGCGTTCGGATCTCACATGAGTGAAGGCTCCGTAGATATTCGGCATCTCAGCGGCGGGCCGCCATTCCACGAGCGCAACCTCGGCGAGGTCGAGTGTGGCCTCGCCCTGACTTGGCCGCTCCAAAACGAAATAGAGCATCACCATGTTGATGGCGTCGCGGTGCTCGGCCGGCAGCTCAATGGGCACCTCGATGGTGGTCCAGGTCGGACCAAGGGCCGAAAGCGGCAGCTCGACGCGGCCAAGGGAAACAGAGCCCGCCGAAGCCGTGAGATCGGTGCTGTCGAAGTCTGAAAAATCGAGCCGTACGCGAGCTTGCTCACCTTCGGTTGCACGCCCCGTGATCATGAGGCTGTAGGAGGGCAATGGATCGAGCGGTTCGACGCCTTGGGGTTCCTTTAAACCGTAGAGCCGGTGCCGCGGCAGCTCCATCCTGGCCACGGGTCTGGACATCACCGAGGATTCGTTGCGGTCATCGCGGTAGAGTTCTAGATAGGTTTGGCCTTGCTCGACCAGGAGCTTCTCGTCTTCGCTGTCGAGGTTCCAGTGCAAGGCCCGCGGCGGGGTGTCGGTGGCGACGACATTGTCGAACGTGCCATAGCCTAAAAGGTCCCGTCCGAGCCAGACGCCCTCGAGCTCCCATGGCTCGAGACCCAGATGCGTGGGCCACAAGGCCCTTTCCGCTAGTGCGGTTGTCTGCCCCGCGGGAATGGACAGCTGCCGATCTTCGACGCGCGGCTCTTTTAGGACGCGCGCGGTTCCCCACTCCTGCCAAAGCCCAGTAGAAGGTGGACCTGCCGTGGGTGACAGCGGTACGACCTTGTCGGTCACAGGATCTCGATAGGAGCGCCAGCCGTCCATCGAGCTTTCCATCTGGCGCAGCCACACGCGAGCGGCAGCCGCATCCGTAAGCGGCAACGGACGGAAGTTGGAGATGGTCAAGGGGATGAAGCGTGCTTCGAGGATCTTTCCATCCTCGAGCACCACTCTGAGCATGGCGCTGTCAAAGGTGGCGAGAAGTGCTTGATCGAAGACCAGGTTTCCCAGGCTGTGCGCGATGAGGCCGCCTCTGTACCACTCCATGCCCTGGAGTACATGGGGATGATGGGCCACCACGAGGGTTGCGCCGGCGTCGATGGCCGCATAAGCGATCGTGCGGACATCATCGGCGACAATGTGCGAGAGCTCGTCGCCGGAGTGCAGCAGGACGATGGTCGCATCGCACTTGTCCGCTAGGGCCCGCACCGCTGCCGGCGAGCTCGCGTTAGACCACAGTGCCGCGCCTCCATGACCTCGCCGCGCCACCAAGTCCTGGAGCTCGGGGTAAACCTCACTCAAGGCGGTCCATGCGGTAGAACGCGATTCCTGGCTCAGGCTGGATTCGGCGTCTTTGTACAAGGTCCAGGCTTCTCCTGGGCGCCGGTCGTCCACGGGAACGCTCCAATCGTCGAGCTCAATCCCAAAGGAGCGCGCTTCGTACATCCAAGTCCTGTCATCTGCGAGATCTGCAGGCGGGGTGTCTCCAGGGCCTGGCAGGGCGTCGTTGACTGAGTTCCCGGTGAGGGAAGTGTAGCCCAGAATGCCAAGCGTCAGCTCACCGATCCGCAGCTCGAGAGGCTCGTTTGCCTGCTCCTGCGTCATTCCCGCCCCCACGGCCCGTAACCCAGCGGCCTCCACGGCAAAGAGAGTGTCCTCGATGCCGGCGTCGAGCCAGTCGCGAAGGTGATTGTTGGCTAAAGTCACCACGTCCACGCCCATGAAAGGCAGGGCCTCGAGAGCCTCGGGCGGGCTGCGCAGCAAATAGCGTTTGCCTGGATACGCCAACGTGTCGGCGAGTCGGCTGACCACGGTTTCCAAGTTCACGATGCCAAGGTCCGAGGCGGTGAACGCTTCGGCGAGATCCGAAACGACCAGCCGAGCGCCCTGGGCTTCGGCGCCCACCTCGAGCAGGGGTTCGCCTTCGCTCGGGTCGAGAAAGCGCCTGCCGAACATGACGTCTCCGCCGAGGTGCAGGACCACGCGCCTTCCGCCGAGATCCCGCAGCAGTCGAACGGACTGGGTCGTTTGGCCGCTGGCCCAGCCCAAAAGAGCGACCTCTTCCAGAAATCCAGGCGCGCTGATGCGCAGGACGGACGGGCGAGAAAGGACCAAGCGCGCGCGCCCCTTTTTGTCGCAGGTTTGGGCTCGGCCGAGGAAGGCCACCGTGGCGTTTGAAACGCTGGCCCCGTCCTCATCGACGACCTGCAGGAGAATGGAAATGCCGCCCTGGGGCTCGGCTTTCTCGCCTTGACAGCCAGAAAGGCCGACCAGAACAAAGACCATGAATGAAAAAGATTTCATTTAAAGGCCTCGTGGGTTTTGGAGTCGCCCACTCTGGAGTTTAGCCACGACAGCGCCCTCGGCACCTCTCCCTCGATGAATTGAATAAAAAGACGATGAAGTGTGATTATCGGAGAGGGTTTATTTGTCTCCGAAAGAGCTGAATAGCGGTTTCGAAGCACAAAGAGGAGAATCGTCGCAGTCATCGGCAATCGAGTATTCCAGAATAACTGTAATCTTCCCGGCATGCTGTTAAATACACTGATTTAATGACAAAATTGATTTTCCGCCGTCCTTTTTTCCTTGCGACGCCTTCTCTCGGATGATAAGAAAGTCATCGTTAAACCGTCAGGACCATTTTCATGAAGCAACAGTCACACAAAAAGGGAGGAGATCAAATGAAGAGGAGTTTATTGGTTTTGTCTGCAATAGTATGCACTTTGGGCGGTGCGAATGCGGTGCAGGCACAGGTGATCTGCAAGAACATCGGCTACCCTGGCGGGTCTGCGGCCTGTCGTACCTACGCTGGAAGCGGCTGGACCCAAGCGACGGTCATGTCCGATTGCGCCGTGATCCCCGGTGGCACTGCGGGCACCCCGGCCTTTGGTGAGAGCTGCGCGGCGCCGGTTGTCGGCACTTGCATCACGGGCGCTGGCACGCCGACCGAAGCTCGCACCGCTTTCCTCTCTGGACCTGCGGAAATGCTTTCCTCTTACTGCGTGGGTGGTATGGCCGGCATCTGGGTCCTGCCCATCGCCGGTAGCTGCAACCACGGCCTGGTGTTTGGCCCTCCGGGAACCCCGGCGATGAACGTCTGCACGCAGTACAGCGGCTCGAATTGGACAGGCACCTCGGCGCAGAACAACTGTGCGAGCGCTCCCAAGAACGGCACTTATAGCGCCTCGGCTTGCACCACCTCGACCATCGGTTTCTGCACCCTCGGTCAGGGCACGGCTGAAGAGAGCGCCATTCACTTCTATCAGGGCAACGCCAGCCAGCTCAAGGGCGGCTGCGAGACCCCTCCGCCGTACGGCTTTGGCGGCGTTTGGACCGGAGCCGTTGTCGGCCCGACGCTCGATCCCGCCGTCGTCACCGCGCTCCAAAGTGACGCGACGGTCACCGTCTCCCCGGCCAATTGCGTCACCGACGCGTGCATGGGCCAGCTGTATGGGGCCAACGGAGGCAAGGGCGCGGCGATCTTCTTCGAGCCAGCCGACGGCAGCGCCACCAAGGGCCTCATCCTCTACCCCGGCGGCATGGTCGAGCCACGCGCCTATGCTGTCGCGGCCCACGCGATTGCCGCCATGGGCTACGCGGTCGCGCTGGTTCCCTTCCCGAACAAGCTCGCCATCACCGATCCGATGCGCGGTATGACCGCCGCCCTTCTCGCCCGCCCGTGGATCAACCAGTGGGCCATCGCCGGTCACTCCCTCGGCGGCGTCTCGGCCGCCCTCCTGGCTCAGGCCAACCCCATGGGCAACATCCAGGGACTCGCCATGTGGGCCTCTTACCCGGCTATCGGCAGCGAGATGCCAAGCGGCCAGCCCTGCGATCTGTCAGCCACTGGTCTTAAGGCCATTTCGATCATCGGAACCGAAGACGGCGGCATGGATTGGGAGCAGTACGAGGCTCGCAAGGCACTCATGCCCGCAGCGACCTATTACCTGAGCATGCGCGGCGCCAACCACGCCCAGTTCGGCTATTACGGCAACCAGAACGGCGACAAGCCGGCCCTCATCAGCCGCGAGTCCCAGCACGAGCTCTTCGTCGGCGCCACGGCGCATCTCATGGCCCGCCTCGGTGTAGAGGCACAGGACGATGTCATCGATCCTATCTACGAAGTGCTGGATGATTACACCGACTACATTTGCGCCAACGCTCAAGTCGACCTTGCCAAATTCAAACCGTGGGATCTCAACACCCAGGATATCGTGAATGAGACCATCCCCTCGCGAGTCGACTTCGGAGCCGCAAAGCCCGGCTTCCCGACCGACGGTTCTGGTCTCGTGTCGGTCAAGACCTATGTCCATCAAGTCGCCAACCCCGATGACATCTCCTCCCCACCGATCCTCGACGGAGAGGTGTGGTGCAAGATGAAAACCCAAGAAGCGATCAAGGCCCAGTACGGCTTCAAGACCAAGCGCACAGAAGGCGACTGCGCCGACCTCAACAAGCTTCTGTACAACCTGCTGCGCCTCGAGACAGCGCTCAAGGATCCTGAACTGGCCTTCCTCTACCTGTGGTCCGGCACCCAGGTCGACTTCGTCGAGGACTTCGCCGCCACCATGGGCCCTGAGTGGCTCAGCCACAACGTCGTCATCGCCCAGGGCACCGACGAGTACACGCACACGGTCCAGGCCTCCAAGCTGCGCACCGCCATGGAGCCAGGTTCCCCCTACGCTGGCAACTACTACTGCAAGCTCTGGGACTCCCAGACGATCGCCAAGTTCATCGTGAACCACGCCGACCCCATCGAGTTCTAGTCGCATCGAGCCTCGCGTCGTGATAGGCGCGAGGCTTTTTTCCCCGCCCTTAATTCGTTTTCCTTGTTGGTAGACAACAACGACCTGCCCCAAAGCCGGAATTTGGCGTTCCCTTGAGGACCGAGGACTGTTTGAGTCGTTTCATTCCATGTCTGAGTTCCGCAGGTTCGAAAGGGAATGCCAGATTCTGGCGCACAACGTCAGACGGTATTGTGGCAAAGGCTTGGCGAGATTTTAGCCAACTCGTCTTCGGGTTTCAGATCATCCGAGAGTTTGAGCTGCGACCGTAGCCATGTCGAAGACGGACAAGACACAAGGAGAGCAACATGAATTCGCGTCGAACGTTTTTTAAGATGCTCGCAGGAGCCCTGGGCGCTGGCATGCTCCTCCTTTCGGGCAAAAGGGCCACGGCCAAGAACCTCGGCATCAAGCTCGAAAAGGTGCCAGCCCTGCAAAAAGTCGGCGGTTCGGCCAAGCTCAAGCTCGAGGGCCAGGAGATCCTCTTTATTCGGGACAGCGACACCTCGGTACGCGCGCTCAGCGCGCTCTGCACCCATCAGGAATGCCCTGTGACCTACGATTCAAAAAAAGGGAAAATCGAGTGCTCGTGCCACGGATCCTTTTTTGACCTCAACGGCAACGCGACCAAAGGCCCGGCGAAGAAGCCCCTTCGAGCCTATCCCGCGACCCTCAAGGACGGCTCCATCGTCGTGACGGTGGACTGAAGATGAGACCTCCCGCGCCCCCGTGGTTTGCGCTCACCCTCGTCCTCTGCCTTGTGGTGAGCTCGGATTGGGCGACAAGCGAGACAGCCCCGCCGACAGCGGAAAGCGATGCCAAGGTCGAACCCGTCGAAGAAGTCGAAGCCGTCGAAATGGTGGATGCGATCGAAACCACAGATGGATCAGCTCGCAGCGTTTCCCTGGCGCAGCAGATCATCGGAAGAAACCACCCCGCGCTCGTCCATGTGCCCATTGGCTTCATTCTAGCCGTGTGTCTTCTCGAGTTCCTTGCCCTGTGCTTTCCCAAAATCGAGCTCGGCCAGGCCACGTTCATCCTCTGCCTCGCGACTGTCGCGAGCTTCATCCCCGCCAGTCTCACAGGCTGGCTCCGGGCAGGCGAGCTGTTTGCCAGTCGGCAGGCTCCTGACCTCTTGTTCGAGCACCGCAACCTCATCATCGCGGCCTGCGCCATCTTCACTGTGTCGGTTCTTCTGCGGGTCTTTCGAAAGGACAAGCTCCAAGGCATGGCGAAAACCGTCTATCTAGGGTTGCTCCTCCTCTCCATGGTGCTCATCGGTCTGGGAGGGCATCACGGCGGACAGCTCGTCTACGGCGAAAAGGCTCTAGTTGAGCAGGGCGCCACAAAAAAGTGAGACCCTTGCCCCAAAAGGGTGGGCCTATGGCCGCAGCATAGGGTAAAAACGGGTCAGTCCAATTGCCCGGTGTGTCGTTTTGTCCCAGCCGGGACAGGGAAGGTTAGCAGGCGAAGGTGCCGACAATGAGGAGAAGATCATGATCAGAGAAAACATCCAAAAATCCATCAACGATCAAATCAACCACGAGGCCTTCAGCGCCTACTTGTACTATTCCATGTCGGCCTACTTCGAGTCTCAGGGGCTCAAGGGTTTTGCCAACTGGATGAAGGTGCAGGCCATGGAGGAGCTGTTCCACACGAACAAGTTCTTCGGCTTCATCGCCGAGCGCGGCGGGCGAGTGGAATTGCGGGCGATCGACGCCCCCAAGACCGAGTGGAAAGGGCCTCTCGAGGTTTTCGAGGCAGCCTACGAGCACGAAGTGGGCGTCACCCACCGCATTCACAAGCTCGTCGATCTCGCCCTCAAGGAGAGCGACCACGCCACCGCCAATTTCCTACAGTGGTTCGTGGCCGAGCAAGTCGAGGAGGAATCCTCGGTCGAGGAGATCATCGCCAAGTTGAAGCTCGTGGGCAAGGCCGACGGCGGCCTGTTCTTCCTCGACAACGAGCTGGCGACTCGCGTCTACACGCCTCCCGCGGCAGCGTCCAAGTGAGAAGGTCAAAAGGGAGGCTCACAAAAAGTGGTGGCGTGCGCCGCAGCGACGAGGACTGTTCGAGTCGTCATACCACGGAAGATGGAATGACCATGTTTGAGTTCCGCGAGGAGCGGAGGTGGATGCCACCGCTTTTTGAGAAGTTACGACCAAAGCTTGAACGGGTAACAAGGACGAGGGCATGAGCGTTTTTTCAGCACAGAAGATTACGGAAAACGTCTATTGGGTCGGCGCTATCGATTGGGCTCTGCGGAATTTTCACGGCTACCAAACCTCGCGAGGCACCACGTACAACGCGTTCCTCGTGCTCGGGGAGAAGCTCACCCTCGTGGATACGGTGAAAGGCGCGTTCTACGACGAGATGATGGCGCGGATCGCCTCTGTCGTGGATCCGTCCCGCATCGAGGTGGTGGTCAGCAATCATGCAGAGCTCGATCACTCCGGCAGCCTCCCGCGGCTGCGAGAGAGCATCAAGCCATTGCAAATCGTGGCCTCTCCCATGGGCGCGGCGGCCCTCGCCGAGCACTTCCATTGGGATGCGAGCGTGACCGAGGTCAAGACCGGCCAAACCCTGTCCCTGGGCGACAAGAGCCTGCGGTTCGTGGAGACGCGAATGCTCCACTGGCCAGACAGCATGTTCGCGTACCTCGAAGACGAGAAAGTCTTGTTCACTAACGATGCCTTTGGCATGCACCTGGCCACGAGCGAGCGCTTTACAGACGAGCTCGACCACTCTCTCGTGGAGTGGGAGGCGAAGAAATACTACGCCAACATCCTCATGCCGCTGTCCTCGATTGTGAAGGTTTTGCTCAAAAAGCTCCCGAGCCTCAATCTCGACTTCGAGGTGCTCGCCCCAGACCACGGTCCACTGTGGCGTAAGGAGCCGCACCAAATCATCGAGCTGTATGATCGCTGGGCCACGGCTAAACCCACGCGCAAGGCCGTGGTGGTGTTCGATACCATGTGGCAGAGCACCGCGGCCATGGCCCGGTCCATCGGCGACGGGCTGCGCCACGGCGGCGCGAGCGCGATCCTGATGCCCCTCGAAGGTTCCCATCGCAGTGACGTGGCCACCGAGGTGCTGGACGCCGGCGCCATCGTCGTGGGTTCTCCGACCATGAACAACCAGCTCTATCCCACCGTGGCGGAGGTGCTCACGTATCTCAAGGGCCTGCGGCCCGTAGGCAAGTTGGGCGCGGCTTTTGGCTCCCATGGTTGGAGCGGCGAAGCCACTTCTCGCATCGAGGAGCAGCTCAAGGAAATGAAGGTGGAGCTCGCGGCCGAGGCGCTCCGCCACAAGTACGTGCCCACGACCGAGGTGCTCGAGCAGTGCTTCGCGATGGGAGCTCGTCTAGCAGAGAAGCTCGCGCAGCGGGTTGAAAACTCGGGCGAATGAAAGATCGCCTGCTATAAAAGGACAAGGAAAATGACGAAATACGAATGCAAGGCGTGCGGATACATCTACGACCCAGCCAAGGGCCATACGGCTTCGGGCGTGGCACCGGGAACGAAGTGGGAAGACGTTCCACAGGATTGGGTTTGCCCTCTGTGTGGAGTCGGCAAGGAGTTGTTCGAGCCCGTGGACTAAAGGTGCTGCATTTTTTTTGCGAAGAGTCGCGTAAAGGAGGGACCGATGCCCCAAAAAGTCACCACCGATGAGATTCTGAATTTCGCCATCAACGAAGAACACCAAGCAGCCGAGTTCTATACGCGCCTGGCGAGCAGAGCCAAGCACACTGGCATGCGGGACACCTTCCTGCAGTTCGCCGACGAGGAACGGGGCCACAAAGCCAAGCTCGTGGACATCTTGGCGGGCAAGCGTTTCCTGTCTCCGGCCGACGAGGCCAAGGTCCTCGATCTCCAAATCGCCGAGTACACGGTAGACGAGGATCCCAACGCGGACATCGACTATCAAGGCGCTCTGCTCATCGCCATGAAGAAAGAGAAGGCCGCGTTCCGCCTGTACACCGACATGGCATCCCTGACCCAAGATCCGTCCATCCGGTCAGTGCTCCTCGGCCTGGCGCAGGAAGAGGCGAAGCACAAGCTGCGTTTCGAAATCGAGTACGACGAGCGAGTCCTCACCGACAACTGACCCTTATCACCACAAAGGAGAGCTCGATGATCGACCCCGCGATCAAGTTAGTCGCAGAAGGAATACTCTCGGCCATGCAGGCCGAAAACGAAGGTCAGCATTTCTATCTGATGGCCGCCCAGACCACCTCGGATCCCAAGGGACGCGAGGTGTTCGAGCGTCTGGCCAAGGAAGAACAGGACCACCTCGCGTTTTTGCGCGCCCAATACGAAAGCGTGCTGCGCACCGGAAAGCCAGACGTCCACCTCAAGCTCGGTCCTCGCACGGACCTCCTGGGGCCCAGCCCGATTTTTTCACCTGCTTTGCGCGCTCGGATCAAAGACGCCCACTACGAAATGACCGCGCTGGCCGTCGGCATCCAGCTGGAGAAATCGGCGCAGGATCACTACGCATCCATGGCGGCCAAGGCCTCGGATCCCACGGTCAAGCAGTTCTTTAGCGAGCTTTCCCAGTGGGAGGCCGGGCATTATCACGCTCTGCTCGCCCAGCAGGAGGAGCTCAAGGAGGACTACTGGGCAGGCGCCGGCTTTTCCCCGTTTTGAAGAACAAAGCCCAAGAGGAAAACCACGATGAGTAAATTGAGCGACACCCTTCTGTGCAAGGAATCCCAAAGCGCCCTGCTCATGGGCAACTACGCCGTCGCGCGTGGGATGCTCGAGGCAGGGGTGAGGGTGGCCACGACCTATCCGGGTTCTCCCACCCCCGAGATCGCGGCCGCTCTTTCTTCGGTACCGCCTGAGCAGCGAACCTACTATTTCGAGTACTCGACCAATGAAAAAGTGGCGCTCGAGGTGGCGGCAGGCGCGAGCATGAACGGCCACCTGTCCACGGTCTTTTTTAAATCGGTGGGACTCAACGTGGCCTCGGACGCGCTGATCCAGCTTCCGATGATGGAGCTCATCGGCGGCATGGTGGTCATCCTCGGCGACGACCCGGGCGCCAACTCGTCCCAAAACGAGCAGGACAATCGGCATTTCTCGCGGATGTCGTATCTGTCCATGCTCGAGCCAGCCTCGCCGCAAGAAGCCTACGAGATGTTCCTCGAGGCGGCCCGGTTGGCCAAGGCGTTGCGGACAGCGGTGCTCCTGCGGCTCACGACCCACGTGTGCCACGCCAAGGAGCTCGTGCGATTTTCCGCCCTCACGGCGGAGGGGCCAGACTGGACCCCGCGATTCGATCGCCACAATGGACCGTACGTACCCATCGTCGCCGATGTGCATCCGCTCAAGCTCAAGGCCCTGCGCAAGCTCGCGGCCCTCTCGGAGGAATCCGAGACGTCGCGGTTCAACGGGCTTCTGCAGCCTTGCGCCAGTGCCGCGAACGACGGCAGCCGATTGGGGCTCATCTCTGCCTCGATCCCGGCCAACAGCGCGTACGAGTGCGTGCTCGAGACAGGCGCCAAGGTCGACATCCTCAAGCTCGGGTTCACCTATCCGTTGCCGCGCAAGAAGCTCGCGCAGTTTCTCTCGACTCATGACGAGGTGCTCATCTTCGAAGAGCTCGATCGCGTGATGGAGCTCGAAATCAAAGCGCTGGCCTTTGATGAGGGCCTCTCGTGTCGCGTGCATACGAGAAGCGCCTTGGAGGAGCTGCAAGGAGAGTACGATCCCAAGCGCGCCTTTTCGCTCTTGTCTCGGATCTGGCCGAAGCAGTTCCCGCCCAAGCCGGCCGAGCCAATAGCGAGCGAGTGCATTGCGCCGCGGCTTCCCCAAATGTGCCCGGGCTGCGGCCATCGCTCCGCGTTTCATGCGGTCAAGGCCGCATTGGAAAAGGCCGATATCACTGTCGCGGATATCGGTTGTCATTCCCTGGGCTACTTGCCGCCCTACAACATGGGCGAAATGCTCTACTGCATGGGCGCCTCGCCTGGGCTCGCCGCTGGGTTATCGCTTCATCAGAAATCGCGCAAGGTGGTGGCGTTCATCGGCGATTCGACGATGTTCCACGCGGGTCTGCCCGGGCTGCTCAATGCCGTGCTCTACAACCACGATTTCACGCTCATCTTGCTGGAGAATGGCACCACGGCCATGACCGGTCATCAAGTGCGAGCCGGATCGGGCGAGATCGGCGAGAAGATCAACATCCCCTCGTTGCTCGAAACACTTGGGGTGAAATTCCTTCGCGACGTCGACGCCTACAATCAGGCAAAGCTCACGGCCACGGTGAAGGAGGCCATGGCGCACGAGGGCTTCAGCTTGGTCATCGCTCGGCACCCCTGCATGCTCAAGTTCGTGCGCGATCAGCAGAAGAAGAACCCTGGCTTCAAGATGCAGCCAGTGCGTATCGACCAAGACACCTGCGATCATCGGATGACCTGCGTGGCGGAGTTTGGCTGTCCGTCGTTCGTGCGTCACGACGACGGTTCGGTCACAGTGCACGAGGAGCTGTGCATCGGCGACGGTTCGTGCCTGCCCACCTGTCCGGTCCAGGCCATCGGCCGCCCCAAAACAGGAGGTGCGAAATGAAGCCCATGAACATCTACATTTCAGGGGTGGGCGGCCAGGGCATCGGCCTCTTGTCCGAAGTGCTCATTCTAGCGTGTCAGGCAGCAGGACACACGGTCCACGGTTGCGACACGCACGGCCTAGCCCAGCGCGGAGGCATCGTCGTCTCTCACCTGCGCCTCGGAGACCACGTGCGCACCCCTCGCGTCTCGCCCGGCACGGCGGACCTCGTGGTCAGTCTCGAGCGTCTCGAGGCTTATCGCGCGATGGTGACCATGCTCAAGCCCGGCGCCACGGTGCTCTATTACGACACCGTCTACGAGCCCATTCATGTGCGCATGGGGCAGGCCACGTATCCGAACCGCAGCGAGCTCGAACAGGCCGCCGCGGTTCGAAAGGCGAGGCTCGTGCCAGTCAAGCTGGAGGGAATGGCAGATCCGCGCATGCAAAACGTCGCGCTGCTCGGCCGGCTATCGACGCTCGGCGTCATCGAGGGACTCGAAATGTCCCATGTGGAGAACGCGCTTCGCGAGGTCGTGCCCCAGCGGGCCATCGAACCCAACCTCGAAATCTTTGCCCGCGCGGCTGTTCTTTAAACAAGAAAAAAAGAAGGACGGGCCAAGCACACGCGGTTCCTGCCGCCGCGCTTGGCCTAATTTCATGGCTCACCAGGTTTGTTAGAACGTGAAGTCCGAACCCACGCCCTTGGCCAAGGCTTGGCTGTACACGCGGGAGGCGACGGAGATGTCTTGAATGGCGAGGCCTACGCTCTTAAAGAGGGTGATTTCGCTGTCATTCGTTCGCCCCGAAATGCGACCGACAATGACGTCGCCCAAGGAGCCCGGGCACTTGTCCCAGCTCCACTCGCCCAGGTTTGCCGGGATCATGAGATCGCCGGCCTCTGCCTTGCAAGCATCGACGAGATCGCAGATGACGCGGGATTTAACCACGGTCTTGCTGTCGAGCTCGCGCATGGCCGGAGCATGGGCGCCAGTGCCGTTGATGTGGGTGCCGGGCCGCAGCCAATCGCCGTCGATGATCGGGTCCTTGGCGCTGGTGATCAGGGTGAGCACGTCGGCCTGCTCCACGGCCTGCTGTGCGCTCTCGGCCAGGACGATCTCGCATTTAACGATATCTTTGAGCGAATCGGCGAACGCGCGACGCTTGTCCATGGGATCGATAGAGAAGAGCACCAATTTCTCGATATCGCGAGCACAAGAGACCGCCCAGGCATGCGTCCGGGCCATGCCGCCCGTGCCGAACATGGTGTGGACCTTCGCGTCCTTGCGAGCGAGCAGCCGCGTTGCCAGACCAGCCACGCCGCCGGTGCGCATGGCAGTGAGATAGCCGCCGTCCATCAGCGCCAAGGGAGCGCCGGTCTTTTCGTCGAGCAAGATGATCGTGCCCATGACCGTGGGAAGCTGAAACTTGGCCGGGTTGTCTTTGTAGACCGTGACGATCTTGGCGCCCAAAGCCCCCATGCCCTTGAGATAGGCGGGCATGAACAAGGCCACGCCGCCGTGGTTCGCAGCGGCGATCGGCGTCCGCTGCGGCATCACCGCTTGCTCGCTCGCGAGATCGGCGAACGCCTTCTCCAGGATGTCAATGGTCTCCTTCATCGTCAGGACTTGTCTCACGTGTTCCTTGGATAACAGTTTCGTCAAAGGTGGCCTCCGTTTCGCGGGGTGTTTTGCGCAAGCCGAGAGACTACCAGGGGTGGCAAAGGGGAACAACACCTACTCGTAACGAGGGGACGGTGCCCGACATCGACGTAGGGGCGCCCCTTGTTTTCCCCACGCGATGTGGCCGCCGTTTCCCCACGCCCCCACGGGCAGGCACAAGGCCTGCCCCTACAGATGGGACGATGCCCGACATCGACGTAGGGGCGCCCCTTGTGGGTGCCCTTTCCCCGCGCGATGTGGCCGCCGTTTCCCCGCGCGATGTGGCCGCCGTTTCCCCACGGGCAGGCACAAGGCCTGCCCCTACACAGGGGACGATGCCCGTCATTTTCGCGCTTCCACAAAAACGATGTTAAACTCCCCCCCATGAAAGGCATCATTCTAGCCGGCGGTTCAGGCACGCGCCTTCATCCCATGACCAAGGCGGTCTCCAAGCAACTCTTGTCTGTCTACGACAAGCCCATGGTCTACTATCCGTTGTCCACGCTGCTGCTCGCCGGCATCCGGGACATCTTGGTGATTTCCACGCCGTTCGATCTCCCCATGTTCAGGCATCTGCTCGGTGACGGCTCTGATCTCGGCGTGTCGTTTTCCTACGCAGAACAACCGCGCCCCGAGGGCCTCGCCCAGGCGTTCATCCTCGGTCGCGATTTCGTGGGCACAAGCGACGTCGCCATGATTCTCGGCGACAACATCTTCTTCGGCCAAGGCCTAGGAACGGCTCTGCGAGATGCCCGCTGCCGCAATCGCGGCGCCACGGTGTTTCTGTACTGGGTCAAAGACCCACAGCGCTACGGCGTGGCCGAGGTCGATGCGAACAAGAGGGTCACGAGCCTCGAAGAGAAGCCGCCTGCGCCAAGGAGCAACTGGGCGGTGACAGGTCTCTACTTCTATGACAACCAGGTGCTGGACATCGCCAAGAACCTGAGGCCCAGCAAGCGCGGCGAGCTCGAGATCACCGACGTCAACAAAACCTACCTCGAGATGAACGCCCTAGAGGCCGAGCTCCTCGGCCGCGGCACCGCCTGGCTCGACACCGGGACCGCAGACTCCATGCTGCAAGCCTCCAACTTCGTCGAGACCGTACAGAGCCGCCAGGGAATGATGATCTCCTGCATCGAAGAGGTCGCGCTGCGCATGGGCAACATCGGTCTCGAGCAGTTGAGCCGGCTGGCCGAGGGCTATGGCAAGAGCACTTACGGCGACTACTTGCGAGAGCTGGTGAAGCAGGAGTCGCGATGAGAGTGACACCACTGGCCATTTCGGAAGTGCTTCTCGTGGAGCCGGACGTATTCGAGGACAGCCGAGGCCTTTTCGCCGAGACTTACTCGACGCGCCGCTATCGTGAGCTCGGCATTGACTGCGAGTTCGTGCAAGATAATCTCTCGTTCTCGCGAGCCGGCACGCTACGCGGCCTGCACTACCAAATAGCACAGGAACAAGCCAAGCTCGTGACCGTACTTCGGGGCAGAGTCTTCGACGTAGCCGTCGATATCCGAAGGGGCTCACCGACGTTCGGACAGCACGTCTCGTACGAGCTCTCGGCCGATGGCCTCAAACAACTGTACATCCCGTGTGGTTTTGCCCATGGCTTCGTGGCGCTCGAAGACAGCATTTTCCAATACAAATGCTCGGCGTTCTTCGCGCCCCAATTCGAGCGCGGCCTCGTCTGGGACGACCCAGCGCTCGCCATTGCTTGGCCGATGATGCCGACAGAAGTCTCGGACAAAGATCGCAAGCACAGAAGGCTGAGAGACATTCCCCCTGATGAATTGCCGTGTTTGGGTAAAGCCAGAGGAACCCATGCCTGATCTGCACCCGCAGCGCATCCTGGTCACCGGCGGCGCAGGGTTCATCGGGAGCAATCTCGTGTACTTCCTCATCGATGAGCTCGGCGCGGAGGTCGCGAACATCGACAAGCTGACCTACGCGGGCAACCTGGCCTCGCTCGAGCGGGTCATGCAGAATCCGCGACACCAGTTTCATCGCGTGGATATTTGCGACCGTCCCGCACTGCGCGCAGTGTTCGAAGCCGTGAGGCCCGAGGCCGTGCTGCACCTGGCCGCGGAGTCCCACGTCGATCGCTCCATCGAGTCACCGGGAGATTTCATACAGACCAACGTGGTCGGTACGTTTTGTCTGCTCGAAGAGACGCGCCACTACTGGGCCAGCTTGCCTGCCGCTGAAAAAGAGACGTTCCGCTTTCTCGGCGTCTCGACCGACGAGGTCTACGGCTCATTGGGCCCCACGGGCAAGTTCACCGAGCAGACGCCCTACGATCCCAGCTCGCCCTACTCGGCGAGCAAGGCCGGAGCCGATCACCTGCTGCGCGCCTACCACCGCACCTACGGCCTGCCCACGCTGGTGACCAACTGTTCCAACAACTACGGGCCCTACCAGTTCCCGGAAAAACTCATCCCGCTGATGATCCTCAATGCTCTCGCGGGCAAACCGCTGCCGGTCTACGGCAAGGGCGAGAACGTCCGCGACTGGCTCTACGTCGGCGACCATGTGCGGGCTCTGTGGACCGTGCTCACCAGAGGCGCCGTCGGCGAGACCTACAACATCGGCGGCAATGAGGAGCGAAAAAACCTCGAGGTGGTCACGACGATCTGCCACGAGCTCGAGACGCTGCGGCCCAGAGGCGCCGGAAGCTACGATGCACTCATCACGTTCGTAAAGGACCGACCAGGACACGACTTCCGCTACGCCATCGACGCCGGCAAGCTGGAGCGCGAGCTCGAGTGGAAGCCCAAGCGCAGTTTCGAGGCTGGCATTCGAGAAACCGTGAGCTGGTATCTTCAGAATGACGAGTGGGTGAGGTCTACGACGAACAGCGAGTGTCGAAGCTGGACCGAGAGCCACTACAGCAATCGTGCGCCGCTAGCGCCGAGGCTCGAGTAGGCTAAATTCGCTCGCAGAGGGCGAAATGCACGCCATGAATCAGTCGGAGAAACGCCGCATATGCGTTCATTTTTTGTTCCCGGTGGTCACAAGGTAGCGGTAGCTGAGATAGGCCGGGCCTGCCGCACTGCTCGGTTGCACATCGATCACAAGCCCGCCCGCTGCCTCGATGATCTGAACGACATCGTTCCTTGAGACGCAGTGCATTTCCATGTGCGGCGTGTCGATTTCCGCTGGCTCATCGACCTTCGGGACCACCGTCCTTCGGAGTTCCTCGGTGGGAACGGCCTCAGCCAATCCGGCGACGCACACAATGATACGAAGCGTGTCGGAGCCCGACTGCCCGAACCACGCCACATGTTCCTGCACCATGTCGAGTTCGAGGATATAGGTGCCCGGGGTCTTCGGCACCTCAACGGTTATCGAAATCAGCACGGTCTCGCCTGGGGCAATATCCTTGGGAATCGGCGTGCGGCCGTCATCAAACCGGATTAGTCGCTGGTCCGCGTCGTACCAATGGTTGCCGAGTTGAATGAGATAGCGACCGTCGCCAGCATGACCTTTGCGCCAGATCTCCATGCTGTCATTGCGGACGTTCACCAAAATGTCAAATGAGGCTCCTGGAGAAGCGGACATCGACATGGTTTCGGCGCTTAGAGCTGCGCGGAACGCCTGACGGTGCAATTGCTCGACTTTGGCGCGACCGTCGTTCGATTCCGCGAGCTGCGCAGGAACCTGAAACAGCGCGTAACCGCCTCCCGCAATCAGGCGCACAAAATCACGCATGTACTGCCGACTGTACACGGGCGCCATATGCTGTAACACGATGTTCGAGTAAATAAAATCGAACTCCCCGTCAGGGAAAGCCGATAGATCCGGCGCAGTGTTCAGCCGGTACTCGCAACGGTCACCGTAGAGGTTAAAACGGTTGGCGAGTTGGATCATCGACGGCGCGATATCCACGCCGACGCAGCGATCGAAGTGCGCGCACAGAGCCTGCGTGAGTCGGCCGACGCCGCAGCCAAAGTCGAGGGCCAGGCGGGTTCTGTAGCCTGGCACGGTTTTGTCCAGGTAGGTCTGGACACCGCGGACTTCCTCGACGCCAGAGTTGAAGAACTCCCCGACATCCCAACGACCACCCCGTTTACCCGGTGCGGTCAGAATGGCCCATAGTGGATCTTTCTTTCCAAACGAATCCCAGTGGCGTTTCAATTCTTCAATCTGCATAGGTGCCTTCCTTGTTCTGGACGAAACGGGTCAGGCCCGTACCGCCTGCAGTTTAAAGATACGCAATGTCGACTCCTAG
Source organism: Myxococcota bacterium (assembly GCA_025453525.1). Classification (GTDB taxonomy): domain Bacteria; phylum Myxococcota_A; class Polyangia; order JAAYKL01; family JAAYKL01; genus JALOQD01. The sequence goes on from JALOQD010000029.1 coordinate 29,572, forward strand.
ACGCCGCGTGTCGTTGCCGATCCCCGACTCCGCCGGACACCAGTCATCGCTCAACGAAAATGAGTAGCGGAGTAGCTGGCCGGCGTACCGGGACGGTGTTTTGAGCGTGAAATCGATTCGATCGCGAAACGAGCATTCCCCGAAGGGCTCTCCGAAAAGATCGACTTTCATCGTGATCTCGTTGCCCGCAGGATTAGGATTGCACAGCACGAGCCGCGCATCTTCGAAGCGATCCTGTAACAGTAACTCGAATTCCCGCTGCGTCCACAAGTGGTTCTCAGCCCCTCCGAACTCGAACGGGTATAGCCCCTTGTGATAGTAGGTCTGCAATTCGCTGCGGGCCGCGCGGAAGCGGGAGAGCATGGAAGTGCCGTGGGCGATGGTCTCGTCGGGTACGCCACATTTCGCGCACAGCGAATGCCGGGCTTGATTTCCTTCGATGTGCATCTGGCGGAACTCCTGCATAAGTGCGCCGTTCCACACCTCGGCTATGCTCTGGCGAGTCAGCTCGCCGAGGACGGCTTTGTAGTCGAAATCGTTGTGGCAGGGCAGCACCTTCCCATCAAATCCAATGACCAGGGTTTTCCAGGGTTCAGCGCAAATTCTGCCATCGGTTTCTCCGCTGCGCTCTGCCCCGAGCGCCTTCGCGTTTGCGTACTGGCCCGCGTAGTCGTCGAGGTGCTTGACCACCGGGTGTACGCCCGGGATTCCACGGAAACGGGCCTCGAAACGCCCGATGTCGTACGCGTTCTCCGTCATGCGGATCATTTGGACAGCAACGCTTAGTGTGCTGTCACCCGCTCGCGCAAAGCACTCAATGAAGTTTTCAAGATTACGTATCACCTGCGTGAAGTTGCCGCCGCGGCGAATTCGCTCGTAGGTGCTCCCCTCGAGGGAATCAACGCTGATGATGAGCAGACCGAGTTTTGAGGCAATGAATGCCTCCGTTGCCGCCATGTCGAGGAGGGTCGCGTTTGTCGACATGGCCACGGTGATGCCCTTTCCCGATGCGTATTCGATCAGCTCGAAGAGTCGATCGTTCAGAAGTGGCTCTCCGAAGAAGTGCAGATAGATGAACTCGGTGTGGAAGGCCACCTGATCGATGATGTCGCGGAACAGGGCGGGATCCATAGCGCCCGTGCGACGGGACATAGTGACGCGTGGACACATGATGCATTCGAGGTTGCAGCGGTTGGTGGACTCTATCACCAGGCAGGCGGGAAGCGCGCCGACGGTGAGGCTCCGAGACAAGTACGCCTCCAACAGCGTCTGCTGCCGCGCGTCGAGAAATCCTGGAAACTTCACATTCATGGCCGTTCACGCTCCAATCAACAAGAACGGGTTTTCGAAGAAGAGAACCCCGTGTTCCCGAAAAAAAGACTCGGTTCGGTACCAGTATGTGCTTCGCATGCAAGCGGTGCAGGCGTCGGGGATCTTTTCGTCGAATTTCCACAGCCGTCGGTTCTTCTCGCTGTTGAAAATGTCGCTCAGGGATAACTCCCGCACGTTTCCTAGGTAGTGCTCGTCGGGAATGTCCGCGTGGTGCTTGCAGAAGGAGACGTCGCCGTTCGCGTAGACCTGCAATTCCATCATAGGAAAGAAACACTGCTGCGTCGGAGCAACAGCCTTACGGTGCCAGTGGATATTGCCCCCGTTGTAGCGGTTAGACGCACCGTTCCAGTCACAATACTCGTGGTCCGATCCAAAGGGCAGTACGCGCCCAATGTGCCGCATCATCCATTCTTCGAACACCACGTCCGGCTTCGGCGCCAGAACCCGGAAACCGATTTTGAGACGCGACGGATCGCGCGTAAGCCTCACGAGCCGTTGGATGCTGCGGACTGCCCGCTCGAAGTCATTGCGACGTGTGAGGTGTAGATGCTCCTGCTGATCGAGACCATAGATCGAAATCTGCACTTTTGCGACGCGGGCCATCACTTCGGCGAGATCGTCGTCGCTAAGCAGATCAGAAGGGATCGCGTTTGTCGTGAAGCTCACCGAGTGGATCGCCGGATACCGCTCTATAAGTTCGAGCCGCTCGCGTAGTCGGCGATCGAGAAAGACCTCACCGACGACAGGCGTGAGCGATAGAAAGCCGCCGCCCATCGCGCTGTAGTCGCGGAGCACCTTCTCGAAGGTCGAGAGGGACATGATCTCCTTTGGACGGCGCATGACCGCACGCGTGCAGATTACGCAGTCGTTACAGCACATGTTCACTGTCTCGCAAATCACCATCACGGGCCGGCTTAACACCGTGCCGTTGCTACCCAACGGCGTATAGAAGAGGTACGGTGCATATATCGGATCAGAGAGCAATGCGTGGGATTCATACACATTAACGACGTCAACCCCAGTGTGGTCCTGCCTATCGGAGAATGGGTAACTGGTGGTGCACATAAGGGGCTCTTCGACCGAGTGCGAGTCCACTTTCGTACCGTGCGAATAGGAAATGAAGTGAATGGAGTAGCGAGTCGTTTCACAGAAATTGCCAACCCAGGAGGATTCTGCAGGCTCGCCGTTGATCAAAACCGACTTCGAAGCGCTGTCCAGGAGGACATGGATTTCTCGCTTCTCACCTATCGGAATGGAAAGTTTCTTGTTCCAGTAGCCGAAGTGCCTGTCGGGATGAGCTGGAGCGTCTTTAGGGTAAATGTCCAGTGAGAGTTCATCGATATTAACGTTGCTCGCGTTGGTTAAAGTTAAGTCGAAGGTCTTCAACCAGGGCTTATCGGAGTCGCATGGTTTGAGTGCTTCGCTCTGTTTAGGTGTCACACGGCAAGTGGGGCGGGCATCGACGGATTTGTCGTTTCGGCCGAAGGGATAGCGTTTTGAGCGTTCGATTCTCGCCTCTCGGATTGGCTTGGAGAAAAATTGATCGTCAAGAAAGTCGAGGTTCTTTGCCTTTGAAGCGTAAATCAAAACATAAAACGGGAAGGAAAAGGACTTAAATTGGAAGGAGGCCATGGCATGGTAGAAAGGTGCAAATGGGGGGTTGTCCTGTCCATCGTATTTTTGAGGCATCGGGTAGTGCGAGCGTATCAGGTTTTTATCAAAGGAATCGGGTATGGCTGTCGGGTCGATGAGAAAGTAGGGAAACATCTTGATATGGGCGAATCCCGCACTGTGGAACATTTCGTAAAAGTCCGTAAAATGGTAGCTCGATTTTCGGATCGAATGGTTGATGCGATCTTCGGTTTCCACGGTATTGACTTGTTGATCCACACTGAAATTGACAATAGGTTCGACGGAGCAGAAGACGCCTTCGTCCTTGATGATTGTAGAAAGGCTGTCGAGGGCTCTCTGCAAGTTGGCGTAGTGGTGGAGTGTCATGCTTGAATAGATGAGGTCGACGGAGGAGGGGGCTAGGAACTGGGTCTCGGCGTCTGCGATGATCCTTTCGAAATAAACATGGTATCGCTCGAAGAAGACACGCTTCGCGAGGCCTAACCCGTATTTATTTGAACGCACGATGTCGTTGGATATCGCTTTTATGTTGGGGAGATTCAATGAAAAGTGTTTTGTGGTCCACCCGGTTTGCGTGCCGAGGTCGAGGAGGACGGGATGGTCCTTGTTTAGCAACATCTCCGAAATGAGGTCCATGTTCCAGGACAACACTCGCTGTTCGATTTTCCAGCATCGATTCTCGTCGAAGCCGCCAGAAGAAATGTCGAAGACGCGCGAGGGCGCGGGGAGCTCATCGAAATGGTCATCGCCGAGGCCGAGCTTGGAGAGTTTTGCTTCCCATCCGGCCGCTTCCTTTTGGACGCCTTCGCAGTCAGGAGAGGCTCCGAGCATATTGACCATTCCATCTTGGATTTCATAGCGGCTGTCGCATTTATCACATTTCAGTGCGCCTTCGCAGATCTCCCAGCAGTCTCTTTGAACGGGCTCCAGGAGGGTCAGAAAGGAATGACATCTCGGGCAGCACATCAGATTTAAGGCTTGGTCTTTCATTTATTTGATCCCTTTTTTTTGTGTCGGGACTTCTGAGACATCACCAGCGAAGGTAAACGAGACGTAGGAGCGATCCTACCCTTTGCGTGATACTCGAGCAGAAGGCTGCGAACCTCAGGAGAAAGGAACGGGTGCGCTTCCAGACACCTAGAAGAAACGTGATACAGGTCTTCCAATAAGCCACGGCGTTGGAGCAGAAGGCATAGGAAGAGGCAAAACCGTGGATTGATGCCGGGGTGAAGATCTGTCGCCAGTCTTAAATAACGCTCGGATTCATCAAGTTCGCCCTTTCGCAGAAGGGCTGTCCCGAGTATTGCTTGCATCATCGGATCTGTGGGAGAGTAGATCGGTTCGACAAGTGCAATCGCACGATCTGGATTCTTGTCAACGACAGCGAAAGCCTCGCCCATTGTTTTCTGGCGATCGAGAATCGCAGTCGCTTGCTGTGCTAGACGCTCAAAGTGCGCAGCTTTTTCCGGAGATGGGAGTCTCGCGAGAGACTCGGAGTAGTTTCTTTTGAGGCTATCCGCCTCCTTGTGCCAAGAAAAAGAATCGACGAGATCGCGAAGGTTCGTCTGTTTTGGGCGGAGCAGTGAGTTGAGGACAGCTTTGCGAATGGAGGATGGATCGGAAGGATCGCAATATTCAACCGATTCGCCGAGATAGTCCCGAATGGTTCCCCAGTCGCTCGCGACAATGTTGCAACCTTGCCAGGCGGCTTCCAGGGTTACGAGACCTGGAAGTTCATACCAGCTGGGTAGGGCGTGTACCTTCGCTGCGGCGTAAGCGGATAGGAGCAGTTCTTCCGAGAGGCGCCCTGTAATGAGCGTTTTTCCCTTACGGACAAAAGAGGCACACATCTGTTCATACTCGGGTTGGGGAGAGGGGCTGTTAACAAAAACGAGAGGGACGTCGTCTTCCTTGAGTGCGTATAGGAGCATGAGCTGGTTTTTACGGCTCTCTAGTCTTCCGACGCAGAGAACAAAGTTGCGTAGGCCGTAGGTGTTTATAAATAGGTCCGGTCCAATAGCAGAGGCGTCTTTGGGACGTGTGAAACCGAGCGGCAGGTTGACAATGGGCGCGATGGTCGAATAGGACGAACGAATCGTGGAAGCTTCGGCATTGCCGCTTACAAAAATCGTCTCGGCTCCTTGGTAGGTGAAGTCCGCGAGAACTGGGACAGTGCATGCGGAGTGCGACCCAATCGAAACGAGGCGAGACTCAAGGCGAGAACGATTGTGCGAAGTGAAAAACTCGCGGAAGGCATTGACTACGTCAATTGCTTTTTGCGAGTAGCGAGAAGTATCTTCATGCATTGGTGTAATGAAATAGGGCTTGCGCTGTTTTGCAGCGTTCAAGGCATAAAGTTCAAAATGATTGAAAATATGAATGAAGTCATAGAAGGATAGGTCGGTTTGGCAGTCACAGCTGAAGTCGACGATAAGGTCTACGTCTTCAAGTTCTTTTTTAAGTCGGATCATGACCTCCGTGTCTCCCCCTGGAAGGACGAAGGCGTTTTCTCGCCCCTGGAAGAGAACTCTGGGCTGCCGCTTTGGTAAGGGCGTGTCACGAGGGGGTGAAAGCTGCGAAGCGAGGGAGATGCTCTCGAGGCGTTTCGCGATGGCGAGTGCCGCGTGCGTCCTTGTGAAGTTGTCGATGATGTGGCGGCGACCTCTGCGTCCTTTCTCTGCAGCCTCTTTTCTATTTTCAAAGACATGCCGCATGAGTTTTTTTGTGTGAGCGAGAGAAGGCTCAGCCCACTTGTGGCCGGCGTAGGACGGGTTGTCGCGGATTTGTTCGTCGGGGACATTGTCTAGGCGCGTAACATCGATAAGATACGAGTTGTCGTCGTTCATAAACTCGAGGTTGCCGCCCCACCTCGTGGCAATGACTGGGATCTCCATGAGCATGCTTTCGCACAAGGGCATGCCCCAACCTTCCCCCCGCGTCGGCAGCACAAAGACATCGCCTGTTTTATAGAGTCGCGGCATGTCGTCGGTGGGGATCATTTCCTTGATGAGCTCGATAGACGGAATCTCGTTGGAGGAGTATCCAAGTGTCGATATGTATGATGAGAGCTGCTCCTCGATAGGGATTCTGTTCGGCCCAATGACCCCGCCCCCCAAATAGGAGCGGATAAGGAGACAGGTCTTTTCCTTTTGGTCGAATTCTTCTAGGTAGGCACGGACTAGTACGTCCCAACCCTTGCGCGTGGTCCATTCGAAAACCGACAAAAATCTAAATTCCGCGTTTGGGGCGTAGGGAAGGGGCGTTGTTGATTCCGGACGGTAGCGCGACACATCGACCCCGTGAGGGATGACGTGGATTTTGCTGCTGTCTACGCCTGCACACGCGAAGGCATGAGCATTGAAGCGACTCGGGACCCAGATTTCGTCCATCGTGTTGAGGGGTTCGACCCAGTCGTCTGGGATCCTATCGGTTTCAAAAGTCGTGTATGACACATAAGCGCTCATACCGGGATTGACGCGTCTGAACTGCTCGATGAAGTTGCGACCGTCGGGAGCCGTTGGTGGGTGATGGAGAACATGGACTCCACCAAAGGGAAGGCAAGACATTTCGCAGATACTGCGAACCGTCGCTTCGTCCGCTGGGGAGAAGACGCAGACATCTTCGATACTGCCATTGAACAGCGCGCGAGCTACGACCCCTCCGGTTTGCTGTGAGGCGGAGTCTGCGTTCATCACTTTGCAGTCACCCCAGATGGGCTTAGCGTTGATCCGAACTCCTATCTCGGCAAGGCCGGCGAGATATTCGCGCGCGGCGGAGGCGTACCCGCTGAATCCAAGGCAAGGTCCCTCCCATGTGAGTCTCAGATCGCCAAAGCGTTCGCGGATGTCCAAACTCGGAATTCCCTGGTCGTCCATATCAATGTCAGAGACGGAAAACAGATCACGGGAAACCGAGGGGACGGCTTTTGCGAGTAGGTTGGATTTATCGACGCCGTCATCGGTGACTTCGAGCACAAAAAAACCGCAATTCTCAAGGATCGTCCGCAAAGAAGTTCGGTCAAAGACTATGAAATGAAAGTTGCCGGCGTAGTCTTGGCCTCCATAGAGGCGCTCCACGATAGGGTCGACGATTGTTGAATCCTCTCGGCGCCAACCAACCGGTCGCTCGTAGTAGAGCTCGAGAAGACCTTCGAGGTTTGGTACGCGAATTTCGATGAAGCCGTTGGGAGAGAGTACGCGGCACCATTCCTTGAGGAGGCCGGAGACTTCGCGAAAGGGAAAGTGCTCCAGAATATCATGCGCCAAGATTTCCTGGACCATACCATCCATAAAAGGAAGAGAGCGCACGTCGCAGTATGCGTTGATGCCTGGGACGGGACGGGTGTCGAGATTGATGTACCCGGAACGGGCATCGCCACCGCAGCCTAGGTTGAGCTTCAACTGCCGAGGTTTGCTAGGCGGCATCATCTCCAGTTGTCCTTCCGAGTTCGCGCCCTTCCGATGCAAGGCTCGATAGCCGGAGCGGTCCAAACGCGCTGTTGAACACTCATGACCTTAACACGCTTCTTCCTCGCGCCTTGAAAAGCAATTTTATTTACAGAAATCGGACCTGTGTTCCATTGCGCGATAATTTGCGAGACCAAGAAATAGCCGGGCACAATCGACAACAACCTAGCCCGAGGGGAGGCATCGAAGTTTCGAAACAGGAGTGCGTCCGGCTTTGCTGGCGTGGTGCAGTAGACCCGCTCGCCAAATTGGCGCAACGAAAAGGAACTTTTCATGTCAGATCATCCTTCTTGCCCGTCCTTTAAGCTCTTCGGCAATAGAGTCGAAGCGTTGCTGATAGGTGTGGAAGGAAGAGACTCGCTTGCGAGCAATGGCGACGACGTCGCGCGTTTCCTCCAAATGTTCCTTCCAGTGCCCAACCTGCCATCGCAACTCCTCCACCCCCTCATAAACCACCGCCTCCTCGCCCACCTTGAACAACTCAAACATATCCGGCTGCGCGTCGCTGAGCACGAACCCTCCGGCCACGGGCACGTCGAACACTCTTTGATTGACCGCCGTGGGCATCTGGCAGCTCGTGGCATTAAGGACAATCGCTGATGACGCATAGACCTTCGCCAGATCCTGTCCGTAGTTGACTGGGCCGTGGTGCTTGGCGTTCGGAACCAGGGTCTTCCAGCCGTCGTCTCCGTAGAGATGCAGGTCCGATCCTGCCAAGGCTCTTACGATTTGCAGGCGCTTTTTCGCTGTGGCGGTCCAGGTAGCGAGCTCCCAGATGTCCCAGACGTCGTCTCCTGGGGGCGGTTTTATGGGGCCGACGGTGTCGAGCAGGGTGTCGAATCTTGTCCCCTCGACCATCTTCTGCGCGAGCTCTTCAGCCAAGGCCTTGCCTTGCTTGCTCAGGTTCTTTTTCGCCTTGCGCTGGGCATGGGCCATGGAGTCGCCGACAAAGGTGATCGGCTTGTCTATCTTGGGCCGCTGCGCGAGCTCGAACTTGGCCGGGTCTGTGGCGAGCGGCAGGTAGTGGACGTGCTTGGCGCCTTTTTTTCGCATCACCGGTTCTAGGGTGCGCTCCCACAAAAACAGTCTAGTGACGTTGGGCGCTGGGAAGCTCGCCTGCTTGAGGATGAACAAGGGGCTGTCCACGTACCACACGGCCACGGGCATCTCGAGCTGCTCGAGCAGGTCTCCGATCTGGCCGCCATCGTCGAAGCCAAAGTGATTGACCGTGAAGATGAAGTCCGGCTTGTGCGTCACGAGCGCTGTGAGCAGGCTGCGGACCCAATCGCCCACGGGCTGGTCTTTATGGGTCTTGAGAGTAAAGACCTCGCAACCGAGCTTGGGCAAGGTCGAGATGGCCTCTTTTTGCAAGTGGTACTCGCTGTCGATGACGATAGCGCGATAGGGTTGTCTCTCGAATTTGGGGTACGACAGCGCTGCCTTGAGCCCAGTGTCCTTGATGCTGATGCTCGCCATGGCTAGCGAACCTCATGCAGGAAATCTGCCAAGGTTTCTTCAAGGGGTCGCATGCGGCTCAAACCGAGGCGCTCGAGCTTGTCACACGACAGCCGGGAATCCAAAGGTCGGCGCAAACCCGCTGCGAGCTGCTCCGAAGATATGTCTTTCACCGCAACGTTCATCCCGGCCTGGGCAAACGTCAAACGGGCGAGCTCCGCCCACGAGATCCCCGGCGGATTCACCGCGTGATACAGGCCCGCAGGCGCTTCGGTCTCGAGCAGTGTAGCGATTTGCCGGGCGAGATCGACCGTGTAGGTCGGGCAGCAGCGCTGATCGCAGACCACGGAGACTTCACCTTTTTCCGCGCCGAGGCGCAGCATGGTGGTGACAAAGCTATGGCCGCTCTTAGCGCGGCATGGATTTCGCCCGAACAATCCCGTGGTGCGCACCACGAGAGTGTCTTCGTATTCGGCGCGGCACAGGTGCTCGCCCGCGAGCTTGGAGGCGCCGTAGACCATGAGCGGGGCAGGGCAGTCCTCCTCGGTGTAAGGTCGCCCGGCCGTTCCGTCGAATACATAATCGGTGCTGATGTGGACGAGCCGTGCTTTCACCTCGCGACACGCGCGACCGAGGTCTCGCAGAGCCGTCGCATTGAGGGCAAAGGCTTGGTCCGGCTCGCGCTCGCATTTGGGCACATCGTGAAACGCCGCGGTGTTGACGACGGCTGCGGGCTTGTGATGCGCGAGATAGGCTGCGAGCTTCGGCGAATCAGCAAGGTCGAGCTCGCCGTGGGTCGGGGCCAGGACCTCGTGACCGTCGAGGGCTGGGAGCAGGTCGCTCCCGAGCTGTCCCTTGGCGCCGATGACGAGGATTCTCATGCCGTGCTCCCGCGTGCCCTGGGTCTTACAAATTCACGTTCGAATAAAGACTACGCTAAATAGGCGAAGCGGCAACTCTCCATCGATTCGTCTTACCCCCTCACCACCACGACCTTCACCCCATCGCCCTCGACCTCCTCGATGCCGCCGCGCTCTTCCCAGTGGATCTCCAACTTGTCTATACCCCGGGACAGCGCGACCTAAAGAACGCGGCAATGATGTGGCGAGTCGCCACAAGCCCTTGCGGGCTGGCCTATTTTCATTCTCGCAGCGATTGAGGTGTGAGCCACTCCTCTTGCACAGCGGGCACGATGCCCAAGGCCATCAGGCTGAGCAGCCTACGCCGATTTTCGCGGGCGAGGTGCTCCACGAAATCGATGACGGCCTTCTGCTTTTGAGCGGAGAACCTGGCCATCTCCATTTGGGAGCGCAGGCGCGATACGACGTTGCCCATGCCCCCGCAGGTGAGCCAAGACCGCAGGTCATCCACGGAGCTGCCCACCCGTCCGAATCGATCGCGCCCGAGGACATCCAAGGTCGTCTCGAACGCCCGCCGGAGAAACTCTTGCCAGTTCTCATGCTCCAAGTTCTCGATGAGCGCCATGCCATGCACCTCGTGGCCAACGGACAGTCGCGCAACACCAAGTGTCGCCCGCCAGACCGACCAGGTTTTCGAGGACGACATACCACAGGTGTAGAGTTCTGAACGAAAAAAAGTCGTTCTGAGCGCTTTACATGCTCGATATGAGCGCTTATATAGCCTGATATGCGCATGTTATCGACTGATTTCAGACAGGCACTGACAACCCTTGGCGAGCTGCTCGAGTCACGCGGCGTCTCTTGTGAGACCTGCAGCGGTTGCAGCCGAGCCTGCGGGAGCTCTTGGAGGCAGCGCGGTGGGCGCGAGGGCACGATCCGTCAGAAGGGTTCTTGACGATGTCGCGCCAGACGCTCGCACACTTTGGGGTGATCGAGGACGATGTCGACCTTTAGCCACAACTTGGAGGAGCGACTCCTTGACCTCGCCTGGAGCCTGTGGACCGCGCTTGGCGTGCCCGGACAGCTCGACCACCACGGTGACTGCGCCGTCGATCCCGAGCCGCTCATCCTCTTTTCGGCCGGTCTCGGCGACGCGGACCCGCGGCTGCGCGACGAGGTCACGGACTGGTGCATCTGCTATGGCCAGCTCATCTCGGGCACGCGACTCAAGAACCTCTTGCCCAAAGACAACGACGAGCTGAGAGCCCACTACGGCGAGCTCGCCGCGACGTTGGCTCAAGGCTCCTCATTGCGCTGGCCCGCGCCCACCACCGCGCGCCGGCATGTGCCGCGTGGCCGTTCGAATCTGCAAGCTTTCGTGCGCCCCTCGCAACTCGCGATGCGGCTTCGTGCCGTGCTCGGCGTCGGCGCGCGAGCCGATATCGTCCAGGTCTTCCTCTCACGCCCAGATGCCGCTTTCGGCGCGGCCGATCTCGCCGCTGAAACGGGTTTTATGAAGCGGTCAGTGGCCCAGACACTGGAGACGTTCAGGCTCGGGGGCTTGCTGCACGCGTTTCCGGTCCGCAATCAGCTTCACTTCCGCCTGCCACAGGGAGGAGCGGAGCAGCTCGCGCATCAGTTCGCGCCCATGCCGACTGCCTTCGTGAGATGGTCAGCGGTGCTCCCATTTCTGACCGCGGCACTCGAGCTCGCACGCAAAATGGAGTCCCGAAGTGACGCGGTCAGGTCCGTCGAGGCCCATGCGTTCGTGCTTGCCGAGGATGACACACTTCGCGTTGCGTCTCTGCCAGCGCCACCGCGGGACCTCAAAGGCTCGCTGTTCTGGAACGACTTCGCAGCGTGGCTCATGACCGTCGTCGACAACCTCTCTGCTGGTAACGAGCCCGCGACGGATCGGTTCAAGGTCAAGTGGGCGCGCCGACCCAACGCCAAGCCCGGCGAGGAAGACATGGAGCACGGCGACTTCTGTGTTTGGGAGGACTCGAACGCCGCCGTTGACCACCACTGGGTGCTCGGTCTTTCTGATAGCACACAAGAGCTCGAGCCCGGTGTTCGGCACGCGACCATCGCGGACGCCAAGCTCGCCGCGGAGCGTAGGCAGTTCGCCGTGGCGCTCGACCAGCAACGCCGTAATGGTGGGTAACGCAATGGGTGCCAGACATGAGACTTTCATTCCGTAGCTGACGAGCCCTCACCCCAGCCCTCTCCCGGGGGAGAGATGATTTCCTTGATTTGCGTTCTCCATCTTGAGAAGCGACGAGGGCAATTTGATTGAAGCGCTCCTCGATGGTTTGAGGGACAGCGAGTGGCTCACTGGAAGACGGGAAGCGTCGCGAGCTGAGCTTTCCTGTCACGATTTTTGATATTGTGACAAAGATTATGTCACGATTTTTAGAACCGTGAGACCGCGATGGTCTTATCGCAGGTGGCTAAGCGGTCCCACGACGCGGCGCGGCAAGGGCTACCCTCTCACCACCACGACCTTCACCCCATCGCCCTCGATCTCCTCGATGCCGCCGCGCTCTTCCCAGGGGACAGTCGACCTGGGGTCGAAAATGACGAGGTAGCCCACATCTCGTCCCAGGCGTTTGGCGTAGGAGACGGTCTGCTCGAGGCCCTCGGGCAAGGTGTGCTTGTCTCTCTGGAGCTTGATTTCTATGACGTCGTCGCGGCCGCCAAAGGTGACGACCAGGTCGGCCCGCAGGGTTCCCACGGCGAACTCCCGATGGATGTGGCCTCCCCCGTTGCAGACTCGTTGGAGCCAGGCCATGAGCACGAGGTGGGGGGCTGCCTCTTGGTAGGGCATGCCTCGCAACAGAACCTCGGCGTGACGCCTCCAGAAATCGAGGAACTTGCCGAGGACTTTGAGCATGTCGAGGGCGCCGTCCTTGGCCACGTACCACTTGGGGTCCATGGCGATGGAGGTTTGCACCTGGTGGGTGAGGATCCTGGGGATGATCTCCTGGTAGATGGGGTTGGCGATGGCGCGCACGCCGTTTCGGATGGAGACGAGGCCGAGGTCGCGGACATAGGTCCAATCGTCGTCGTAGGTGGGGTCTGTGGCGAGCTCTCCGGTGAGGACCGGCTGGACCACCTTGCGTACGCGCTCTTCCTGAAGCCTCGCTACCAGGCTGTCGAGATGGGTGTCGCGCCTCTCGATGAGAATTTCACTCGCCTCTAGCACATGGTGTCGCTCGACGACGTGGGTGCGATCTCGGACCAGGGCGTCGTAGCTGGTGGTGAGCTGGGCCGCCAGGGCATTGGTGAGCCAGGGCTGACCTTGAGACTGCTCGAAAATTTCGGCGATGGCGTCATCGGCAAAGCGCTGGCCAGTCTGCGCGGTGTGCTGCTCGAGGAGCTCTCGCATTTCCTCCTGCGTAAAGCTCGCGAGGGTCAGCGAGCGGGTCTTGATGTTGAACGGGCTGGCTGTGCCCAGGGACTGGCTCTCGTCGCGGAGTTGAATCTTGTAGTCGCGAACGTCCTTCATGCCCACGAGGGCAACGCTCTGGGGAAACGGCCCGGGGCGAGTGCAATAGCCATCGCGGAGCTGGCGCAGGATGGACAGGAGGGTCTCTCCTGGCACGGAGTCGACCTCGTCGAACAGGACCACGAGCGGCCGGTCGATGGTGCGCGCCCAGTCGCTGAGCATGTCCTTGAGCCCGCCGAGGGGCCGGTCGTCGTACGCGGCGGGGTTGGGCGGAAGCAACTCCTTTGGGAGAAACACCGCGGCGTCTTGAGCGATACGGCGCAGTAGCTGCGGTATGGAGCGATCCACGAAGGGGATGGTGAAGGTCTCGAGGGACACGGTGAGGGCCGCGTACGCACCTTCTGCGGTGAGCGAGCGAGACAGGTTGCGCAGGAACGTGGTCTTTCCGCTCTGGCGCGGGGCATGAATGACGAAGAAGGCCTTGGCGGCGATCAGGTCTCGCACCTCGCCGAGGCGTTGCTCGGGCGGCAGCATGTAATGGTCTTCCGCGAGGCACGGTCCGGCGGTGTTGAAAAAACGAGGCATGCGCTCTCACCTCCATAAATACGACGAATCAGTCACTTCTTTTACCATGACCCTCGGATAGCGTCAGCAGAAGCCTCAAGGTTTTGGACTTTCGGGTCAATCTGGGACCGCGCAAGCTTGCGCCGTACGGTCGTCGCTACCCGAATATCTTCAATCGCTCACGTCGTCATCGTCGGCGGCCAGCCAGGCTTCGTATTGAGCCAGCGTGACCGCATAGCGTGCGAAGTTCCCTTCGTGAATGCCCACCAGCTTTGCTTCGACCGTTGCGATGAAACGCGCTCTGTGTTCGGCGGGAATATGCCCTTGGGTCCACTTTTGGGCGAGCTCGAGCGCCTTTGAGGCAGGCGCGCGGTTACGCAGTATCGCGACAGCAAACATGTCACAATTTTGGTATCGTGACAGCGAACTGTCGCGATTGACGTTTTGTTGTCACAATTCCACCGCGTTCATCCCAAGGCTGTGCGGACTTGGGGTCGAAAATATCCAACGACCCGCTTACGAGCCGAAAATTGGCCAGGGGATCTGCGGACTGATCTTATGGTCAGGATGTCCCTCTTCAGCGTAGCCCCGGAACCAAGGTCAACATAGCGGTGCTCGCGGCGGAAGCGT
>JALOQD010000276.1 GCA_025453525.1 Myxococcota bacterium
CCCACCAAAGTCGAGCTCGCGTTCGACCCCAAGTCCCTGCGGTTCATCGGCCAGCGCCGCTACCACCACAGCCAGACCTTCGAGACCATGGAAGACGGCCGTCTGCGCATGACCCTCGAGGTCCCGGCCGGCGATAGCCGCGACTACGAGATCGTCAACTTCGTCCTGGGCTTCGGGCCGTATGTGGAGGTGCTGGCGCCAGAGGGACTGCGGGAGAAGGTGAAGGCGGAGATTGGGAAGATGCGGCGGGTGTATGAGTAGGGGCACGCCGACTCGCTGGGCATCGTTCTCGATCGCTCCATCGCCGAACTGCGGCTTTAGGGCACGAGGTCCAGAGCGCCTGGCATCCCGAGCACGCTCACGGCTCTCACCTGCTCGTCGATGAGATACTCGTTGTGCGGCCGCGCCACGACGAACGAGGAGGTGCGGGCGAAGTCCGGGTACTTCTTGTCCTCGACGATGCGGGCCACGCGACGCAGGTTCTTGGTGTCCGAGTCGTCGGGGTGCTCGGTCCATTTGCACTCCACGAGCTGTCCCTGTCCGCCGCCGAGCACGAGGAAATCGACCTCGAGCTGCTGCTTGTCCCGGTAGAACCACAGGCTGACCGGCCGCGGCGACAGGCGAGCTGCCTTGCGCAATTCAGAGAACACAAAGGTCTCGAAGATCGCGCCCACGAATGGGCTCGTCGCCAGTGTCTGCGGCGTGATGCCGAGCAGGTAGCACAACAGGCCGGTGTCGCTGAAGTAGAGCTTGGGCGACTTGACGAGCCTCTTGCCCAGGTTGGAAAACCAGGGCTCGAGGAACGATATCTGGTTGGACGCTTCCAGCACGTTGAGCCACGACGTGATGGCCGTGAGGCTGACGCCCACCTCCCGGGCCAGCTCCGACTTGTTGAGGATCTGCCCGCTGCGAGCCGCGCAGGCGCGAACGCAGCGCTCGAAGTCCCGTAGGCTCGCGACATTGACGATCTGCCGCACATCCCGCTCGAGGTAGGTGGCGAGGTACGAGCTGAAGTAGACGTCGGTGGGGATGTCCTGGTCCCTCCACATCTCGGGGAAGCCGCCGCGGACGATGAGCGCCGCGAGCGCGTTCGTCCCCGAAACCGAGGCGTCGGCCGCGGCAATCTCGCGCGCGGACAATGTCTCGAGCTCGAGGATCGCGCATCTGCCGGCGAGGCTCTCGGCTACCTCCTTCATCAGCGGAAACTTCTGCGAGCCGGTGAGGATGTAACGACCCATCTCGTGGCGCGCGCCGTCGATGGCCGACTTCAAATGGCGAAACAGCCCGGGCGCGTACTGAACTTCGTCGATGAGCACCGGCGCGGGGTAGCGATCGAGAAAGGCACTCGGCTCTTTCTCGGCCATGGCCGCCAGGCTCGGGATGTCGAGGGCGACATACGCATGCTGCGGAAAGAGCCGCCCAAGAAGCGACGTCTTGCCGGTTTGGCGCGCGCCGGTCAGCACAACCGCGGGAAAATGAGCGGAGACGCCCAGGATTTTCTCAGAAATAGTCCTTTTGATCCACATGGTTGGCAATTATTACATTGGAAATAAGAATTGTCCAACAAGGAAGAGAGTCCGGGAGCAGAGTCAAGCCACGAGCATCAACCACGCCGCTACTACTCTCGCGCAGCCAGGGGAGTATCCCGCGACCCGGTAGGCGAGAGAGCCATTTGAATTTCTCACCTCCCCGTCGGCGCTGATCCGGTAGACGAGCGAGCCGCTGCTGCCCCGCACCTCGCCGTCGCTGCTCACTCGACCCACGAGCGCTCCAGAAGCGCCGCGAAGGTCGCCGCTCGCGTCGTAGCGTCCGATGAGCGAACCGTTGCTACCGCGGACCTCGCCGCCTTTGATACGGGCTACTAGGGAGCCGCTGCTGCCTCGCACATCTCCGTCGGCGCTGACTCTGGCGACGAGGGAGCCGCTTGAGCCGCGGAGCTCGAGGGGGCATGCCGCCTCGGCGTGAATGGGGAGAGCAACAAGGAAAAGGAGGAGCGACAGGCCTTTGACATGGGCACTGGACATGAGGGGCTCCTTTCTCGACTCAAGGATCATAACCTCAAAGACGAGGCTTGAGGTCGAATTGTTCTCATGGAATCAGGCCTAGGACAGAGATTGACCGATCCGAGCGCCAAACTGAAGAGGCAAGGAGGAACCCCATGACCACGTTCTTCGACGAGCCGACCTTCCTCAAGCTCCTGCCGCGTCGAACCATCAAAGGCCCGGCCGAAGAGAAGTTGCGCAGCCGTGTCAAGACGCTTCCGATGGGCAGCGGCTGGACGTCGCTCGCGCCAGACCCGATGAAGCTGCTGCGTCATTACCCTACCTTGAAAATGAAAAGCGGCTGGGTGCTCAAAGCCTACCAACACTACGAGCGCGGCAATGGGCACTGCCTCGTGTTTGCCTGGCCCAAGTCAGCCTCGCTGCCCGAGCCCTACGACGTGCTACCCTTCGAGAAGCGAGATCCCCACTGGGCACAACCCTGTCCTGAGGGCAGCGTAGTGGACTTCATGACCGTCATCGACGGCGACGGTTCGCCGGAGTCGTATCTCATGGCTTCGTTCTTTTCCCGAGACGTAGAAGCCATCGGCGCGTTCTGGCACGGGGGTGAGTGGCTCGATCACCACGTGCTGTTCGCAGACCCGATCGCGTCAAAGTCCAAAAAAGCAAAACCGTATGAGGACGCAGGCTTGCGCCCTGGTTGGAGACGCCGGGCTCGCTTTCCGGTGAATTTGGAACCTTGCGTATCGCAGAACCCCGGCGAGACCGAGGTGGCGTTTCACACCTACTGCCCAGTGGGCTGGCGGGCGATCACGCGGTTCGTCGATCGGTTCGGTGGTGACGGGATGCGCTTCGAGACCAGGAACACGCTGCTTGCGACTGCGCCGGGAGGGATTGTGCATTAGTCTTGCGCAGCGCCCGGAAGGTGCTGCGCGGATAGACATGAGGTTCCAAATGCACAGACCATAGGACGGCAAAGGCAGGCTTGCGGGGGAGTTCGAGAACCCAGAGGCAGAGGCTAGGGACGCGAAGGCGGGGGTGTGGGGCGAACCGCTTTCGGGTCAATGACTGTGGCGCAGGTCTTAACGCCAGGCGTCACGGGAGCGCTTTCAGCGCAGCGAGCAAGGCCGGAAAGTCCTCTGTCGAGATGATGAACAGCACGGCATTGTCGACTGCGTCGTAGCCGTGCACCAATCGGTTTCTCGTGCCGATGATCTCTCTCCAGGGAATTTCGGGATGGCTGGTTTGAAATGAGTCAGAAACGCGATTGGCGGCTTCTCCGACAATCTCCACGAGCTTGAGGGTGGCGAGAAACAACAGTCGATCGCGGTCCAGTTCCTCGATTTTGCGACCTTGCATCAAGGCCACGGCCTCCTCAACATGGGAGATCATCTGCGCCACGCAGACGCGATCGTCATGCCGCGACATAGACCGGTTCGGCTTTCTCGAGGACTTCGTCTCGGAAGTGGGGGCTCAGAAACCCCACGGTGTTGAGATCGACGCGTCGGCCGAGCATCGCCGACAGCTCATCTTGCAGACGGAACAAGGAGAGCCCGACCTTTACCCCTGGATAGAACTCCACGAGCACATCGATGTCGCTCTCTGGTCCAAAGTCGTCCCGCAAGATGGAGCCGAACAGGGCGAAGCGCTTGATGCCACTGGTTTGGCAGAATCGCGCAATGCGATCGAGCGGGAACTCTATGCCGTGGAGCGTCATGACATGAATACCATAACACCATCGCACAGGTGCGTCACGGAAGGGACAATCGACCGGCTCACGGTGACTCGGTCCGTGCTACCCTAATTCTCATGACCACTCCAGGCGCGTTCTTCCATCCCCCCGAGCCACCGGACCACGGGCCTGGCGCCTTGGCTGAGCGGGCGCTGTTCGAGGCGCTGCGCCTGCAGCTGCCCGAGGGCTGGTTCGTGTATCACCGGCTCGTGGTCCTCGACGAAGACGCGGGCCGCGAGCGGGAGGCGGACTTCGTGCTCGTGCACAGGCTGCACGGCTTGCTCGTGCTCGAGTGCAAGGGCCGGGGCGTGCGCCGCAAAGGCGACGGCTCTTGGGTGCGACAAGTCGGCTGCGTCGAAGAGCCGAGCGGAGATCCGTTCGACCAGGCGCGAACGGCCATGCACGAGCTCGTTGCACGCCTCAAGCCGCGGGTGAAGCAACTCCAGCCCAATGCGCGGCACTTTCCGTTTGTGCACGGCCACGCCGTGGTCTTTCCCTTAAGTGACCTGGGCGCCCTGCCCTTGCCCATGGGTGTGGCGAAGGAGCAACTGCTCGACTCGCGCTGCCTCGCGGACCTCGAGCCGCGGCTGCTCAAAGTCCTCTCCCTGTTCGGCCGCAGCGGCCATCGGCCCGAGCCCTTGCCCGAGCCGTTGTTCCGCAAATTCCGGCGCCAGATCCTGCACCCTTCCCTGAATCTGTGCGAGAGCCTGGGCGGCGTGCTGCGGGCCGAAGAGCGCCTGCTCGTGTCCCTCACGCAGGAGCAGGGCATGGTCCTCGACGGGCTGCTCACGACCCCGCGTTACGCGGTCGAGGGCGGCGCTGGCACGGGCAAGACCCTGCTGGCGCTCACGGCGAGCCAAGAGCTCGCGCGACAAGGGCATCGAGTGCTGCTCCTGTGCTTCAACAAGGGCCTCGGCGATCACCTCTCGTTCCTGTGCGACAGCGATGACGGACCTGGCTCCATCGACGCCACCACGTTTCACCGTCTGTGCTTTCGCGCCCACCTCCAGCGCACTGGCGAGACCTTGCCCGTGCCCGCGGATCGCGAGGCCCAAGCGGCGTTCTGGCTCGACGAGGCGCCGTTCCTGCTCCTTGCCGCGATCTCCGAGGGAAAGCTCCCGCGTTATACAGCGCTCGTGGTGGACGAGGCCCAGGACTTTGCCGAGCCGTGGTGGGACGTGCTCCTCGAGCTCCTCGAGGACAAAGAAAACGCGCCGCTCCTCGTGCTCGGCGATCCGGCGCAAGATCTCTTTTGCCGCGGCAGCAAGCTGCCGGACCTGCGGCGGTTCGAGCTCAAGCGCAACCTGCGCCAGACCAAGGCCCTTGCCGCGGTGAGCGCTGAGCTCGGCAAGCTTTCGACGACCCCATCACCCCGCGCGCCCGAGGGAGAGCCGCCCGTGGTCAGCGAACAACCGAGCCCCGCGACCCTCGTCCGACGCCTCGAGGCCCTCGTGACTGAGCTGCGCAAGGGCGAGGTGGACCCAGAACAGATCGCCCTCCTCTGTCCCCACACCAAGGCCCACTCATCCCTCGCCGGGGTCCACAGCCTCGCGGGCGTCGCACTTACGACGAATCTCGCCGACCGCCGCGGCAAGCTCCTCGTCTCGAGCATCGGAGCGTTCAAGGGCCTCGAGGCCGACGTGATCATTCTCCTCGACCTCGTGCCCGACGACCCGCGAGCCGACCGCACGGCTCGGTATGTAGCAGCGTCTCGAGCGCGGCATCGGCTGTACGTGTTTTCCAAGGGCGAATTCATCGAATAGAGCGAGTCGGTCGGCGAGCGGCCCGACCTGCGACACCGCCTGTCCCAGCCGCTGCGTATCTTTGCTGCATGACCCACGGGGCGCCCTTGCCCCCAGAAAGGACTGCGGCCCCATGGCCAAACGAGTCTTCACCTTTGCCAAGCTCCACAAGGACGGCGTAGAGGCAGCCCTGTGCGACGACTGGACCGCGCACTTCCAGGCTGTCCTCGAGCCCCTCAAGTACCCGAACGACACCGAGCCGTACCTGACCGTCGCGATGCGGGCCACGGTCAAGCACCGCGGCAAGGCCAAGGCGGTGGTGCACTCCGGCGAGCTCATCGTCTTTTCTAACGCAATTCCCATCAAGTGCCGCGAGACGCTGCTGCGGCTTCTGTGGGAGGCCGACGACGTGGCCAGCGATCAGCCCGGCATGGCCCGGCTCTACTACCGGCTCAAGGAGCAGGGAAAGTGGCCGCCGCCGCGGAGCGAATGGATTATGAAGAAGGGGGAGTGAAGATAACGGTCACCGCAAGGACTTCGCCCCAGTCCCTCGAACGGTCGGAATGCTCGACAAGGGCAAGCGTTTCGATATGCTCGCGGCCGATGCTGGAGAGGGCTTTCAGGCCCACGTCGCCGGGTTTGACACTGTGCCCCGCGCCCAAGGCCGCGACAGCTCGGAACTAAAGTACTCGTGAGCATTAAAAAATTGAGCAAACGCTCATGGCCGCTGCTGTGACCAACAATGAGAATGAAAATGCCACCGGCGCGCAGCGGGAATGCCCTCACGAAAGCCTGGAGTAAGGCATCCCGCGTTGCAGCCGAGGGGCATTTTCCGAGGTTCTTTTTCTGAGCAAGCAAAAAGGTTTTCGCCGACCATGAGCTGGCCGAGGATTCAGTTGTTCGAAATTTTCGAATAACTGCGGCCGATGGCAAAGCGTACAACACGGCGCACTAGTGGAACGACGCGCCCAAGGGGAAAATGTCACCACCAGTCCTAAAGAGATCCGAAATCAGCGGCATCTCGTTTGCGAACCGGCACTGGAGGCATGTGCGCCTGTGCTCGGTTTGGTAGAGGATGCGGCGGGATTTGGGGTTGGGCTGCGTCGTTCGTGGAAAACCCCGGGCGTCGGTGTTGCGAGCGATCTCCGTGGTGGAGGCTTCGCCGAGCATCGTGAAGATCAGCTCCAGGTCGGTCATGTGGTCGCGGAGGTTGTCCCCGGGCTGGGTCAACGCCTTGTGGTCGCGGTACTCCGTTGGCGTCATGCCAAAGGTGGCCTTGCTGATCTCGGCGGTGAGAATGGCGTATTCGAGCTGCTCTTTGACCCCGCGCTTCTTCCACTCGTCGGTGAGCTCGTCGCGCACCGCGATGCCGCGCATCCGCTTTTCGATCCAGGCGTCGGAGTAGCCCTTTTGGCGGTAGATTTCCCGTGTCCGCTGGGAGGCGAGCTCGGGGTTCTCTATCTCCTGCAGCCGTTCGTACCCAACCTTTGCGAGCCAGCGCTTGAACGGCTCGGCCTTGGGCGAGGGAACGGACTGGATGAGGCGAAGCAGTTGCTCGGCATCGGCGGCATCGGTCAGCCGTTGTTTTCCGTCCGCTGCGGTCATTTTGAAAGCGTGACAGCTTGTCACGGTTTCATTTCCCTCTTTTTTAAGGCGCTCTTTCAGCTTTCGCCAATAGGCATGAGGGTCGACGCTGTCCGTTAGTATTTCCAGGACATCGACGATGGCGAAGGCCCAGCGCTTCGACTCTTCGTCCCACACCCGACGCACGCGTTTTTCTTCGAAGAGAATCAAGTTGCTCATACTGGTCGTCCTTGGCGGATGGTTTGATAGACCCACGGTACGACGAGAGGGACGCTCTCGGCAATGATGGAGAACCTGAAGCCCTGCGACAGAGCCTGTCCCAAGGCCGGCCTACGCAGGTTATAGGAGCGCGACAGAAAGGAACCTCATGGCACGCAAGAAGATAGAACCCTGGAATGCCCCCAACAGACAGCCGTGGGAGATCCCGCTGGGCGGCGGCGAGTTCGGCATCGATGTCGAGGTCTACTTCAGCCTGCTCGAGGAGGAGATCGGCTATGACATCATCGCCTGCGACGTGGAGGAGGACAACGTCGTCCACGGCCATGAGCTCCTCGACCGCCTCGCAGACGACGACAGCGCGCCGATCCAGCCCGAGCAGGCCGAGGTGCCCATCCTGTCCGAGGAGCACGAGCGGCGGATCAAGGAAGCCGAGGAGGAGCTCGGGTATCGGTTGGTTTGTTACCACGCGCCGAGCAATGGGGTTGTGTGGAGTTGGCCGCTGTTGGATGAGATGGCGGCGAGGGAGGGGAATGGGTAGGTTTGAGAGAATCAGTGTGCTCGACGCACAGAGCGACAGCGGGGCTAGGGCTGGCGGGGGGGAAGAAAGTGAGAATAGAAGTGGCGGAGACCTTTGATCTAGTCAGCGCCGAGCTG
>JALOQD010000277.1 GCA_025453525.1 Myxococcota bacterium
CCTGTTTTCCGGCATCCTTCTCCAAGTCTGCGGAACTCGGACATCGAATTATCCAACTCAAACAGTCCTCGCCTTTCCGAAGGACGCCGGAAAACTCCCATTTCGGGACGGGAGCAAGCTAGTCGTGAGGCCTGCTTCCTGTCAATCGCCCGCCTCGACTTCGCCAAGGGTATTGCGCGCCTTCGATGAAAAAAAAGCAGCCCGAACCGAAGAACGGCCCGGCGGTGCTAAAATGATAGGTGGGCGAGACGAGACCATCTCTCGTTCCGAAGCCTTCACTGCGGAGAAAGAAGGGTCGATTTATGGGTCAAGCATTTCGACTTCTCCTCATCGCGAGCTTCCCTCTTCTTTGCTCCTGCACCACGTCGTTTGCCCCTCAAGACGGGGATGGAACCGAACTGTGCTCGGATGGAGTTCTCTGTCCAAATGGCCGTTACCTCCGCATGTCCAAAGAGCAATACGCGGTAAACGAGGCAATCGTCGTCCAGTACGGGGACTTGCCCGGAGCCCCCAAGGACTGGATCGGATTGTTCGCAACAGGGAGCCCCAATGAGGAGTACCTGCACTTTTTTTACACTGACGGGAAGGTCGAGGGCAGCGTGGAATTCCTGGGCCTGAGCGCAGGGAGCTACGAAGCCCGACTGTTTTTTGATGAAAGTTATCAGCTCGAAGACAAGGTTTCATTCCAGGTGGTAAATTAAAACCATTTTTGATTTCAAGGCGTCGGCCCTTCATAATTCCCCTTGGATAGAGGGTATTTTCTCTTAAGCCGGGAACGAAAGCGGAGCCACGTCGATGCCCCTGCCCCAAGGCAGCGCGTGCACAAGGAGCCACCATGGATGCCATTGATCGCAATATCATTGCACACCTTCAAAAGCAGGGGCGCATGACCAACGTGGAGCTCGCTCGGCTCAACGATCTCGCCCCTTCGTCCATGCTCGAGCGGGTGCGCCGGCTGGAGGAGCGAGGCATCATCAAGGGATATCGAGCCGTGCTCGATCCCAAGTCCCTGGGCTACACGGTGGAGGCCATCGTGATGATCAATCTGGACCGCCACCAGGCTGGCCCCATCGACGATTTCGAAGACCGGATCCGCGCCGTGCCCGAGGTCAAGGCGTGCTGGCACCTCACGGGCCGGTATGACTACATGGTCCACCTGGTGGTCCGCGACATCGATCACCTGGGCAACATGGTCAAGCATGTGCTCGCCGGTATCATGGGTGTCGAAAAGCAAGAGACCTTTCTCGTCCTGTCCACCACCAAGCACGACGAGGGGTATTCCCTCGAACCAATGCCAGAAAAAACCCAAGAAGAGTAACAAGTATTCGTGATTTGCGCCGCCGCTCTGCACGACATTCGTCCGTCAGGCTTTTCAGCAGAATATCGTGGACTTCCCTGCTCGGGTGACATAACCATGATGTGGCTTTGGACGCGCTCCTCTTGGGTGAGCGCCCACTTCATCCGAGCCAGAAGGAAGAGACGATGAGCAACCAACCGAAGACCGGAGTCGAGCGTTACGTACAAGCAGCAGGGCAGTTGGCTCAGCAGCGCAAGCAGGATCTCGCCGCCATGCGCGAGTGCCGATTCGACACCATCGCCGTCCACGGTCTTTATACCGCCAGCGAAGCGCTCAACTTCAATCAGGGCGCGATTATCGAGCCCGTCTACCTCTGCTCCTCCCAGGCGTACCGCGATTCGGACGAGATGGAGGCCGCGCTCTCCTATCAAATCCCCACATGGTGCTACTCGCGCATCGCCAACCCGTCGCTCTACTACCTCGAAAACACCCTGGCCCTGCTCGAGGGTTACGGCTTTGGCGGCGAGGTCTCGGCGTGCGCGACTTCTTCGGGCATGGCGGCCATCGCCAGCGCCACGGATCCCTTCCTCAACGTCGACCCGAAGAATCCCCATCAGAAAATCAACTTCGTCAGCACCTGCCAGGTGTACGGCGGCACGTTCCAGCAGTTCGCCGTGCGCAAAGCGCAGGAGAGGGGCATCGAGCTGCGCTGGATCCGCAACAGCGCGGATCTCGGCGAGTGGGAAAAGGCCATCGATGAAAACACTCGGTTCGTGTACGGAGAAATGCCGTCCAACCCTGGCCTGGCTTTCTTCGATCTCAAGGCCGTGGCCGAGCTCGCTCACAAGCGCGGCGCGCCGATGATCGTCGACTCCACGGTGGCGAGCCCAGCGCTCATGCGACCTTTGACATTCGGCGCCGACATCGTCGTGCAGTCAGTGACCAAGAGCATGACGAGCTCGGGGTTTGGCATTGCCGGGGCCGTCATTTCCCGCAAGAACATCACGAGCACCTTCGGGCCAGAGGAGATGAAGGCCGACTTCGCCATGTACCTCAAGACCCTTCCCAACCGCGACAACGGGCAGAACCTGTCGCCGATGAACGCCATCCTCACCTTGAACGATCTGCGAACCTTGCGCTCCAAGATGGACTTGATGTCCCGGAGCACCCTGACCGTCGCCCGTTTCCTAGAAAAACACCCCAAGATCGAACGCGTCGACTACCTGGGCCTCGAGAGCCACCCCCTGCATACGCTCGCCCGTCGTTACATGTTCCTCGTGGACGCCGAGCACGATTCCGCTTACGGCTCGCCCACCAACCGCTACGGCCACCTGATGTCCTTCCGGGTCCAGGGCGGCGCGCAAGCGGCTCGCACGATGTTCGACGGCATGCGGCGCATCTGGCGCGCGACGGATTTGGGACGCATCAAGTCCGTGGCCACGATTCCGGCCATCTCCACCCACCAGCAGCAGGGAGAAGCGGGCCGCGAGTTGGCGGACATTCCGGGCAACATGATTCGCCTGTGCGTGGGTGCCGAGCACCCGGACGACATCATCGCCGATCTCGACCAAGCCCTTGCCTGCATCGACGGCAAGGTCAGCCGGCCCGTGCCCTCCACGTTCTCCGTGGGAGGAGCCTCCAGCGCCCGGCTCGTGGACTGAAAAAGGACCCAAAGATGATCTCCTTCTACAGCACCAATCGCGGTGTCCCGCAGGTCGATGTCGGCCAGGCACTGCTCCAAGGTCAGGCGGCGGACAAGGGCCTCTACATGCCCAGCGCTGTGCCGACAATGTCCCTCGATCTCCTGCGTCGCGCGCGGGATTTGAGCTATAGCCAGCTCGCTTCCGAGATCCTCTGGCCGTATCTGGAGGGCACCTTCTCCCGCGAGGTGCTCGACGCCTTGTGCGAAGAGGCCTACGACTATCCGATACCGCTGGAGAAGGTGCGAGATCGCTTGCACGTCATGCGCCTCGATCAGGGACCCACGGCGTCGTTCAAGGACTTTGCCGCGCGATTCATGGGCCGTGCGCTCGGACGTCTCGTGAGAGAACGGGGCGGCGAGCTCGTCATTCTCACAGCTACGAGCGGCGACACGGGGTCTGCCGTGGCCAGCGCCTTTCTCGGCGTGCCCGGGATCCGGGTTCTGGTGTTGTTCCCGATCGATGAGGTTTCCGACCGACAGCGACAGCAGATGACGACGCTCGGCGACAATGTGGCCACCGTGGCGATGTCGGGCAAATTCGACGATTGTCAGGCGCTCGTCAAACGCGCCTTCGCCGATCCAGATCTTCATTCTCTCAGTTTGTCTTCTGCCAACTCGATCAACATCGGCCGACTGCTGCCGCAATCGGTGTACTACGTGTATGGCGCCTCGAGACTCGCCGACATCGGCAATGGCGAAAAAGTGGTGTTCAGCGTTCCCTCGGGGAACTTCGGCGACATGATGGGCGGCATGCTGGCCATCAAGAGCGGACTGCCAGTGCACCGCATGGTCATCGCCACCAACGCCAACGACGAAGTGCCGCGCTATCTCGAAACTGGACGGTACGACAAAATCGAGCCCTCACTCGTGTGCATCTCCAACGCGATGAACGTGGGGCATCCGTCGAACCTCGCACGGCTCGTGGATCTCTACGGTGGCCGCATGGACGAAACCGGTGTTCTGCAGGAGGTCCCGGATATGGACGCCATGGGTCGCGACCTGTTCGCCGTGAGCATCGACGACGAGCAGACCCGGGAGACCATTCGAAAGGTGTGGAACGACCATCGCGTGATGCTCGAACCCCATGGCGCTGTTGGCTGGGCTGGCCTCGAAGCATTCCTTTCGAAGCATCCGCGACACAAGGGCGATGCGTGTATCAGCCTGGAAACCGCTCATCCAGCCAAGTTCCCCGATGAGGTCCGAAACATCACGGGACAAGAGCCGCCCTTGCCCCCGGCCCTTGCGGGTCTTTCGACAAAGCCAGAGCGTTTTGGCCGAATGGCCGTGGACTACGACGCCTTCAAAGCGCACCTGCTCGCGGAGTACGACAGATGAAGTCCATCATCATCATCGGCGACGGCATGTCCGATCTCCCGGTGGCGCGCCTCAACGGCCGCACGCCTCTCATGGCGGCGCGCAAACCCAACATTGATCGTATTGCCAAGCTCGGCCGCACCGGCCTGTTCCAAACGATTCCGGAAGGCATGCCCCTGGGCTCTGACGTCGCCAACATGTCGGTGCTCGGCTATGACGTGCGTGAGGTGTATTGTGGGCGAGCCGTCATCGAGGCTGCCAGCATGGGCATCGACCTCGCCCCGCAGGACGTGGGTCTGCGCTGCAACCTGATCGCCACGCAGAACGGCCGTATCAAGAACCACTCAGCCGGCCACATCTCCACAGAAGAAGGACGCGCGCTCATCGAGGCATTGGAAGAAAAACTGGGCGGTGGCCGAGGAGAGCTTCCTGCGACCTTCCATGCGGGAGTGAGCTATCGGCATCTCTTGGTGCTGCGCGGCGGCTGGGCAAGCCCTTTGGTGGAGTGTGCACCCCCTCACGATCACGTCGGCGAGGAGATCTCCACCTTGCTGCCCAGGGCCAGCAGCAGCGACGAAGAGGCGGTCGCGAGCGCGCGACGTCTGGTCGAGCTGTACGAAAAATCGCGGTCCATCCTAGCGAGTCATCCGATCAACCACGAGCGCCGCGCCGCGGGGAAGGACCCGGCGGACTCCATTTGGACTTGGTCGCCAGGGCGTCGCCCTACCATTGCCACCCTGCGCGAGCGTTTTGGCAAATCAGGCGCTGTCATCTCTGCCGTGGATCTTATTATGGGCCTCGGCGTGTACGCCGGCATGGAGGTGCTTCATGTGCCGGGCGCCACGGGTCTGTGGGATACGAACTACGAAGGCAAGGCCCAGGCAGCCCTCGATGCGCTACGAAATCACGACATGGTCTACGTCCACGTCGAGGCCAGCGACGAAGCGAGCCATGCCAAGGACCTCGACCTCAAAATTCGTTGCATCGAAATGCTCGACGAGCGGCTCGTGGGCCCGATTCTTCGAGGCATCGAGGACAGGGGGATCGAGTGCATCGTCTCCGTGCTCCCAGATCATCCAACCCCTGTGGAGACTGGCGCCCACTCGGGCGAGGCCGTGCCCGTAGCCATCCTGGATCCACGCAGCCCCGCCGATGATATCGCGCATTACGATGAACAGCAGTGCGCTGCCGGCAACCTCGGAACTTTGATCGGCGAAGAATTTATCCAGCTCGCCCTGGGCATTTGAATTATCCTTCCTCTTCCCGTTTTCGAAGCGGTGAGGTAAATACATCTGCATCGTCCCTGCTTAAGGACCCACAAAAATGAAAACAAATCATACCCGATCCCTCAGAGAACTGGCGCCCACCGACGAGGTCTGGGAGGCGAGCCTCTCCTGCCTTTGTCAGTTCGTCCGTCGCGAAGGCCATTCGCGAGTCGACGTGTACCATCTGGAAGCGGGCTTCCGCCTCGGCCAGTGGGTTAAAATCCAACGCACCCGCAGGACAGAGCTGCCTCAGAAGCAGCGCGATTCCTTGAGCCAGCTTCCCGGCTGGGTGTGGGACGACTCGCCGGGCACCTCGTGGCGCGATCACCTGAGCGCTCTCGAAGCGTTTGCCCGTGTCCACGGCCACACACAACTCCCTCTCAATCACTGCGCCGATGGCCTGCGCCTCGGCTTCTGGGTGGCGGAGCAGCGTCTGCGATACTCAGAGGGCGAGATGTCCGCCGATGGCATCGACGCCTTGGAGAGAACCCCTGCTTGGACTTGGTCCTCGGTGCCTATCTCCATCGTCGTCTCGCAGAGCACAAGGCCCGCAGTTTTGACCTGGGAACGCGGCTACGACCTGTTGCGCAGGTTTGTCTCGCGTGAAGGTCACGCAACGGTGCCGGCCAGCCACATAGAGGAATCCATCAAGCTCGGCCAATGGGTCAGAGACCAGAGAGCCCGCCGCAGTCGGCTCCAACCGACCAAAGTGCACGCTTTGGAACGCCTGCCTGGCTGGACATGGCAGGCTTGGGCCGATCGCTGGCACCGGGGTTTGGCGCACCTTTTGGCCTATATCGAACGCGAAGGTACGGCCTTCGTGCCCGTGTCCCACATCGAGGATGATTACAAACTCGGAGTTTGGGTGCGGGCCCAACGCATGCGCAAGGCCAAGCTCTCTGCCGAGCAGGTCGATATCCTCGAGCGCTTGCCAGGTTGGACATGGCGGGCGGGCAAGAGCAACGACGAGTGGTGGAGCACGGGATACGAGAGCCTGAAGCGCTTCGCGCAAGGCGCTGGCCATTGCGACGTGCCCTTTACCGGACGAGAGGACGGATTCTGCCTCGGTCGATGGGTCAGGTTGCAGCGCCGCAAGCACCTAGCCGGGCAATTGTCGAGTGAACGAGCGCGACTGCTCTCCGAGCTGCCGGGATGGACCGCAGTGAAGCGACGTAAGCCGCGGTCGCTGGAAGGACGCAAGAGTTAGCATCCATTCACAACAGCTCGTGGTCAGAGCACACCACTGCGCTTTGTACCGCGCTCGCGACGGCTGGTCACGATCTCGTCGTCGTCGCACCCCTGCCGGACAGCTGCGAGCCGAGCCGTCTGGGCTTGGCGCGGCGGCTCACGCCGTTCGAGCTCGTCAAGGGCACTCAAACGATTCCCATCGTGCGCTACGAAGGCAAGCTCTCCTGCGGCGCAAAGGTCACCGCTCTGGCCAAGCATCGCGAGTCCGGCGCGACAGAGCTCGAGCTTTGGTTCCCGGCCGCAGCGGCTCAATGGATCCACGCGCAGGGCGAAGAAGAGGCCTGGCACCTCGCGGTCGGACCGCAAGCCGCGATTGCAGCCGCGTGGCTGCTCGCCCTGGGATTGGAGAACGTCGGGGCGCTCCTGCCCGCTCACCAAGAGATGTCGTGGCCTGCAGCCCGCGACGCCATGTCCAAGGTGAGATGGATCGGAGTTCTCACGGACGACGGTTTGCTGCCGAGTGACAGTGCCATGAACGACTCCTTTCAGAGCCGGGGGTTGCTCGGCCGCTTGCATGCGCTCCCGATGCCGGGCGTGACCTCGGGCAACGGCGTGATTTCCGGGACAGCCAGAGTCCAGGCCAAAGCCACGGCGCAGCTTCAGTCTGGGCTGCCGGTCTCCTCGACCACTCCACTCGTTCTTCTGGAATCCGCGAGCACCGAGGTAGCCCTCGAAGCGCTGCGCTCTGCGCTGCGCCACGGTTTGCAGATTCTCTGCACCGAACATCGACACACCTCGGCATTGACCGAACTGCGCGAGACCTACCCAGACCGCCTCGCATGCCCATCTGGTCAAAGCCGGTGCCAGCTCTTGCGCCAGGTGGACGCCTGCGTAGCGCTCGATGATACTGAGCTCGCCTATGATGCGGCTCTCGGCGGCGCATTGCCGATCGTCGTCGGACCATGTGCGGGTATGCTCACCGAGCTCGCAACAGATCTTTCGAGCGGCTCAGCGGTTATCGTGACCGCCATGGAAGATGCCTGCTTCGATGAAGCTCTCGCGCGCTTTGCCTCGCTCTATTCACAGTCGAGAAGCCTAGGGGGTCTGACCGCGCGTCTGTCCGAATGCGTGCCGTCGTGGACCAAGACCGCCGCGTACCTCCTGGAGCTCATGGCCGAGCCGTCGCGCTTGGGCTCCTAGTCGACCAAATCCGCGTATTCGAAGCCCGGTCCGTCCGAATTTTGCACGTCATCGGCCGCTTCCCCGCCAGTGGGAGCTGGTGCCTCGACCGCTAGAATCAGAGTATCCGCCACTTTGTACCCCATGCCCGGGGCCAACCGATTGAGCAAGCTCACCACGTTGCGAGCGGCATCCTCGAGGCGATCCAGCGGACAACTCGCCTCGGCCCGCTTCCCGATGTACCGAGTTTCGCCGATCACCACGGTCTCCAAAAAAGATGGGTCTTCTAGATAGGCACGGTGTTTAGGTGGGACGGCGTCGAACTGCGCACGCATGGCCTCATTTATCTCGTATCCAACGAAAATGAGTTGATCGATAGGCATGGATCGCTTGGATGTGCCTTGCTTCTGGCGGCTACCAGGCAAGGGAGCTCGCCCGACGCAGGCGAGGCACGAGTTGGATTTCGCGCTCGAACTTGGCGCAATCCAGACAGGAGAACGAACGCCACCTCTTGGTCGATGCGTCGTTGAGGCACCTGTCATAGTGCTTGCAGTCGTCGCGACGGTGCAAGGAAATTTCACGGATGTCCAGTGTCTCGTCCAGCTTCCTCATGATCCGTACCTCGAGCTTTCTCCATCCCCAGAACCAAAGTGCCGTGGACTATAAATGGGGCGGTCGCTAGGATCAATGATATTTCGTGATCCGCTACTAGATTTGCACCTTGCCGGTGAGATCTGAGGGGAAAAGATGGTGCTCGATGCAGTAGGTTTCAAAATCGTCAATAATATCTAGAGAGGTGCGCGGATTCGAATAATTGGCCGTTCCCACTTGTACTGCCGAAGCTCCGGCCAGGAAGAATTCCAGCGCGTCCTGCAGACACGTCACTCCTCCGATGCCGATGATCGGTGCTGATACGGCCTTGTGAACTTCGTAGACGAGCCGCACGGCCAAGGGGCGGATGGCTGGACCGGACAAGCCACCCATCACCGAGCCGAGCCGAGGTCGACGCGTGTCGACGTCGATGCTCATTCCGCGGATGGTGTTCATCACAGCCAGGGCGTCGGCGCCAGCCTCGACCACGGCCTGCGCGACCCCAGCGAGATCGATCGCCTCAGGAGACAGCTTGACGATGATCGGCAATCGGGTGGCCTCGCGCACGGCGCGGGTGACCTCGCGAGCGGGTTCTGGCCGCATGCCGAAGTGAATCCCTCCTGCGTTCACATTGGGGCAGGAGATGTTGACCTCCAGGGCCGCGATCCCCTCGACTTTATCGAATCGGCGCGCCAACTCGGCGAACTCCTCGGCGCTCGTGCCGTAGGTGTTCACTATCACCGTGGCGCAAAGCTCGCGTAATCGCTGCAGAGGACCGCTGATGAAGGCGTCATATCCAATGTTGGCCAAACCGATGGCATTGAGCATTCCGGCAGGCGTTTCGCACACGCGAGGCGGCGGATTGCCCGGGCGTGGGGTGAGGCTGATGCCTTTGACACAGATCCCGCCGATGCGGGAAATGTCCATGATGTCTTCGTATTCTACGCCATACCCAAACGTGCCAGAGGCCACGAGCACGGGATTTTTGAGCTTGAGAGGTCCCAGGCGCGTCTCGAGGATCCCAGTCATTGTTCTTCTCCGTAAATATCATCGGCACTCAGCACTGGGCCGTCGCTGCAGATGTATAGATACTGTCCGCTGCGCGCGAGCACGGCGCACCCTTTGCAAGTTCCCTTGCCGCAGGCCATGGGAGACTCGAGGGCGATCTGACACGGCACTGACCTGCGGACCGCCATCTTCGCCACAGCCTCGAGCATGCCTTCTGGTCCACAGGCATAGAGGTGCGCGCTCGGCTGTTTCTCGAGCACCCCCAGCAACAGATCCGTCACATAACCTCGATGACCGCGGCTGCCGTCCTCGGTGGCGACCGCCACCTCGCCCGCACTGGCGAGCCTTTCGCACAAGACGAGCTCCCCACTGCCGCGGGCGCCGTAAAGCACGATGGGCCGCTGCCCCGAAGCGGCCATCGACTCAGCCAGCATCAAAATGGGTGCCACACCCACGCCGCCGGCCACAAGGACGGAGACATCCCCTTTGCCGGAAAAATCGAAGCCATGACCCGCTGGGCCGAGCACGTCAATCGAGTCGCCCGGCCGCATGTCGGCGAGCCGTCTGGTGCCCCTTCCGACGACCCGTACCAAGATCGCTCCGTGCACGCCGACTTCCACGAGGGAGAAGGCTCTTGCGAGAATGGGATCGTTTCCCCAGGCGCCGCGAACCATGACGAACTGCCCTGGCTCGCCTTGTATCTCGGGCTGGCCGGCAAAGCGCAGGAGCGCAAAGCCCGGTGCCGGCCGTTCGATTTGTGTGATGGTGGTTCTCAGCCATTTCATGGCCGAGAATGTAAATGGGTGGATCGGGCTTGGCAAGCTCGACGGCCCGTTTGTCTAACACATTGACTTCGCAGCTTTCGCATGAGATATTTCCAGACTGGAAATTGTATTGAACATTCGGAGATTCCTCGTGAAAAAGCCGATTCCGTTTGGAAAGTATTACCTGCTGGACCGCATCAGTGTCGGCGGTATGGCCGAGGTATTTAAAGCCAAGGCCTTCGGAGTCGAGGGGTTCGAGCGCCTCATCGCTGTCAAACGCATTCTTCCGAGCATCGCAGAAGATGAAGAGTTCATCACGATGTTCATCGACGAAGCGAAGATCGCGGTCCAGCTCCAGCATGCGAACATCGCCCAGATTTTTGATCTCGGGAAAGTTGGCGATTCCTATTTCATCGCTCTCGAGTTCGTGCCTGGCAGAGATCTGCGCTCCATCTTCGACAAGCTGCGCAAAAGCTCCCAGTCCATCCCGATTTCCATGGCCGGATACGTGACCATGAAGGTCTGCGAGGGTCTCGACTACGCCCACAACAAGAAGGACGCGGCCGGCCGCGACCTCAATCTGGTGCACCGAGATGTCTCGCCTCAGAACGTGCTCATTTCGTACGATGGCGAAGTGAAGCTCATCGATTTTGGCATTGCCAAGGCCGCTGGCAAGGCAGGCAAAACTCAAGCCGGAATCCTCAAGGGAAAATTCGGCTACATGTCTCCGGAACAGGTGCGCGGCTTGCCGCTCGATCGCCGTTCGGACATTTTCTCCGTGGGCATCTGCTTGTGGGAGACGATCACGGGCGAGCGTCTGTTTGTCGGCGAGAGCGACTTCTCAACCTTGGAAAAAGTCCGCAACGTCGAGATCACGCCACCTTCCAGCTACAACAAGCGCATCCCCGAGGACTTGGAGAAAATCGTCCTCAAGGCCCTATCGCGCGAGGTCGAGGACCGCTACCAGAGCGCCATGGACCTGCACGACGACCTGCAGAGCTGGATGTACACCTCGGGCAGCTTCTTCGCCCGCAAAGACCTCGCGTCGTTTATGCACGAGGTCTTCCGCGAAGACATCGACCGCGACGCGAGCCGCAGCGAAGCCGGAATCGACCTCGTCCGTTCCACCGTGCCGCCACCGCCCAAGGGCGCACCGCGACCAGGGGGGATCGGGCGCAGCGTCCCGGCCAAACCCGGCGCTCCGTCGCCGCGCACGAGCCAGCCTCCTCCGCCACCGCCGCGGGCATCGAAGTCCAACCCGCCATCGGGGCGGGTACCGCCACCTCAGGGCTATTCCGCCTCTCCAGGGAGAATCGCTGGGCCTCCCCAGCCCAACAAGCGCACCTTGCACGGCATTCCCCAGCAAGGCGTGAGCTCGGGCTTCGAGTTCGAG
Source organism: Myxococcota bacterium (assembly GCA_025453525.1). Taxonomy (GTDB): domain Bacteria; phylum Myxococcota_A; class Polyangia; order JAAYKL01; family JAAYKL01; genus JALOQD01. The sequence continues at coordinate 11,702 of JALOQD010000277.1, forward strand.
TCGCCGACCAAACCCCACTCCCTGCCGCCGGACCTCGTCGCCGGGCGCGTGGCCACGCCCATGGCTGCCAAACCCAACCTGGCAATGGGGGATTGGGACGACGAAGAGCCTCCGACCAATATCTACTCCAAGGAAGCCGCGGCCGAGATGGCCAAAGCTGCGCTGGCCCAAGCGCGAGCGCAAGCCAAGCCGCCATTGTCCAAAGCTCCCCTGGTAGGACGGCGGCCGGAATCTGGCCTCTCATCCATCGAGGACATGGACGCCGGGGGCGATGCTACTGCCACCAAAACGGTTCAACGCGACGACAAGACATCGGGGATGAGTATCGCCATCTTCGTGGTCGTTCTCCTCGCTATGGCCGCCGCAGCCGCATTCTGGTTCATCAGACCCGGCAAGGGAGCGATCCAGCTTGCCGTCACGCCCGAGTCCGGCCTGCAGGTGATCGTGGACGGTTCCCGAACCCTACCGGGCTCGGCATCTCCCTTCATCATCCCGGAACTCACTCCTGGCCAACACACGGTTACCATTAGAGCCGAGGGTTACAAGGACGAGCACATCAAGCTCGAGCTCGGCGGCGGAGAAATACTCACCAAACAAGTGGAGCTCGTGCGAGACGAAACCGGCTTCTTCCTCGAGACAGATCCGCCGGGCGCCTCGGTATGGGTGGACGAGATTCCCCAGGACGACCAGACACCGATCACGGTGCGGAACTTGACGCCCGGAACTCACAAGGTGCGCGTCGCCAAGGGCGACAAGTACGCGCAGAAGGTCATCGACCTCGAGATCCAGGCCGGCAAGATTACGCAAATTCCCCAAAAGACCCTGGACCTCAAGGAAGTCGAGGTCACCTTCCAAACCGATCCGGTGGGCGCAAGGTCTGTCCTCTTGTCTGGCAACGAAAGGAAGGCGCTCGGCGGGACACCTTCGACAGCTCTGCTCGATACCTCGCAGAGCTACAAGATCCAGTTTTCCAAAGACGGATTTCATGACCAGATCATTCCGGTGGAGTACCCCGCTGGTCAGGAAAAGGTCACTCTCGAACCGACCAAGCTCGTGGCCAATGAGGAACCTGAACATCGGAGCACCACCAGAGCTGTCGTCAAGAAGCATCGCGAGCCGTCGACCGCACCCGCAGTTGCGGCCACGCCCTCATCAGCCACGCCCTCATCAGCCACGCGATCATCAGCCACGCGATCATCAGCCACGCCCTCAGCCACGCCCTCAGCCACGCCCTCAGCCACGCCCTCAGCCACGCCCTCAGCCACGGGCGCCATGGGCTCGTTGTCCGTGCAGACGAAGCCGTGGTCCAAGGTCTTCATCAATGGACAATTCATTAAGAACACTCCGCTGGTCAACCATCCGCTCAAGGCAGGCACGTACCAGATCACTGTCGAAAACCCGTCGTACAACATCAAAAAAGACTTCAGCGTGACGATAAAGGCCGGAAAGCCGACCACTGTGGTACGCACCCTCATTTAAACCATGGGCGGTGCCTTTTCACGACAAAGGGGTCTGGCACTTATCGCGGCGCTCGCGGCGCTTGGGAGCATGGGCGCGCGTCGAGCCGAAGAGCCGAAGGCGACAGCCACCCCGTTCGGCAGAATCGTCATCGCCGCGCCGTACGAATCCAACCCTTCGGTCGAGACTCTGGCAGCAGCGCTGAGCATGGAGCTTTCTCGGGTCGGCTTGATGGCCGCCGTCGAGGCCCGCAGAGTGGGGAATCTGTTCCAAGATGAAGTGACCGTCGACGATCTCGTCAAAAGCGAGTACAAAGCCGCGCCAGGTCTCATCGCCGTGGTAGGCTTCGCCTGCGATCTCGACGAGTGTCGAATCGTGATCGGGCAACCTCGCAGCCGCTCCTCGTACCGAATTCGCATTGGCATCGACTCGCAGCGGCAGGAACAAACCAGCATCGCCTTGGCTGCGACACTGCGGGAGGCTTTCCTCGGACCGCTGCTTCCCGAGATGGAGCGACTCGCCCGCGAGCAAAAGCGCATCGACCAGGAGCCGCTGTCAACGTCGCTGCGCGACCCACCCACCTCGTCTTCGCGAGGAGGCGCGCTGTGGCCCTGGGTCACCGCGGAGCTCAGCTACCACGGAGCGTACATGGAGGGGGCGACCTCCGTTCTCCACGGCCCTGCCCTCGGTCTTTCGATGACGCCGCGCAGCTACTTCGCCTTGGCCCTTACCTTGGGATGGCTCGGCATCGACAACGCACAGGGCGCCAATGGGACGATTGAGACCCATCGACTCGCCATCTCTGTTGCTGCCCGTGCGATCTTCGGATTGGGGCAGGCCGTTTTGGTCATCGCGCCGACGCTACGCACGGATGCGGTATACGCCGAGATATTGCCCAGGGGCGGTTCCCTCACCCACACATCCGATCTCGATCTTCTCGGCGGGCTCGAAATTCTTTGGTCCCTCCCCATGCCGGTGAAACATCTGGGCATCACCCTGGGCGCCAGCCTTCTCGGATCCCTCGTGGCGCACTCCTACTCAATCGGCGACGAGCAGATCGCGCAGCGTCCGTCCTTCAGCGTCGCATGGCGCGCGGGTCTGACCTATGGATTGCCCTGGCCCCGCTGAGCAAAGGGCTTCCCACAGACAGGTACCAGTACGCCCGAGCCGCCGTTCAACCGTTTATTGAAGATCGAACTGCACCGGAGGTCGGCATGAACGAGTCGTTCGAGGCTGTGTTGGCGCAGGCGTGGGGGCGGCTGAGGTCGGCAAGAGGTTTGGCAGCCGATAGCGGCCGGGGCAGGCTGTCAGGGCGGCGCTCCCTTTCATGCTGCTCACAGAGCGGACAGCCCTAACGCGCGGTCTTCTTGACCTCTTCGACCAGGGCGGGCACGGTCTTGAACAGATCGCCCACGATGCCGTA
>JALOQD010000278.1 GCA_025453525.1 Myxococcota bacterium
CTCCTCGAGTTTGGCAGACCATGGCACTACCAGGCCTTCGTGACAAGGGGGGGGGGGGGGCCGGGACAACCGCGGTCGTGCGGCTCGAGTGGTTTACGGTTGACGATTTGTCCAGGGAGGGTAGGGCTTCACATCTCGCCTTTGAACATCTTCTCGAAGTCGGCCTTGCTGTGGCGCGGCGGTTGGGTGCCTGCGTAGGCTTCGACGATGGCGGTCTCGTTGCGCTTGACCGCTGCCGCCTCCGCTGGGTTCACGACAAAGCCGGTGAGCTTTTCGAAGCCGGACAGGACGAAATCGGCCCAAGCCTTGTTGCTCGCCCAGTCCATTTCGACCTTCTGCGTGCTCGCTTTAATCTCGGCGATGCTCGCCAGGATCTGCTGCTTTGCCTCCGCAGGAAGGTCGGGGTTCTTGAGCTGCTCTTCCATCTGCACGATTCCCGCCTGCGCTGCGTTCATGCCCGCGTCCTTCATGTCCGAAAGCTCTGACATGCCGCTTTTCCCCTGCACGATCGAGAAGATCGCGCCGATTTTCGCGTTGAGCATCGTGAACTCGCGATACGACAGCCCGGACTCTTTGCACGCGCCTTCGACGCTATCGAACCCTTCCTGTCCAGCCTCGATGCCCGCACCGGAACTGACCTTCGCGAGAGTTCCAGAGGCCGTTTCCTTCATCTTCTTGTAGGCCGCGAGGTATTTCGCGATGTTTTCGTCGGTTACGGCAGTGCCTCCTAGTTCCTTGGAGACCCCGGCATCCGATCCGCATCCGAGCACCAGAAGGAGCGCAGCGCACAACGACGTATGGCAGAGCATTCTCATGGCATTCCCTTTCGGAGTTGTTCGAGACGCCGTTCATTCGCGGTTTGGCGAATGTGGGTCGATCACCCTAGCCTAGTGGATTGGAAAAAATGTACTGTGAGATTGACCGATGTCAACGGACGCGCGGCCCCATTTCTCACGTCGCACAGTCGGAGCTCCATGTCGGATCCGCCTAAAAGACGGTCCTCGCCTCGCCAGCATTGGGGGACGTTGGGGGACGCTCCTTCAAAACTAAGCTTGCTGTTGCGGACAACCTCTAGACCTTCCTCGACCGGACCCACACCGACGACAGAAGGGTCGAGACCCTCCTGTTGACATATGTTGCTAAAAACACCGAGACTATGACCGTTCCAGTTTTCTATATGTCAACAAGAGGGTCCTGACCCTGACCCCTACGTCGTCTTTTTTTTTCGGTCTATTGGAGCGGAATTTTACGCATCAGAGGCTTCAATTGCCGGCTCCAAGCGCTTCGGCCGCGTGAAAACGCTTTTTTTTAAGGGCTGACTAAAACAACTTGGCCCACAGGGGCCGGCTGAGTTTGAACGCGAAGAACATGAGTGCTGGGACTCGCTTTTTCTTTTTCCACAAGAATCGGAATTGGTTGTCCAAGAACGGGATATCGAGAAAGGCGTTGCCCAAGGCAACAGATTCGGCTGCGTTGACCTTCTTAAGCTCCTCCTTGGTAGACGAGCCGCGAAAGGTGCGAACCCTCTTCTGCTCACACCACGATTTCGCGATGTCTCGAGCCTCTTCGAGTAGTCGTTCATGAGGGACACACCACTGTGCTAAGCCGATATCCTTGGCCTCTGCTCCCGTCGGACTCCAACCTTCCTTTTCCAGCATTCTCGTCGCGTTTTTCTCTCCCATGATCCGCTCGAAAAGGACCGACGAACACCCTTCCTTGGGGATGCCGAGTTTGGCGAACGGCGTGGAAAAGGTCGCCATCTCAGACGCAATGATTGCGTCACACAACGTGCCGGAGGTCACCGTAGCGCCGATCGCGGGCCCATTGACGGCCGCAAGGATCGGCTTGGGAAAGTCCAGGAAGGTATCGAAGAGAGCCTGATTGTGGTCGATGATCATCTGCCGCAATTTGCGCGGATGAGATAATCGGATCGTTCCTCCCAAATTGACCCCGGCGCTGTAGTAGGGATCGGTGCCCGTGAGGATGAGCACCTTGACCTGCGGATCGTCAGCCGCTTCCCTAAAAGCCTGTTTGAGAGCTTCCATCAACTCGAGAGTCCAGCCATTCAAGCGCTTAGGCTGGTTCATCCTCAGGATCAAAACATTGCTTTCCAATGATCGCACGATGAGACTGTTCGTGGAATTCGACATCAATGACCCCTTTCAGCACATGTTGAAAGAAGAGTAACCTTAGGGACAAGGGCAACACTTCCAATGTGCCCAACTGACTTATCCAGTCAACGCTTCCACGATCAAGTTTAGGGGCATTGGCATTGCATTGGGGGACGTCCCTTCAAAACTAAGCTTGCGGTTGCGGACAACCTCTAGACCTTCCTCGACCGGACCCACACCGACGATCACGAGCTGGCTGCTCAGGTGGCGGCGTACCTGCGCCGGTACACCGAATGTGGCGTCCTGGCTCACGGCGCAGCATCGAAAGGCGGGACACCCTGAGACGGGCTTTGGCTCGGTGACGTTCGCCGAGCGCTTCGGCAGTGCGCTCGAGCCGCCGCCCAGAGTGAATCTGGTGCGATACCACGGAGTGCTGCCACCGAATGCCAAGGACCTGATGCTCTGGCAAACAGTCCTCGCGTTTCCGAAGGACGCCGGAAACCCCCATTTCGGGATGGACACAAACTAGGGCAGCTCGTCCGACCTGCCCGAGCTCGTGAGCGCGCTTCGGACTTTGGCGAGGCGGGCCTTGTACATTCCCGTTGGGTAATAAAGGTTGTACTCGTCGATCATGCGCAGGGCTCCGCGCTCATCGCCGAGCTTGTAGCGACCGATGACCAGGCGGTAGCGCGCCTCCTCGGCCCGGGGGTGATTGGGCTTTGTGCGGATGAACGCATGAAGATCCCGTTCGGCGTCTGCCCACTTGCGCTGGGAGTCCTGTTGGTACAGGGCGCCGCGCCATAACCTCGCGTCGGCCTCTCTATGCCCACCGGGGAAGGCGCGGAGGAACTCATTGAAGCAGTGCAACGCCTCGCTGTGATTGCCTTCCTTGCTCGACACTTCACACAGGGAGTAGTAGGCATCTTCGCGCAGCGGACCGGGCCTCGACGAAGCTAGGTAGGCGGTGAACGCGGCCCTGGCCCGTGCCATGTCGCCCAGTTTGTCCATGGCGAGCCGACCCACTTCGTACCTCGCGTTCTGTCCTTCTCCGGCGCCCGAGGAGAGCTCCACGATCTTTTGGTAGGTGTTCGCAGCCTCCACATAGTCGCCTACAGCGGCTCGGCATTCGGCCAGGAGCATCAGACTCGACATCCTCTTTTCTCCCGAGACCTCATTGACGGCCCGCTCCAGCAGCCCGATCGCGTACTTCAAGTCCCCGGCAGCGACGGCCGATTTGGCGCGCAGGAACAGATCCCACCGCGGGTGATCAGCGGCGAAAACGGCCTTGGGTGCATCCTTTTTGAGCGGGTGCACGGTTGGGCGGGGCGGCGGATCCGCGACGCGGACGATCTCGAGGCCCTCGGGACCGAAGTCGGCAGCCGGCTCCATGGCGAAAACCACGACTTGATTTTCCCCTTCGTTGTCCAGGGTTCCATCCACCGGCTCCATGCCCGGCGCAGAGAGCCGATAGGTGACGTTGCCGCTCGGCACGCGCACCATGAGAGGGGTGACGCCGACCACTCGACCATCCACCTCGACCTTGACCTGCTCTGGGCTGCCGTCGAAGCGCACGAGGCGCGTACCCTCATCCTTGCCGAGCTCTTTGTCCGACAATCCGGCAGAGAGCGCTCGCTGTTCCTCATCGATGGGCATCACTTCGCCGGAGCCAGGCACAGCACAGGATTGGTCGGCCGATAGCTCCACCGGCCGGAGATTCGAACCGCGTTTGGGCACAACCTCGACGAGCCCTTCCACCACGCCGACCCTCGTGCCACCGACCTCGAGCACTTCGACCGTGAAAACCGTGCCCTTGACGCGCACCAGGGAGTCGGGTGTCTCCACTTCCAGGGTCTGACCGATGGTGCCGTCGAACTCCACCGCGAGTCGACCGCTCTGCAGCCGCATCCCGATGGCGGTGGGCGATAGACGCGTCACCTCCCACTGGCCCTCGCCCATGAGCGCCACCCTCGCGGTATCGCCTATGCGAAATCCCATCTGCGAGTTGGGCGCCGTGGCGATCTTGGTGCCCGTCTTGACTTGGAACTGGTCGAGGGTCTCACCGCTGCGGCCGTTCACGGTGACCGTGCCCTCGAGGGTATCCACCGTCGAGGAGAGGGCAAAGGCGTCCGCTCCTTTGCCTGCCAAGGTGTCTTGGCTCGACGACAAAGCCATCTCCGCCTTTGAGGGCGCACCAGAATCTGCAGGCCAGAATGTGAGCACGGCCATGATGCTCGCCGCGCAGGCCCCCAGACCGAGCAACCCGTACTCCTGAACCCAAACAGGCAGAAATCGCCTGCGCTTTCTCAGCGCAGACTGGGAGGCGATGACTTCATTGACCACGGGAATGAGTCGATTGTAGACGGCTTGCTGGCGGACCGAGTCAAAGGGTTCGCCCTCGCCAGGCCCGGCCTCGACAAAATCGAGCTGTTCTTTGAGAACCTGACACGACTCGCAGCGCTTGAGGTGGAGCTCGAGGTGTGCCCTGGGGATCGCGTCCAGCTCGTGCCGCCGGGCCAAGTCGCGCATGCTATGTCGACAATCGTAGTCCACGTTTCATGTGCTCTTGCGGCAGGTTAGGACTCGCAAGATCTCCTTTCGTGCCGATTGCAGCCTCGACCCAATGGTCGATACCGTAGAACCGAGGAGCTCGGCGATTTCTTCCAGGGAATACCCTTCGTAAGTAAAAAGAATAAAGGTCTCGCGCTTCTTGGATGAGAGCGAATCGAGAATTTCGTAGATGCGCTGCTGGGAAGCGAGGTCCTTTTCCGGGGTCGATTCGGTGCACTGGGGCACGCTCTTTTCCGCTTCGACGACGGCGCCGGTGAGCCTGCGCTGACGGCCTTTGATCCGGATTTCCTGCCGGGCGATGTTCACCGTGATCCGGAACAACCAGGTGGAGAAGGCCGACTGGCCGCGAAAACTCGACAAAGAATTAAAAACATTAAGAAAAACGACCTGGACAAGATCGTCGATTTCCGGTCCGGGTCCGATGAGCAGGCGCAGGTGGCGATACACGCCTGCGGCGTGTTGGTCGTAGAGCTCCCTGAAGGCGCTGGCCTCGCCTGCCTGACAGCGGGTCACCAGTTGGTGCGTGCGGCAAGCCTTGGTCTGCCGTATGGCGCCGAGGCCGAGCTTTGTGAGAATGCCTTCCTGCACGAGTCTTTCGCCTTTCTGCTGGGCGATTTTTTTGTCTTCCTCGTGCTTAGTTGTCGGTCTGAGCATGAATTATGGTGTTTCCTGTCTTTTTTTTGGGGGCTTTGCCCCAGTCACCCGCCAACGCTAAAAAGTGATCGCCAAATGGATCGCCAGCGAAGCGAGTATCCAATCTTGACGATAAATACTCCCCCCCTGGTTTCGCAAGACATCGTGAAAAATAGGTACTGCGGCGCCAGGCTCAAAATCGAGCCGAAGCGGCCCTGCGATCTTGAATCCAAAGCAAATTCTGGCAGCGACCCACGGATTGAACAGGATGTCGGTTCGACGCTGTGTTCCTTGGCTGGTTTGATAGATGGCGAATCCCGCGGACAACCCGGTCTCGATGGCGACGAGAAAGATATTTCTATTGAACAGCTCGAACCAAAGAAGAAGGTCGAGGGGCACATGACTGACCGTACCGTCGATGCCGTCGCGTTGGAACTTCCCGAGCCCATTCCAACCCACGCCGAACGTGAAGAATACGTGTGGGGATAGTTGGGTGCTGGCCGCGATGCTGGGACCGGTGAGCGCGTCGTGCACAGCGTTGAGGTAATAGAGGGCCACGCCCGCTCGCAGGGCCGAGAACCGCGGGAAGTTCCCTCGATCTGCAGGGGGAAATGGCTGTCTTCCGCCCACTTCCGTCGGCTCCACGAGGCCCAGACCAGAGCCCAGCGCCGCGCTGTCGGCCACGGCTTCCAGATAGGGAGAAACCGCCTCCTCGACGGCCAGAACGACGGTCCAACCCGTGGCCTCGGCATCTGGACCGCGAGGGAGATCGCGAACGACATCCTCATCGCTTCGTCGGCCCAAGTGATCGATGACCACCAGAAGGCGATCGGCGACCATGCCCCTCAAGTGCACGGTCCACCAGTGGGCCGTGGCAAAGGCTCCACCAGGCCGTAGGCAGTTGCGTCCTTCCTCGAGTTGGGGTGGACTTGAGGGAAAGGGCGCTGGGAATACGGCGAGCCCGAGGCCGCACATGCGAAGCCGAAGAGTATCCACCAGCGCCTTGGCCTCGAGCGCGAGGGTGTGGTCTGCCTCGACGAACACACAGGCCCGCTCTCGGCAGAATGCACTGGATGCCCATTCGGGCTGGGCGAGAACCGGTCGGTTCGTCGCCAGTACAGCTGAACCGATCATCAGCGCTGCGGCGAGCCGGCTCCAGCTCGTTCCCGTCCCGAAATGGGGGTTTTCCGGCGTCCTTCGGAAAGGCGAGGACTGTTTGAGTTGGATCATTCGATGTCCGAGTTCCGCAGACTTGGAGGAGGATGCCGGAAAACAGGACTTTCGGGATGCCAACCAGCCAGGAGCCAGACACTGGTCTCGCGCTGCGTAAATTCGTATCATGTTCGCGATGCCGCCCGATGAATCATCTTTTCGTTTCCATTACAAAGTGAATAGTAACGCCGATTCATCGATCTGCCCAGACCCAGCAAACAGACCCGCGGCCCTTGTCACCGGGGGCGGCGTCCGATTGGGGCTCGCCATTGTGACCGGGTTGCACGAGGCAGGCTACGACGTCGCGGCACATTACAACTCTTCGGATGAGGGACTCGCTACGCTCGTCAGGCAGGCTCTTCCCAACAGACCGCGCATCGTACCGCTGCGCGCGGATTTCACGCAGCGCCGCGCACCCAACTCCCTGGCTGCGGGTGCCTTGCAGGCCCTCGGACGACTGGATTTGCTGGTCAATAGCGCCGCGGTCATGCTGGGAGACGACGCGGACACCGTGGCCCTGGCGAAGATGAAGCTCATCAATGTCGACGCACCGGCTGCGCTGGTCGACGCCCTGGTGGACGCCCTCGCGCAGCGCCAAGGCTCGATTGTAAATATCGCCGATGTGGCGGCGTTGCATTCGTTTGCGGGACATCTGTCCTACTCGCGCAGCAAGGCGGTGCTCGTGTCCCGTACGAAGCAGTGGGCCTTGCAGTTTGCGCAAAGGGGAGTGCGAGTCAACGCCCTGTGTCCTGGTACCGTCCTGCCTGCTCCAGCCTACACGGGTTCGCGGCTCGAGGCTCTGTGTCAATCGATTCCACTGCGCCGGATCGGCGAGCCAGAGGACGTTGTCCGGGCGGTGGTGTTTCTGGCCCGGTCGCCGTTCGTGACCGGCCAGGTGCTGTGTGTGGACGGCGGGCGCGCTTTGGCTGCGCAGAACGCCGAACGGACCTCGACAGCTCCCTGACAAGTGCTAACAACAACTCGATGCTTTACCTAGAGAGCTTTCTGCATCGAGTCACGCTGGCTGAAATCGTATCGCGTTGGATAGTGGACCAGCCGCGACACGGAGACGTGCACACCCTCAAAAAGGTCGTGAACTTCAACTCTTACGCCTCTCGGCTTTGGAGCGATTGGCTGATCAGCGAGCTGCTCGAGTCTTTTAATGGCACGAGGTTCCACAGCCGGCCCATGCACACAAAAGCCGATGTCAAGGACCTCGTGGTCGATCACCCCTTGTACACGAACCCGCGCATCGAGGAGATGCGCCTGCGCTATCGCCGGTTTCCCGAGGACTTTTACCGCGAGACACCGGTCGACGGTCGCATCTATTTCAGCGGCGATGAGGGCGCGCCGCGTTTTGGGGGCGCGACGAGGATCAAGCGCTACCGCCGCATCGCCGAGAAAGGCAGCCGCCGAATCGTCGATTTCATGTTTGATCGCATCAAGCGCAACGCCGATGACTTGGCCGAGGAACGCGCCCGGAACCTGGGGATCCCGAGGGAGGCCCTGGTGACGCCCCACGAGCAAATGGTCGAGGAGTTCGCCCACGCCGAGCGCCGGCTCACCAAGGGCATCAAGCGCGGCACGTTGCTCAATGAGTTTCCGATACTTACGATCCCCGACGCCGTGGGCCTCAAGCTCATTGTCGAGGACTCCGAATACACGCGGCTCATCGACATCATCAAGAGCAACCCCCGCTGCCGCCTGCTGGAGCAGGAACACCACAGCGGCGCATACACGGCGACCAACATGCGGCTCGCCTTCATTTTGCCCAAGGACAAGCTGCGCGCCCTGCCTCCCTCTGGGCGATATCTCTCGACCCTCGCCTATAGGGGTCTGTCACCCGCGACGCTCGTCGACGAGTACCTGGAGTTCATCGACACGGCCGAGGATCATGTGATGGTCGAGGTCATCGCCTCGAGTTTCCTGAACTTCCTCGAGTCCGAGATCGGCGCCAGCATGCACGAGGAGCGAGTGGTGCAGCAAAGGTCGACGATCGAGTATCGCAGCCATTTGGCCACCAACGTCCGCTACCTGATGAGTTACATGTTGACCCTGTGCCGTGCCCCGGGGCCGCCGGGCGAGCTCGACGAGGTGCCGATCAAGCTGTGGGTGCACTACATCCCCGACACCGTGGATCATCACCTTCAGCTCCTCTATGTGACAGGCGGTCATTTCCACGACAATGTGGAGAAATTTTCCTCTAGCGAGCAGCGGACTGCGCAGGACGAGCACGAAGTCGAGGAAGACAGGGCATAGGCGGTGGTGACCAGAGGCCAGGACGAAAAAAAACAACGATCCGCTAAGAGACCTAAACGAGGAATTGGGGCGTCCCGTGGAAGGCCGAGGACTGTCTGAGTCGTCCTTTCCATGCGCGAGTTTCGCAGGCCT
>JALOQD010000279.1 GCA_025453525.1 Myxococcota bacterium
TCCACCTCAACAACAGCGAGGATATTTATACCACACGATGATGAGCGAAGGCCTATTTATAGGCTTTTAAGTCCAGGGTCGGTCTCGGCGTTCTCTGTGGGCGCGATGGTCCCCGGCTCACTGGCTGTGACCTTGGGGGAAAGCACCTGCTTGCGGAGCACGTATTCGCGGCCGCAACGAGGGCATTCCACCTCGAGTTGCTCTGCGTCCTGCCAGAGCTCAGCGCGTTTGTCCTCGGGCAAACCCGTGAGGATGTCGAGGATCATCTCGTCGCTGCAGCGGCACTCGTAGAACAACAGGACTTCGTCCAATAGCTTGAGCTCTCCAGTTTCGATCTTCTGCTCAACGAGCTCGACGATTTGGTCATCGCTGGCTGCCACGGTAAAATCGAGGGTCGAGCCAGGAAGGGTTTGGAGAAGCGCCCCTCTGCCGTCTGGCGTGACGCTGATGCGTGTGGAGATCTGAGTCGCCTTTTCGAAGTACTCCTGAACCGCGCGGACCGGGTCTTGCCCTTCGGGCTCGTAGGAGCTCTGAGTCAGCGGCTCCTGATTCTTCTTGCGCTGCACCACGGCTCGCGCGATGAGCGACTGCGCTGGCCTCATCTGGCCGCATATCAGGCCTTCGGGCTCGACAGCGCAAAAGAACCCGACGTTCGAGCCCCGCAGGGTCATGCTGAAACCCCACGATTCCCGCTCTGCCAGGGATACGGCTGCCAGGCCCACGGCAGCCATGAGACGCTCGAGCTGGGCCTCTTGGTTGGGGCTGCTCAGACGAATGCCATAACGTTGGTTGTAGGCGGTGCGGCCTTCGTCGATCTTCTTGGATTCGCCTGTGATCACCAGGAGGTTCGCGGTATTCCACAGATAGCGATTGAAGTGGGCGAGCAAGATCGGTTGAGACAAGGGGGCTCTCCTTTTCGCAGGCGCAGTCTTGGCACCCGTGGGCCGCATATAGAATGAGTCGAACGAGTGTTGCAACTTGTTTGCAGGGAAATTTCCGATTATGGCTAGTTCAAGGACAAGAGCGGGCGAGCCAACACGGGCATGTGACTTTGCACGGCCAAGCGACCGGTGATATGTTTTGCTCGTCCTGACCCAAATGATGAAACAAGGACGATAGAAATATGTCGTCAGATACAACCGGAGGAAGCGCATGAGGGTCGAAGAGGGGAAACTGGTGACGCTGGAGTACACCATCACCACAACCACGGGCGAGCTCATCGAGTCATCTGCTGGACGAGGCACCACGCCGAAGTTCGCCTTCGGTCCGAGCTGCGGCCTGCCTCCAGGGCTCATTTCTCGCATCAAGGGCATGGCTGAGGATGAGGAGAAGGAGTTCGACTTGCCGCCAGAGGAGGCGTTTGGTACCGAAGAATCAGCGCCCATGCGAGAGCTGGCCCGCAACGCCTTCCCTTCTGGGGTGGAGCTCAAGATCGGGGCCATGTTCCAGGGTGATCTGCCCGGCACCGAGCTATCCTTCAAGATGAAAATCGTCGGCAAGACTGGCGACAAGTACTTGGTTCGCTACCTCCATCCCCATGCGGGCAAGACCCTGCGCATCAAGGCCAAGGTTATCAAGGTCGAAGATCTGGCGAACTGATCACAGAGCTTGGGAAACAAGCTCACAGCTCTCCATCGGCATCGCCCATGACGCGATCTTCGTCGTCTTGGGCGATGAGCGGCTCGCTCGGTGGCCTTATGGGCATGGCGTCCAAGGCAGCGTTCCAGCGCCGCATGAGCTCGGCCACGGTGGTCTTGTCTTTTCCGATGGGAGGCGTCCCAGGGCGGATTTTGTATTTGAGCGGATCGATGAAGCGACCGTTTTGCTTGAGCCCATAGTGCAGATGCGGCCCGGTGGAGCGACCCGTGTTGCCCACCTGACCGATCGCCTGCTTGCGTTTGACCTTCGCACCGGTTTTGATGCCTGCTGCGAACCGCAGGAGATGCGCGTAGCACGAGCTCAGTCCTTCGCCGTGATCGAGCACGACGAGGTTGCCATTGGCGCCGTAATTACCCGCGATTCGCACAGTGCCATCGGCCGCTGCCCAAACAGGCGTCCCAGGAGGTGCGGCGAAGTCCACTCCGTTGTGGAACTTCTTGTGGCGCAGGATCGGATGGAAGCGCATGCCGAAGGTGGAGCTGATGCGCGAATAGCTCACCGGAATGGCCAGCACCGAGCGCGGCAAACTGATGCCCTTCTCGTCGTAGTAAGTGGCCTCCTCGCTGGACTCATACCTGAAGAAGCGCTTCTTGCCCGACTTGACGCCGCTGTACTCGAGAGCGAGCACCGGTCCATAGCCGAGCAAGGTGTCTGCCAGGCTTTCTTCTTCGACGAGCAGCCGGAAGGTATCGCCGGGCCTCTGGGCGACGTAGAAGTCCACGCGGTTGGACAGCACTTCCACCACTTTAGCCGTGAGCGACGGCCCGGCGTTTTGGTTGGACAGCGCCTTGTACAAAGAGGATGAAATCGTGCCGCCGAAACGGCGCAGGGTCTTTCTCGTGGGGATGTTTTTGCGCCGACCCACGAGCGCATTGCCTTGCCGTTCCACCTCGTAGATTTCGACAACGGAGACTTCGTACCGGAAATACTGCGGCTCCTTGGTCTGGGGATCGATCCGTACAGAGAAGCTCTCACCAGGCCGCGCCTTTCGGAAGTCGAACACACCGTCGAGGGCCGTGATGAGGGCGTGGGCGTCGGCCATGGACAGACCGAGCCGCGTGAGGCTCGTAATGACGGCCACGCCAGGGGCCAAGGCGCCGTGCCGAGTGTTTGGGTCGCTGTCGGGGCTCGTCGAGGATGCTGTGTCATCGCCACTGTCGGTGGTCTCGGCGCTGGACGACCCGGTCGTCGTATCGCTGGGGCCGAGGGGCTTGGCATCGGGGGTTGTCGAGGCCGCACCGGCGCTCAACCAGGCCTGCGCCGCGACCACAGGCACCTCTGTGGTGCTCATTTTTTTGGCGGAGAACACGACATAGGCAGCGACCACGCCGATGAGCAGTCCCAGGCCGCCGATGGCGATGGCCGCCTCTCGACCAAAACGCGAACGCCGCGTCGGTTCGTCCTGCGCAGACGGACCACCGCTCGACAAATCCACAGTCGGCGGCATGGCGGGCTCTTGCATCATCCGACCCTGCTTATCACGGCATGTCGTCTTTGGTCCACCCACCAAGTCACCTGCCTGTGACCCGTCGGCCTGTGGTGAGAAGCTGCGGTGGTCGTAGGATCTGAAATGTGAATTGACTCTATGGATAACTTGCCGATCCTAGCACCAATGGGCGCCATGACCACGGACACCATGAGTCGCGCCCCACCGACCTTCTCACCCCAGCTCTTCCTCTGAAGGCAGAGAATACAGGATGTCGTCCCAAGGATGGCGATAGAGGCCCTCTTTGAGCCGCTTCTGATCGAAATAGTGACCAATGAGACCTATCGACCGACCGATGACGAACAGACCGTCGAGGCCGCCATCCTGCACCACGTCGTCGATCTCCTTGGGCGAAAAGCCCAGGACGTCCATGAGGTCGAGGAACAGCACGCCGATGGCGCCATCGACGTTGAAAATGAGGTTGTCCTTCTTCTTTGTCGTTGCCTTTTCCACGGCCAGGGCAAAGTCCATGTGCCGGGTACGGGGGAAGTTCTTGCGGGCAAAATCTTTGAGCAGCTCCACGCGCTTGTCCGGGTTGTGGATGCTCTTGATCCTGTGGCCAATGCCCTGGATGTTGACGCCCTTGACCTTCCACTTGCGGATGAAGCCCTCGGGAGACAGACCTTCGTCAACGGCATCCTTGAACATCTGGGCCGCGCCAGAGATAGCGCCGCCGAACCGCGGGCCGATGGTGAGCATGCCGCACGCCACCGAGGACATGAGGTCCTTGCCGGCGCGGGCCGCGACGATGGTGTTGTGAGCGCCGCTCACTGCCGGGCCGTGGTCGGCCACGAGCACGAGCACGAGCTCGATGAACCTGGCGGCATAGGGCGGCAGCTTTTTCTTGAACCACAGAAGGCCGATCGTATCGCCGATGCCCATGCTGTTCTCGACGATGCTCGACAGAGGGATGCCGCAATACAGGGGCTCGTCGCCGCGATCGTCGCTGATGGTGGTGGTGAAGTTGGTCTTGCGCCGCACCACGCCCTGAGCCACGGCCTGGTCGTACCCCATGGGGGTGCGCGGCACGATGGACTCCGGGACGCGCCGCACCTTGCCCTGCTCGATGAGCGTTTCGTAAGTATCGCGGACGGCCTTGTCGAAGCCGTCGAACGACTCGGGCACGATGGCGCCTGCCGCGCGCAAGGCGGCGTTCTTGGCCACGGCGGTCTCGCGCTCGCCGTCGGCCCTGGCGCCGGCATGGCCAAACTGAATGGACGCGGGGAAGATCCTGGCGCAGGTGCCAGTGACCCAAGCCACCACGGGCTTCTTGATCTGGCCTGCCTTGAGCGCCTCGACGATTTCGTACTCGACCTCGCCCCCCACCTCACCGAGCACCACGATCATCGAAATGTGCGGGTTGCGCTCATAGCGCATCACATGCTCGAACAGGGTCGAGCCCGGGTAGGCATCGCCGCCGATGGCGATGCCCTCGTACAGACCGTCGGTGTTGCGCGCGATGATGTTGTAGGCCTCGTTGGACATGCCGCCGGACTTGCTGACAAACCCCACATGACCGGGGCGGTGCAGCTTGGACTCGGCGATGTTGTCGATGGTGCCGCCGGTGTTGCCGATCTTGAACGCACCGGCCGCGATGCCGCCCACGGTGGCCGGACCGATGATCATCTTGTTCTTTTCCTTGGCGACCTGCCGCAAATGACGGCTGTAGCGCTCAGGCACGCCCTCGGCGATGATGATGACCGTGTTCAACGTCTTCTCATCGAGAGCCTCGAGGCTCGTCTTGTAAGCCGAGCGGAACGACGCGAAGTTCACGAGCACGTCGGCTTCTGGATGATGATCGCAGGCGCGCTTGACGGTGCGGTACATGGGCAGGAGGATCTCCTGGCCCCTCCAGAACACCTTGTGCCAGCCGGCCTTGTTTTCGTTGACGATGGCAGCCACGCTGGGCACTTCGCGACCGCAGGTATGATCGAAATCGAGCATGCGCTGAATCGCGTTGGCCTGTACGCCGTAAACGATGGCGCGGGTGTCTTTGTTGAACAGCTCGTAATTTCTATTGAGGGTCATGGCCTATCCTCCTTGAGGGCCAAGGAGACGATGTTCGTCATATGAGTCTCCGGGCCATACACAGCGATGGGCAATCCCAACTTCTCGCCCAGGGCTCGCATCCGCTCCAAGCCGACCTTATAGTTGGGACCGCCGCGGCGCACGAAGATGCGCACATCGGTTGTGCGTAGGGGCTCGGCCATCTCCTCGATGGCGCGGATGATACCGGTGAACGTGCTCGCCACATCGGTGAAGTTGGCGATCCCGCCGCCGATGAACAGGAACTTGGGCTTTCCGCCGGCGGCCTTTTCGCGGGTCATCAAATCGATAATCGTCTTGGCATAATGGTAGGTGAGCTCGGCAGAGGGATCGCCCGAGTACTCGCCGTAGTTGGCGAGCTGTGCGCCCCATCCCAGATCCGCGATGGTGTCGGCGTAGATCACCGAGGCGCCGCCACCGGCGACCATGGTCCAGATGCGGCCCTGCGGCCGCAGCACCGAAAGCTTTAGGGAAGCGCCGGTCTTGGCGTCGAGCTCCTCGATGAAGGCCTCTTCTTTGGAACGGGTGCGGCCAAAGGGCACGGGCATCTCGAACTTGCCCCAGATCTTCTCGGCCTCGAATGACGCGGTGTCGTCCACCCTCACCACGGCGTCCAGGGGGGCCACGCGACCGCTCACCAAGGTGAACGGATTGATTTCGAAGTAGGTGAAGTGCCCGTCGACAAAGAGCTGGTAGAGGTCGGCCACGAACTTGGCGACCACCTTGCTATCCCCGTCGCCAAACATCTCGGTGCAGCGCGACAGGAGCATTCCTTCGTCGAGGCGTTCTCCCTGAGCCACGCGGAGGGTCGCAACCTTCTCCCAGTTCTCCTCGATGCAGATGCCTCCATCGGCGCACAGATGAATGCTGTCTCCCGTATCATGGCTACTGATGGCCACATAGTATTCGCGTTCGTGGGGCGTGAACGGCTCCACCAAGAAGTGGGTCAGGGTGTCGGTGATGCCGCTCACGGTCACTGGTTTATCCCGCCGATCCTCGATCCATTTGACCACTTCGGTGGCGGAAAGACCGACGCCCACCAAACCGTGCTTGCCGCGCTTGCCGAACAACTGGTCTGGTTTGACGACGAGCTTGCGGTTCTTAGTCCAGGGGTGCTTTGCTTCCAGCGCCTTGGGATCGTCGCCCGGGCCGATGAGAGCCAGCTCGCTCCCATACCCATCGATGATCCGACCGAGGATGTGCTTGGCGCGGTACTCCCTTATGCCTTTTCTAGCCATATCCTTCTCCCTTGATAGCGGCGTCGCAATAGTCCCTCACTGCAGCCGGCGAGAGTGCATCGCCGACTCGGTTCGCCCTTCATATTCCGATGAGGCTCCTTTTGACCAGAGGTAAAAGGGAGAAAAAGCTCACAGCCTTCTGAGTTTCTCCACACATGAGGAATGTCATAGAACAACATTCGTTCTTCACCTTTCTTTTCCAAACGAACCTATGTTAGGCGTGCACGAGCTATCACAATAGCGAAACGCAAGAGACCAACGCGAAAGGAACGCGGGATGACAACCGAAAAGATTTTTTACACCAAGACCGACGAAGCACCGGCTCTCGCCACAGTGTCCCTGCTGCCGATCATCCGGACCTTTACCGACCCCGCCGGGATCGCGGTCGAGCTGCGGGATATCTCCGTCGCTGGCCGAATCCTCGCGAGCTTCCCCGATCACCTCACCGAGTCACAGCGCCGCAGCGATGATCTCGCCTTTCTCGGAGAGCTCGCCACCACGCCCAAGGCCAACATCATCAAGCTGCCCAACATCAGCGCCTCGATCCCCCAGCTCACCGCCGCCATCGCGGAACTGCAGAGCAAGGGCTACGCCGTCCCTCACTACCCGGTATCGCCCAAAACCGACGAAGAGAGAGACATCCAAGCGCGCTATGCCAAGGTGCAGGGCAGCGCGGTAAACCCTGTGCTGCGCGAAGGCAACTCCGATCGCCGCGTGGCAGCGCCGGTCAAGGACTACGCCAGGAAGAACCCCCACTCCATGGGCAAGTGGAGCGCCGACTCCAAATCCCACGTCGCCCACATGAGCGAAGGCGACTACTACGGAAGTGAAAAATCAACCGTCGTCGACAAGACCTGCACGGTCAAAATCATCCATCTGCGGTCCGACGGCAGTGAGAAGTTGCTCAAGAACAACCTCAAGCTCAAGGAGGCAGAGATCATCGACGCGGCGGTCATGCGTCGTGCGAGTTTGCGCAAGTTCCTCGCAGAGCAGCTCCAAGATGCCAAGCTCAAGGACGTGCTCTTCTCCGTGCACCTGAAGGCCACGATGATGAAGATCTCCGATCCCATCATGTTCGGCCACGTCGTGACGGTTTTCTTCGCGCAAGTATTCGAAAAACATAACGAGACGTTCAAGACCCTCGGCGTCAACCCCAATAACGGCCTCGGCGAGCTCTACGCCAAGCTCGAGTTGCTGCCGAGCGACCAGAAGGCCGAGATCGAGGCAGACCTCCGAAAGGCGATGGAAAACGGGCCCCGGCTCGCCATGGTGAACTCCGACAAGGGCATCACCAACCTGCATGTGCCCAGTGACGTGATCATCGACGCCTCCATGCCCGCGGCCATTCGCACCTCTGGCAGGATGTACGGGCCAGACGGCAAACTACATGATA
>JALOQD010000280.1 GCA_025453525.1 Myxococcota bacterium
TCTCGCGAGTAGTTATGACCTGCGCCCACCATGTCCACGAAGACCGCGGGAAATTGCGCCTTCTTTAGCGCGAGCAGAACGCGCTGCGCCTGCTTGCGCCTACCCGGAGCGCTCATGGCGAACCCCAATCCCTTGACACCAGCGGACCGCAAGGCCGGCAGACCCACGGCTTCGAGCTGCTCGATGCCCCCTTCCACGAGGAAAACGGCCTGGTAAATCTTGTCCTTGGCTGCGAGCTTGGGTGCGAAGATCGCGCCGAGGGAAAAGCCCACGAGGACGAGGTGCTCGCGGCTTACCTTCCCTGGGTATCGCTCTTCCAAGGACGCGAGAGCCGCGGCGATCTCGCGCTGCGCAGAGGATTGGTTGCGGTACGTCCAGCGGTCGAGACTCTTGTCGATTCCCTTGACAGGAACGCCTCGTGGGCAAAGCACGAAGCCGCGAGCCGCCGCGACCTGGCCCCAGGTTTCGCACTCCCACTCCGGGCGATCGAAGTTGCCGTGGAGCACGATTGTCACAGGACGAGGCCAAGGTTCACGATCGAGGGGACACACATGGCTCGCTGGAGCAAAGCCGGGAACCGGAAGCGGCAAAGGACGCACAGGGCCTTGGGCACGAACCGGCTCGCCAAGCGTCAACGTAGCCAAAAAAAACAAGGCAAAAAGGGCTGCCAAGGCTGGCCTCGTGAAGAAGCTCATAACAGAAACGATGGGCCGTTCTTGGGGGGGAAGCAACCGCAGTTGTCATGCAACCAGGCGCAAACATTAATTCACAGCACTATGCGTCCAAAACACCACAAAACCGATAGACATCCACGGGCGAAAATGTCCATTTATATGGTGCACTCTGTGATTTATTGTTCAGACAAGGCCAACCACAAGCCAGGGGTGGCCCTAACGCCAGTGTCCCTGGCCCTCTGCTGGAACTGTGCCTCGGCCCATTGATATATTTATCTATTCGTTTTAATAAGCATATTCCTTGTCTGGCCCCCATCGGGCACACCTTCGATTTCAAAGTGAAAATTATCACAAAAAAATCTTGACATCGGTCGCATGCAGGTGCAAATAAGCCATGTGAAATGGTTCACAGAAGAGCAAGGCAGTCCGCTGTGACTTTTATCACACGCAATCAGCATAAAGCCCAAGGGCAGCGCAATCCAGGTGTCTCTCCGAAGACCATCGAAAGGCTGAGCGTCTATCGCCGAACGCTGGCAAATCTTCCAGCTTCCACCCCGTTCATTTACTCACACGAGCTCGCAGCCATGTGCGGTTCCAGCGCAGCGCAGGTCCGTCGCGATCTCATGGTGATAGGGACTGCCGGGTGTCCGAGTCGCGGCTACGCCGTCGCAGAGCTCATCGAGCTCATCGACAAGCGCTTTGCCGGCATTTCGAGCCACGCAGTGGCGCTGGTGGGCGCGGGTACTCTCGGCCGCTCGCTGATCGCCTACCTCCAGCGGCGCTATCACCGGCTCTCCATCGCGGCGGTGTTCGACAAAGACCCGGACCTCACCAGCCGCGTTGTGTACGGCATTCGCTGCTATCCCATGGGGGAGCTGCGACGGGTGGTCGAGGAGCAGAGCATCTCGATCGCGGTGATTGCCCTGCCCGATGCGTCGGCGCAGGAGGTCGCAGAACAGCTCACCGCTGCTGGCATCACCGGCATTCTCAACTTTGCTCCGGTTTCTCTGCGCGTACCGAGCGGCACGTGTGTCGTCGACATCGACATCGCCGCCGCTCTCGACAAGCTCGCGTTCTTCGCCCGAACAGGGCGGGACCAATACCTAAGAGAGGTGATGGATGAATCACGAGACAAACACGGCCATTGACCGGATCCTAGCGGAGTATCGCGGCGCATCTCGCGACGCGCTCATTCCCATTCTGCAGAAGGTGCAGGAGGCGCTGGGATTCCTGTCGCAAGAGGCCATCGCCCAGATCGGCAAAAACCTCGATCTACCGGCGAGCAAGATCTACGGAGTCGCGACCTTCTACAACCAGTTCCGCTTTCAACCCCAGGGCAAGTACCACTTCATGGTGTGTCGGGGTACGGCCTGCCACGTGAAGGGCAGCAAGAAGCTCCTGGAGTCCGTGGTCTCGGCGCTCGGTGTGCAACCAGGACAGACCACGCGCGACCGCGTGTTCAGCCTCGAGGTCGTGGCCTGCATGGGAGCGTGTGGTCTAGCGCCAGTCGTGTGCGTCAATGGCGAGTTCTACGCCAAGGTCACGCCCATGAAGCTCGCGAAGATTATCGACGAATGCCGTACAAAGGAGGCTGTCCATGTCCAAGCCTGAGATGAACCCCCCGAGCTGCTGGGGTGAGATCGCGCCGCCTTCGCCGCGGCTCCTCGACATTCTGTCCAAGGGCGCCTGGGCCAAGGACCTCAAGGGCATCAGCCTCGAGAAGCGCATTTCGGTGCTGCGCCGCGATGACGTGAGCCGCCCGACAGTGTTCATCGGCACCGGCACTTGCGGCCTGGGCGCTGGCGCTGGCAAAACCCTCGAGGCCGTACGGGCCTTCCTGGACACTCGCAAGATAGCAGCCGACATCGTCGAAGTGGGTTGCGTCGGTCTGTGTTCCGAGGAGCCCATCGTAGACATCCAGCTCCCAGGGCGTCCGCGTGTTTCGTTTTCCAGGGTCGATGCTGACAAGGTCGAGGCTGTGCTCACGTCGACGCTCGAGGGCAAGATTTCGGCGAGTAGTTGCCTGGGTCAGATGCGCGGCGAATCCCCTGCATGGGACAAGGTGCCGATGCTCGACCAGCACCCGTTCCTCCGGCCCCAAAGGCGGCTGGTGCTTCGATGCTCGGGTCTCATCGATCCCACGAGCATCGACGAGTACATCGCATGGGGCGGCTACAGCGCCATGGTCAATGCCCTGCGTCACATGACCCCGGACGAGGTCTGCTCCACGGTGCTCGAGAGCGGGCTGCGCGGTCGCGGCGGCGGCGGTTTCCCCACAGGTCGCAAATGGACGTTTGCGCGGGCCGAACGCGCGCCGCAGAAATACCTCATCTGCAACGCCGACGAAGGCGATCCCGGCGCATTCATGGATCGAGCCGTGTGCGAAAGCGATCCGCACCGACTGATCGAGGGCATGGCCATCGCGGCCTACGCTATCGGAGCCTCCAAGGCCTACATCTACATTCGCGCCGAGTATCCTCTGGCGGTCCGCCGTCTGGAGCTCGCCATTGCTCAGGCCAAAGCCTATGGCATGCTCGGGCAGAACATCCTCGACACCGGCTTTGACCTCGAAATCGTCATCAAGATGGGCGCTGGCGCGTTCGTGTGCGGTGAGGAGACGGCGCTCATGCACTCCATCGAGGGCAAGCGCGGTATGCCCCGCCCCCGGCCGCCGTTCCCGGCCCAGAAGGGTCTCTTCGGCAAGCCCACGATCATCAACAACGTCGAAACCCTGGCAAACGTATCTTCGGTTATGAGCATGGGCGCTCCGGCGTTCGCGGCCATGGGTACGCCCGGCTCCAAGGGCACCAAAGTGTTCGCGTTGTCGGGCATGGTGAGCCGCACAGGTCTCGTGGAAGTCCCCATGGGCACCACCATCCGCGACGTCGTGTTTCAAATCGGCGGCGGCGTTCCAGGCGGCAAGAAGTGCAAGGCCGTGCAGATCGGCGGTCCCTCGGGGGGCTGCATCCCCGAGCCCAACATGGACATCGCCACAGACTACGAGGACCTCAAGAAATTCGGGGCGATCATGGGCTCCGGCGGCCTCGTGGTCATGGACGAATCCACCTGCATGGTGGATCTGGCCAAGTTCTTCATGGAGTTCATCCAATCCGAGTCCTGCGGCAAGTGCATCCCCTGTCGCGAGGGCACGCGGCGCATGCTGGAGATCCTCGATGCCATGACCCACAACCGCGGCGGCGAAAAAGAGCACGACGCCCTGCTGCGGTTCCAGGGTGTCATGGAGCTCGAGCGCTTGGCAAACGTCATCCGCGACACCTCCCTGTGCGGCCTCGGTCAAACCGCTCCCAATCCGGTGCTCTCGACGCTGCGTTGGTTCAGACACGAGTACGAAGCGCACGTCTACGACCGGCAGTGTCCGGCCGGCGCGTGCAAGGAGCTCGTGGGCGCTCCCTGCGAGACAGGCTGCCCGGTGGGTACCGAGGTGTGGCGCTACGTGGCCCATGTGGCCCGCGGAGAGTACGAACAGGCCTACAAGATCATCCGCCAGGCCAACCCGTTCCCGTCGGCCTGCGCCCGCGTGTGCAACCATCCGTGCGAGTCCATGTGCCGCTGCGGCGCCACGGGCGGAGACCCCATCGCGATACGCACCCTCAAGCGTTTCGTGGTGGATCGCGTCGATCCGGCTATTTTCAAAACGCAGGTCAAGAAAGCCTCCGACAAATCGAAGAAGGTCGCTGTGGTCGGCGCGGGGCCAGCGGGATTGACCGCGGCGCATTGCCTGTCGGTCAAGGGGCACAAAGTCACGATTTTCGAAAAAGAGAGCAAGCCAGGCGGCATGCTCGTCTGCGCCATCCCCGAGTACCGTCTCCCCAGAGAGACCTTGTCTCGCGAGATCAGCGCGCTGCTCAACGAAAACACGACGCTCGTGCTGGATCGCGGCCTTGGACGCGACTTCACCGTGGACTCCCTGCTGCAGCAGGGATACGACGCGGTCTACCTCGCCATGGGCTCCCACCGCAGCAAAATGCTGGGCGTGCCGGGCGAGAACGCCAAGGGCGTGCTGCCGGGTATCGAGTTCCTCAAGGCCTACAACCTCCATGCCGAGGAATTGGGACGTGGCAGAGTGGGCATCGTCGGCGGTGGAAACTCGGCCATCGACGCGGCCCGCGTGGCTCTGCGGCAAAAGAAGGTCGAAAGCGTCACGGTGTTCTACCGTCGCACCGAAGCCGAAATGCCGGCCTACCGCGAGGAGATCGAGGCTGCCCGCGAAGAGGGCATCCATATCGTGGAGCTGGTGGCGCCATTGGCCGTGCTCGAGCAAGGTGGAGTCGTAAAGGGTCTTCGCTTGCAGCGCAACGAGCTCGGCGCGCCGGACGACAGCGGTCGGCGCCGGCCCGTCCCAGTGCCGGGTTCTCAGTTCGAGGTCGAGCTCGACACCGTGGTAGCGGCCATCTCCGAGGAGCCGAGCACCGAAGGACTCACTGGCCTGACCCTCACGGGCTGGGGCTCCATCCGCACCAACACCGAATCCCACGTCACCAGCCAGAAGGGCGTCTTCGGCGGTGGCGACGTGGTCCGCGGGCCCAACACCGTGGTGGATGCGGTGTCCGACGGCAAGAACGCGGCCGAGATGATCGACCGCTTCCTCACTCAGAAAAACATGAAGCGCATCACCAAGGTCAAGCTTCCCACCGTGTATGTCGAGCCCTCGGGAGTTGAGGGCGGCGATGACACTCCGGTGAGGATCCACTCGCCGCACCTTCCGGTGGGCGACCGCAAGCACAGCTTCGCCGAGGTCGAGCTCACGGTGAGCGAGTCAGCGGCTCTGTGCGAAGCCCGCAGGTGCCTGCGGTGCGACCTGGACTTCACGCAGCGCGCCCAAAGCACAGGCGAGCAGAGGTGACAAGATGTTGAACATCGAAGTTGACAATAGACAAGTCGAAGCCCGTGAGGGAGAGACGATTTTGAGCGCGCTGCGACGCAACGGCGTCGAGGTGCCCACCCTGTGCCACATGGAGGATCTCACGCCAACCGGCGCCTGCCGCCTCTGCGTGGTCGAGGTCGAAGGCATGGGCGGTCTCATTCCGTCCTGCTCCTTTCCCGTGGCCCAGGGCATGAAGATCAAGTCCAGACCCTTTCGAACGAGCTCGGAGTCAAGCAGCGACTCTATCGCGGCGCCAAAAGCTGCCGCGAGAAAGACGTCTCCAGCCCGTCGCTCATGCGCGATGCGGACAAATGCATCCTGTGCGGTCGGTGCGTGCGCATGTGCGAGGAGGTGCAGTCGGTGGCGGCCATCGACTTCATCAACCGCGGCAGCA
The DNA here is from genome assembly GCA_025453525.1 of Myxococcota bacterium. Classification (GTDB taxonomy): domain Bacteria; phylum Myxococcota_A; class Polyangia; order JAAYKL01; family JAAYKL01; genus JALOQD01. Next base: position 5,954 of record JALOQD010000280.1, read on the forward strand.
AGACGTTCATCGGCACGGCCTTCGATCAGGGCCTCAACATATCATCGTGCATCAACTGCGGTCAGTGCGCCGTGGTCTGCCCGACAGGCGCATTGACTGAGCGGTCCGAGGTGGACGAGGTCCTCGCGGCCATCGCCGATCCGGAGAAGTTCGTCGTGGTGCAGCATGCCCCTGCCGTCTCGGTGACGTTGGCCGAGGAGTTTGGCATGAAGCCCGGCTCGGACATCGACGGCAAGATGGTCGCGGCCCTACGCCGAGTGGGGTTCGACCGCGTCTTCGACACCTCGTTCACCGCCGACCTGACCATCATGGAAGAGGGCTCGGAGCTCGTACACCGCATCAAGACAGGCGGCGTGCTGCCGATGTTCACGAGCTGCTCACCAGGGTGGATCAAATTCGTTGAGACCTTCTATCCGGAGTTCATGCCCAACCTCTCCACCTGCAAGAGCCCGCAGCAGATGCTCGGCGCTCTCATCAAGACCTTCTTCGCGGAAAAGCAGGGCATCGATCCCGCGAAGATCGTGAGTGTGTCCATCATGCCGTGCACGGCCAAGAAGTTCGAGGCGCGGCGAGGTGAGCTCGGCCGGGACCGCATGCAGGACGTCGACTATGCGCTGACGACCCGCGAGCTCGGGGCGCTCTTGCGGCGCTGCGGCATCAACCTCAAGAACGTCGAGGCAGAAGCCGCGGACACGCCCTTTGGCGAGCGGACCACGGCCGGCAAGATCTTCGGCGCCTCCGGTGGCGTGATGGAAGCGGCGGTGCGCTCGGCTCATTACCTGCTCACCGGCAAGGAAATGGACGACCTCAAGATCCCCGCGCTCCGCGGCACCAAGGAGCACAAGGAGATCGAGGTCGAGGTCGCGGGGGTCAAGCTCACGCTCGCGGTTGTGTCGGGCCTGTCCAATGCACGCGCGCTGCTCGAAGAGATCAAAGCAGGCCGCAAGGACATCCACTTCATCGAGGTCATGACGTGTCCGGGAGGCTGCGTCGGCGGCGGCGGGCAGCCCATCGGCGTGGACCGCGAAGCCATCAAGGAGCGCATGAAGGCGCTCTACGCCATCGACCGAGACGAGATTGTGAAGGTCAGCCACGCCAACACCTGGGTGAAGCGTCTGTACGATGAGTTCCTAGGCGAGCCACTCGGACACAAGAGCCACGAATTGCTCCACACCCATTACGCGCGCCGCGACGTGCTGCGCTAGGAGGCAAGGGAATTAGCCATGACTACTGACAAGCAAATACTCGTGGTCGACGACGATCCCGACTGTCTGGAGCAGGTCGCCGTAGTACTCCGCGCGAGCGGATACGAAGTCATCTCCGCCTATTCCCAGGCCGAGGGCGAAGAGATCCTGCTGCGCACCCAGCCGAAGCTCGCGGTCCTCGATCTGATGATGGAGGAGATGGATTCGGGCTTCGTGCTGTGCCACACGATCAAAAAGCTCTATCCCGATATGCCCGTGATCTTGCTCACAGGGGTCACGGCGGCCACGGGGATCTCTTTCAAATCTCAAGATCAACGAGGTCGAGCCTGGATACAGGCCGATGTCATGCTCGACAAGCCGGTGCGACCAGAGGAGCTGCGCACCGTGGTGGCAAGACTGCTCGCGCAGTGACGAAGAACCGCATCTAGCAAAGGGCGCGCGTCATGGAGAGCAAAGACACCTGTTGTTTCGTAAGGACCGTCCCAGACCGCTGTCGGGTCTGCTTCACTTGTGTCCGGGAGTGTCCTGCCAAGGCCATCCGCATCGCCGATGGACAGGCCCAAGTCGTAGCCGAGCGATGCATCGGTTGCGGCAACTGCGTGCAAGTGTGCTCCCAAGGCGCCAAGCAAGGCGTGACCACCATTCACGAGGTCGAGAGCGTACTGGCGAGCGGCCAAAGAGTCGCCGCTGCCCTGGCTCCTAGCTTTCCCGCGGAGTTCCAGGCTGAGGTCGACTTTCGTGTCTTGGTCGGAATGATCCGGGCGCTAGGGTTCGATTTCGTCACCGAAGTCGGATTCGGCGCGGATCTGGTGGCTGAGCGCTACCGCAGGCTGTACGCACAGGGTAAGAGGCAGGGACACATCGCCTCTACCTGCCCCGCGGTGGTGGGTTTCGTGCAGCGGTACCGGCCGGAAATGCTCGGCTCTCTCGCTCCGATTGCCTCTCCGATGATCGCCATGGCGCGCGCCCTGCGCCATATCTATGGTCCAGACCTCAAAGTGGTCTTTATCGGTCCGTGTCTCGGCAAGAAGCTCGAAGCCGTGGACGGACCCGTTCGCGGTGAGATCGATGCCGTGCTCACATTCGCCGAGTTGCGCACGATGCTCGCCGCTCGCGACATCGACGCCTACAACAGTGTCCCGACGGATTTCGATCCGCCGCATCCCAATCTGGGCGCCCTGTTTTCTCTCTCGACGGGTTTTCTTCAAGCATCCGGCATCTCCGAGGATCTCGTGACCAATGACGTCGTGGCCGCATACGGCAGAGAGCGCTTCAACGCAGCCGTCGAGGATCTGGCGCGCGACAGTCTGGGAAACACGTTGCTCGAAATCCTTTTTTGCAACGGCTGCGTCATGGGACCTGGCCTGACCACGAATGAGCCACTCTTTCAGAGGCGCACCAGGGTCAGCCACTACGTTCGCTATCGACTGTCCGCCTTCGACAAAGACGAATGGAATCAGAAAATGGATCGGCTCGCCGGCATCGATCTCGGGCGGGAGTTCGAAGGGCGTGTGCAGGTTCTCCCCTCCCCTTCTGCCGTTGAGATCGAAGCCATCATGGGCAGGATGGGCAAGACAACGGATGCGGACGAGCTCAACTGCGGAGCCTGCGGTTACCACAAGTGCCGCGAGCACGCAGCGGCGATTCACGCTGGTCTGGCCGAGAGTGAGATGTGTCTGCCCTATGCCATCTCCCAGCTGGAAAAGACCGTCAGCGAGCTATCGGTCAGCAACCAGCAACTGCGCAGCACTCAAGAGCAGCTCATGCACACCGAACGCCTCGCCAGCATGGGTCAGCTCGCGGCGGGCATCGCTCATGAGCTCAACAACCCGCTCGGGGTAGTGCTCATGTACGCACATCTCGTCAAAGACGAAATCGAGAAGGACAGTCACCTCAACAAGGATTTGACCGTCATCGCCGATCAGGCGGATCGCTGCAAGCGCATCGTTTCGGATCTGCTCGACTTCGCGCGGGAGAACCGGGTGTTGCTCCAGTGCGTGAGCGTGGACGAGTTCGTCGAAAAGGCGCTCGCCAGCGTGCCTATACCCGAGCGCATCGCCGTGAAGGTCGTCCGCGGTCACACTCACAGTTTCTGCGAGATGGATCCAGAGCAGCTCACCCAGGTCATGACCAACCTCATCTCCAATGCCTGCGCCGCCATGGAGCACGGCGGCGAGCTCACGGTGGAGACGCGCGAACACGGCGACCACTTGTTGTTCGTCGTCCAGGACACTGGCCACGGAATCAAGCCGGAACACATGGCGCGGCTGTTTCAACCGTTTTTCACCACCAAGCAGATCGGCAAGGGCACGGGACTCGGATTGTCGGTGGCCTACGGCATTGTCAAAATGCACCGGGGCGCAGTCACCGTGGAGTCCAACGCCGATCCTCTTTCCGGGCCCACGGGAACCAAGTTCACCGTGGCCATTCCGCGCTCACCCCGCGGCGAGCGTTTGGAGTAGCGCATGGACCACTCCTTGCGAATCTTGGTGACCGATGACGAGGCCGGTATGCGCGAGGGTACGGCCAGAGCCCTGTCTCGTTTTACCACTCGGTTCGAAGAGCTCGATGCCGCGGTCACCTACACCGTGGAGACGGCGAGCAGCGGAGAAGAGGCGCTCGAGATCATCGAACGTCAGCAGCCGGACATCCTGCTCCTCGACTACAAGCTCCCGGGCATTAGCGGTCTCGACGTGCTCGCCCAAACACAGGGAAAGGTCAAAGAGATGATCACCGTAATGATTACGGCCTATGCATCTCTCGAAACCGCGATCACGGCCACCAAGCAAGGAGCCTTCGATTTTCTGGCCAAGCCGTTCACGCCCCAGGAAGTTCGAGCCGCGGTGCGCAAAGCCACCAATCAACTTCTGCTCCTGCGTGAGGCCCATAGGCTCGCGCAGGAAAAGCGGCGTATCCGGTTCGAGTTCATCTCAGTGCTCGCCCATGAGCTCAAGGCGCCGCTCAACGCAGTGGAGAGCTATCTGAACATTATGCACAGCGGACTCGCCTCGGCTGATCCGAAAACCTTTGAGCACTCGGTGACTCGAAGCCTCGTGCGCATCCAAGGCATGCGAAAGTTGATCTTCGACCTCATCGACATGACTCGCATCGAATCTGGAACCAAGGCTCGCAACCTCGCCGATTGCGATCTGCTCGAGGTGGCCAGGAGTGCCGTCGAGACACAGGAACCGCTCGCCGCTGACCGAAATATCAAGCTTGTCCTAGATGCGCAGGCGCCTGTTGTCGCTCTCGTAGATCGCGCCGAGATGGAAATCGTCATGGCCAACCTCGTGTCGAACGCCGTCAAATACAACCGCGATGGGGGCACGGTCACCGTGCGGTTGCGGCAGACCAAGAGCGCAACGCGCATCGAGGTTGAGGACACGGGAATTGGCATGAGCGAAAAAGAGGTCGCCAAGCTCTTCGGTGATTTCGTGCGCATCAAGAACGAGAAGACCCGCCATATCGAAGGCTCAGGACTGGGCCTTTCGACCCTGAAGAAGATCGCCGGACTGTACAAGGGCGAAGTGAGCGTGCGCACACAGCCGGACCTCGGATCGACGTTCACCTTCGTCATCCCGAAAGAGGGTGAAACCGCCATGGACAAACCTCGTTCCTCCATCCCAACGCCGATGGCGACCTACTGAAAGGAATGGGTACGAGGCATGCCAAACACGCAGGAAATACAACACATCCACGAGCCTGACCTTTTTGCCCAAATAGAAGCGGGCAGAAAGGCCGACGCCGCCGCCATTTCAGACATTCTGGCCAAGGCGAGACAACTCGGTGGCCTCGATGGCCGCGAGGTTGCGTGCCTGCTGAACATCTCCGATCCGCACCTTTTACACGAAATGTTCGACGCAGCCCGCTACGTCAAGGAGACTATCTACGGCAAGCGACTCGTGCTGTTTGCGCCCATGTATGTGTCGAATTTGTGCCGCAACGAGTGCAGCTATTGCGCTTTTCGCGCCCGCAATAAAGGCCTGCAGCGCCGTGCGTTGTCGCAAGAGGAGATCGCAGCCGAAACCAAAGTCCTCGTCGAGCAAGGGCACAAACGCGTCTTGCTCGTCGCTGGCGAAGCCTATCCCAATCAGGGGTTCTCCTACATTCTGGACGCCATCGACACCGTGTACGGAGTGCGCAGCGGCAAGGGAGAGGTGCGGCGCGTCAACGTCAATGTTGCGCCTCTCACGGTCGATGAGTTCAAGGCTCTAGCGTCCAAGCGAATCGGCACCTACCAAATCTTTCAGGAAACCTATCACCGCGAGACGTACGCTCGCGTCCACTTGGCCGGACACAAGACCGACTTTGATTGGCGTCTGGGCGCCATGGACCGAGCCATGCAGGGCGGAGTAGCGGACGTGGGCATCGGCGTTCTTTTTGGCTTGTTCGACTGGCGGTTCGAGATCCTCGCGCTCCTCTCTCACTGCTTCTATCTCGAAAGGCGCTTTGGCGTCGGCCCGCACACCATCAGCGTTCCTCGCCTCGAGCCTGCCGTGGGCTCGAGCCTCGCCGAGCATCCCCCTCACGCGGTGAGCGATCTCGACTTCCGCAAAATCGTGGCCATCCTACGCCTCGCCGTGCCCTACACGGGAATCATCATGTCCACGCGCGAGAGCGCCACCATACGCAGAGAGAGCTTTGCCCTGGGCGTGTCGCAGATATCGGCGGGCAGCCGCACGAACCCAGGGGGTTATGCGCAGGGGAGAGACGAGGATGCATCGCAGTTCAGCCTCGGAGATCACCGCAGCCTCGAAGACGTCATCAAGGACGTGGCGTCCCTCGGCTATATCCCATCGTTCTGCACGGGCTGCTATAGACTCGGTCGCGTGGGGAAGGACTTCATGGACCTTGCAAGGCCTGGAGACATCCGCCACCACTGCGATCCCAACGCGGTGTCCACGTTTGCCGAGTACCTTCTCGACTACGCTTCCGACGAAACCCACGAGGCTGGCTTTTCCGCCATCGAAGCCATGATTGGGTCGATGGATGAGAAGGCGGCAAGAATCTCGAGAGCCCTCTTGGCCAAGGTCCAGAACGGCAGTCGCGACGTCTACTGCTAACGTCAAGGAGGCCGCCCCATGCCCAAAGGCCTGAGCTTCTCAGAGATGCCATTCGAGTCGGTCCGACACTGGCTGCTCGAACGAGATCCCGGCAGGCTCGAGGCTTTGTTCGCGGCCGCCGACGTATGTCGCCGAAACAACGTGGGCGAGGCTGTGCACCTGCGCGGCCTGGTTGAGATTTCGAGTCACTGTCGCCGCATGTGCCTCTACTGCGGGCTGCGCTCTGGCAACCGGCACGCGAGTCGTTATCGGCTGTCGGCCGACGAGGCTCTCGATTGCGCCAAGCGGATAGAGGCCGCCGGCGTGGGAACCGCGGTGTTGCAAGCTGGCGAAGACGGAGGGCTAACGCGGGGCTTCATTTCCGATATGGTTCGAAGCATCAAGCAACATACGCGCTGCGCCGTGACGTTGAGTTTGGGAGAGCGGGACGACGGCGATTACCTGGCGTGGAAGCAGGCCGGCGCAGACCGCTATCTCTTGCGCTTCGAGACCTCGGATCGTGCGCTCTACGATCGCCTTCATCCCCCGCGAGGTGAGCGCTACGATCGCGTCGCAGCGCTGCAACGCCTTCGAGCCATGGGCTATGAAATAGGCTCTGGAGTCATGTTCGGGTTGCCTGGACAAACCGTCGAAACACTGGCCGCGGATCTCATGCTCATCGCCAAGCTCGACCTCGACATGATCGGCTGCGGGCCGTTTATTCCTCATCCGAACACGCCGCTCGGACAACACGAAGGAGGCACGCTAGATCTGGCATATATCGTCATCGCCCTATGCCGCTTGCTCGCGCCTCGAGCCCACATCCCGGCCACCACGGCTATCGCGACCTTGGGCGGAGAGTCGGCGCGCGCCAAGGCGCTGTCGTGCGGTGCTAATGTGATCATGCCCAATTTCACTCCTGCGATGTACCGAGAACAGTATGAGATCTATCCCGACAAGGCCTGCCCAGAAGAAGGTGCGGAGCGGTTTTGCGAGGGTCTGCACAAGAGGCTCGCGCAGCTAGGTCGCACCGTGGGAGTGGGACCGGGTAAAACGAATACCGCGGTGTAAATGTCATTTTTCAGAATCATGACCCCACTTTTAAGGGAAATTTTCAGAGACATGACCCCAGGTGTTTTTCAGGATCATGACCCCAGTTGAGGGCGTGTTT
>JALOQD010000281.1 GCA_025453525.1 Myxococcota bacterium
GTCTGCTCGCGATCCCACGGGCATCCTCCCGGCGCCCTCAATCGATGGACAATCCCGCAAAGCTCGAGAAACGCGCGGGCAACTCGCTCATTTTTTAAGCCGATTGTGGCGTTTTCGTCGGACATGGGCGTTTGGGTAACACACAACGTCTCACTCGTCTATCGAACCCTAGAGTTTTGCTTGTGTGTTTGGCAAGGTTCGCGATAATCATCACCGTCTCGTGAACACAAAAGGAATGGCGCTCGTGCCTCAAAAACCAAGGAGCTCGAACATGGTGTTCGATATTCGTTTCAGGTTGTGGACGGCCGGCTGGGTGTTGGTCCTCTGCCTTTCTCCCTTGCCTGCCGCTGCGCAAAGCGAACCCGCGGGCGACCAACCCCCTGCCCAGGCCGCGACGCAGTCCACTCCAAAGGCCCAGGAACCCCCGCCGCCCACAGAGACCGTGGCAGCAAAGGAAACCGCGCCCGCGGCACCCGCTCTAGAGCCCAAAAGCGACGCTCCCAACCCGACAGAGCCCAAAAACGGCGCTGTCGGCCTAGAGGGAACGTGGACCAAGAAATTCGTGCTCAAGAGCGCGGACGGGGCCTTTTCCTTTCAGCCCACGGGCCGCGTGCAGCCCTTGTTCAAGTTGCCGATCAACGCGGACGCAGAGGAACCCGTCGAGGGCCTGGGGTTCATGTTCAAGCGCGCCCGCTTCGGTTTCTCGGCGCTCATGTTCCAGCAGGTCACACTGTACATGGACGCTGATTTGGCCAAGGGCTCGGCCGCTCTCGTGGACTACTACCTCGACTACAACCCGCTCGGCGGCAAAGGCAAGCTCGATGGTGTCGCCGTCCTGCGCATGGGCCATTTTCGTCCCTGGTTCGGCCGCCAGTTCCTCATGTCCACAGCCAAGCTCCAACTCATAGAGGATGCACAAGCTTGGAAAGACGAAGCCATGGGCCTCGCCATGCAACGCGATCTGGGCGCCGGGATCTTCGGAATGGTGCTCGGCGGAATCGAGTACGGCGTGGGCCTCTGGAACGGCGAGGAATGGCCCAGCAAGGTATGGAACGGTCAAGATGACGCCAAGCCCACCCAGTTCGACACCAAGAGCCCGGGCTCCGTGGGAGCGGGCAGCGGCGCGGATCGCATTCCCGGCAACTTCGACTTCATGGTAGGCGGCCGCGTGGCCGTTCACCCCCTGGCGCTGGCCAAGATCAGCGAGCCGCTCCCTCCGAGCGGCGAGTCCGACGAGGAGCTCTCGCCCACGCCGCGCCTGTCCGTGGGCGTGTCGGCGATGTACAACAAGCGCCACAACCAAATCGTGAACATGGCAGACCCTGCCGAGGATCCCGCCTTCCAACTCTACTACGACTCGCAGATCAAGTTGGGCGCGGATCTGGCGTTCATGATGCTGGGCCTTTCGGCCACCGCAGAGCTCTTTGTCCTTGTCACCGACATCCAGTCCGATGCGCCGGCCGCGGTCAAGGCGGCAGTCGCGGCCAATGCCTACGAAGGAACCGGCCTTGGGACCTACGTACAGCTCGGCTATTTCGTTTTGCCAAAGCGCATCGAAATCGCCGGCCGCTTCGATCTGGTGGATGAGGATCTGGATGTGGCTGGCCTCCGGCTGTTCCCTGGCCTCGGCGTCAACGGCTACATCTTTGGCAACAACCTCAAGGCCCAGCTGATGTACCGTCTCAATGTCGCAAGTGGCTACAAGGCCAATACGCCTGCGCCGGCCGCATGGCAGGAGAACCCCACATCCCACGACATCTTTCTCATGCTTCAAGCGTCGATCTGATTTCGGCGTTTCTCTGGGGAGAACGGATCCACCTTCAATGAAAAAGATGGCGAGCTTTGCACCCGACCTTCTCGAGCACCGCCCCTGTCCGGTCTGCGATCGCGACGACGGCGAAGTGATTTTTTACGCTCCACCCTACTTCTACGACCATGCGCGCTTCGAAACGGCAAGCTGGGACGGCCGCCAAGCCGTCGAGCTCCGAATCATCCGCTGCGCCTGCGGCTTGGCGCGGACCGATCCGGCCTTTAAGCCTGAGCACCTCGACCTGGTCTATCCGGAGGACCTCGTGCCCAACGCGAGCGATGCGAAGCAGCTCGACAAGATCTTCGACCTGAAAAACCCCAAATTCAACGCCATGGCTCAGCACGTGCGGCGCTTCCTACCGAGCGGAGCCACAGTCGTCGACATCGGCACGCGCTACGGGGTCTTCCCCTGGATCGCCGAAAAGCGCTACGGCCTCAAGGCTCTGGGCCTTGAGCTCAACGCCGCGGCAGTGCAGCTCGGCAAACTGCGCTTCGAGGGCATCGAGCAAGGCTCTGCCGTAAACGCCCGGGAGGTCCTGGCACGACACAGCGTGCAGAAAGTCGATGGCTTCGTGCTGGACGATGTGCTCGAGCACCTCACGCATCCGGGGCGCGATCTCGATGCTCTCGCCCAACTCCTGCCTGCGGGCGGCTACCTGTTCTTGAGGCAAATGGACTGCGCGAGCTTGGGTGCGAAGCTCTTTCGCAATCGATGGTACTATATCGCGCCTGCGGCCCATACGTTCTACTTCAACGAAGGCTCCATCAAAGCGCTCTTGAATCGACACGGTTTTTCTCTCATCGAGGTGAAAAGGGCGCCGCTCCTTGTCAACGCGCTGAAAACCGCGTGGAGCCTTCCTTTGTCTCTGTGGCGCGGCCACGCAGCGCGGCGCTCGAACGGCAAACGTTCCTACCTCACCCAGCGCCTGCGCGCCTCGGACGACATGACACTCGTGACAGCCCGCAAGCGAGACTGAAGATCGTAAAAGGCTTGTTTGCCCAAGAGCGATGAACGTGATAAACGAGCGGCTCATGACGATTCGCAGCCGCGTGGCCGAGCTCGTCGGCAAGGAAAACGCGGAGTTCCTCAAACACTCTGCGAACTACCTCTCGGCGGACGCCGTGGTCGGAGTGATCGGCATCGCGTCCTTGCCGATCCTGACTCACCTCTTGTCCAAGGCCGAGTACGGCGAGCTCGGGGTCTTTCTGAGCACAGCGTCGGTGTTCGCCTTGTTCATCGAGCTCAACTTCCGCGGGGCCCTGAACCGCTATTGGCTCGACAAGCCGGCAGACGGCAACGACTTCCTGAAGACCAACCTCTTGTTCCTCGCGGCCTTCTCGGGCCTGGTCCTCCTCCTGTGCTGGTGGGCCCGGGCGCCGCTCGCCCGCTTCTTCGCCATCTCCTCGAGTCTGTTCTATTTGAGCGTCATCTGTGCAGCCCTGCGGATCCCCTGGAACCTGTGGTGGAAGCTGCTCGTGGCCGAGCAGCGCTCCCGCGCGTTCGCCACGCTCAAATCGATCAAGGCCCTCCTCAACTTCGCCGTGGGCATCGCGTGGATCTACCTTTTGTCCCGCGAGCGCTACATGGGCCAAGTGTATGCCACGCTCGCCGTGGAAGGCGCCCTTTGCCTGCTGCTCACCCTCTGGCTTCTCAAATACGCGCGCGGCGGTCACCTTCGCTGGAAGCATCTCAGATACAGCCTGGCGTTTGGCGTGCCGCTCATCCCCCACGCGCTTTCCGGCTACGTGCTCAATCTCTTCGATAGAATCATCATCCAACAGCTCGAGGGAAGCGAGTCCACGGGTATCTACAGCCTGGCCAACGACATCGGGGGGCTCATGAACATCGTCGTCATGTCCATGAACCAATCGTGGTTGCCCATCTTCGCCGAGCACCGCAAAAACGGCGACTTCGAACGCATCCGACGGCTCGCCTCTACCTACTCCCTCTACGTTTATCTCCTCGCCGTGGCAATGGTGCTTCTGAGCGAGGAAGTCATCCTCGTGCTCGCGGACGAGGAGTTTCACGGCGCCCTGCCCCTCATCCCGGTCATCGTCTTCGGTTACGCGGCGATGTTCCTTTACACCATCTATTCGAACTACTCTTTCTACTCCAACCGCACCGGATACATCTCGCTGGCAACGTTCATTGCGGCATCCACCAACGTCGGGCTCAACTACTGGGCCATCCCCATCTGGGGCTACCAGGCCGCGGCTTGGACCACGCTCGCCTCGTTCTTCATGCAGTTTCTGGTGCACTTCGCGGTGGTGAAGCTCGTCCTGAAGGAGGCGGTGGTGCCCCTGCGCGACCTGCTCCCAGCCTACTTCGCCTCGGCCGGCCTGTGCGTCGTCTATTGGGTGTCTCGCGCCCTCATCGGGGACTACGTCATCACCCTCTTGGCCGTCAAGCTGCCCCTGGTCGCGCTCGTCGCAGCGCTCATCCTGCGCGCCCATAAGCGCCGCAAAGCCTTGTAGGCGTGTCCTTACCTTACGTAGCGGCTCGCGGTGAGCCTGGCGATGAGGCCAAGGCTGAGCAAGGCTGGAGCCATGGGGTACAGGATAGAGGCCGCCCCTCCCTGGTCCAAGGCCCGGACCGTGCGTCGATGGAGCGTGGAAAGCTCTGGGATCACCGGCGAGAGGTAACCGGGCTCGAGGATTTCCCGCGCGACTTCGGCTCCGGACACGAGGGCTTGATAGATGCCTTCGCCGGTCAAGGGGCTCGCGAGCCCTGCCGCGTCTCCGGCGAGACGAATTCGACCAAACCTGTGACCGCAGTAGCGCGTGCCCACGAGACCGGCTTCGAGCCTGCTGCCCTGCGCCGACAACCCGAGTGAAGCAACAAACTCCTCGAAGCGACGCCGCAGTCCACGGCGATGGCTCATGGGCACGCCGCAGCCGAGGCGCACCTCGCCTGGGGCCGGGAAGGACCAGGCATAGCCGCAACCCCACGCCTTGGGCTCGAACCACACGATGGCTCTGTCGAAAGGGAGCCCTGCAGCCATGGCCTGGGCCTGAGTGTACCGCCGCTGCAAGGCCGCGATCCCAGAGGCGCTGGGGAGACCCAAGCCACGCCGCGTCCGAGAAGAGGCTCCATCACAGGCGATGACCGCCTCGTAGCCCATGGGCCGCGCTGTCTCGCCCAGGCGCACCTCGACGCCCAAATCCCTCAGCTCCTCGAGCTTTTGCTGCGCGAGTCGTACGCGGTCCACCGTGACGATGGTGGCGTCGTGGCCTTTGAGCAGCGCGCTCTTACCACAGGCTCGCACCTCGATTTGGTGAAGGCGAGTCGAGAAGCTCCACGGTCGATCATGGGAGATGTCTAGAAGGGCGCAGCACCGAGCCGTGAGCCCGCCGGCGCAGGCCTTGGCGCCAGGCCGCGGATGGCGATCGACGGCGAGCACTTTGACGCCCCCTCGGGCCAGAGCGCCTGCCGCGGCAAGTCCGGCTGGGCCAAGGCCAATGACGAGAATGTCGGCAGAAAGGGGATGCATGGGAGGGTGGCGTTCAGCTAGAGGTTCAAGAACAGGCGCTCAGCTCGGCAGTGTGCATTCGAGCTTCTTCGCCGCTTCTCGACACGCATCTGGCCAGTTGCCCGGGCCGCCGTCGCAGACGCTGGTATCTGGGACGCAAATGCCATTGTCTTCGGTCATGGGGCAGCAGTTGGGGTCAGCCATGTGGTAGTTTTCGCCCTGGTCGATATCGCAGATCTCGGAGCTGGCCTCCACGTCCGGGAGGTTGCCGCAGCAGTCGAACGGGCCGTTTCCGTCTTCGTCCTTGCCATTGGAGCACGCGGCCTTGGTGTTCTCCTGGCAGTTTTCGTCTTCGAAGGAGAACTGCTGCAAGCACTGAACCGCGACGCTCAGGCCCTTGGTCTCGTCTTGAGCCGCGTCGGTCAGCTGTACCTTTATGGCGCAGCCCTCGGCCTCCGGACGGTTGTCCTCGCAGTAGTACCAGCCAATTATTTTATTTATGTCACCAAGCGCGGGCTCGGCCTCGACGCAGGATAGTGCTGCTGGGATCTTGGGCAGCGGGCAGGCCACGGTCTCGGAAGCGAATTTTTTAGCGTCGTCTAACACCGCGGTGCGCCTGACGATGGCGTAGTATTCGCCCTCGCTGCCCCCTGTCTGATCCATCCACGCTTTGACGAGGGCTTCGGGGCAGGGCTGATCTTTCTCGGGATTTGAGAAATTGGCCACCACGTCGCACAGGGCCACCTTCTTGACTGGATCCCAGTTCAAAGAATCGGTGTAGCACGTGCCACCGAGCTGGCTGCGGATGAGTTCGGCGATGTCCTTCATGGCCGGGCTCCAGTCCTTGTTGCAGATGGAGTAGACGTAGCCCTTGTCGCCGAAGGCGCGGGCGACGTCCACATAGCGGCGACCCGGCCGGGCCTGGGTCTCGATCGTCGAATCGGACGGATCGTCATCGCGGATGCACGCTGGGGCGAAGTGCTCGTAGGGCGTTCCACCGTCCGTATATTCCACTGGCTTGAGCTGCATCGACGAATCTGCCAAGCAAGACTCGCCGATTTCGTTGCCGCGGCCTTGGCAGATGGTTTTTTTGTCAGGCACACCAACGATAGCCGCGAAGACCACCGCATTGGGGTTCCCTTTTATGTTTCCGTATTGTTCTTTGTACCGTGTCGCTGCGTAAAGGAAATTGGTTTCATTGCTTGCTGGATAATTGCAAGCGACATTTGTCTGGGTGGGGGACTTGAACTCGGCCGTGTTGAACAAGCCGTCGTCCTTAAGTGAGCAATCTTCCTCGTCGCTGACCACCAGCACCGCTAGGAGGTATCCTGCGCGCACGAAGTCCGCATGGCGATTCAGACCAACCACCGCGGCTTCGAGCTGCTGCTCGTATCCGCAGCCACCCTTGCCCTGTTGGGCCATGCAGGCGACCTGAAACGCCAGGTCACCGTTGTTGTTTGTCGGCGTGAGCTCGGCGTAAGTGGCCGAGAGCGTTGGGCACGAGACTGCGCCGTTGCCTCCCGGAGCCTGACACTTACCACTCACGCACGACCAGGTGCCGGTGGGACACTGGTGGCCGTCAGCATCGCAATCAATTGTATCATCTTTAATGTTGAGCGTGAGTCCTGGCGCATAACCCATGAAATTGCCGTTGTCACCTTGGGGCGAGCAATCGGTTTTGCCTTGGAGGTCGGCCGGGCCAGGCGTGCCGCTGAATTGCAGGCCGAGGTCCGAGGTCACCACAGCCACGCGGATGTCATCGGCGCTCGGGTTGTCCTCATTGGCGCCAATGGGTTCGGCAAGGGAGTTTATCAAGGTGAAGAACCCTGTGCCCAGAATCGCCTGCTCTTCTTCCATGGAGCCCGAGTTGTCAATGACGACCAACAAATCCACGCCATCGAAACCAGTGATGTTCAGGTCGGTCGCAGTGACCTGGATCGGCACGGGGCAGATGGGCGCGGGCTCGCGGTTCATGCACCCGAAGAGCCACGAGGCGACGATGAATAGGGTCGCAAACGAGGCCAGGTTCGGCTTTTTCATTTTTAACTCTCCTTCCGAGCGGCTGTTTCCCGATTCTGATTTGAACGATGCATCATACTGCACCCAGAACCGGCGAATCAATACTTACAGCAAATCTCCGGCCAATGACGAGTCGAGTCATTCCGCGGGGGTTGGCGTGAACCTGGGCACCAGGTGGCATCTTGGTTGCCAAGCCATGCCAACTTGGTTGGCCATTTCACGCGGGCGCACCCTTTGTCCAAACCTATTTTTTTCAACGACCCGCTTACGAGCCGAAAATTGGCCAGGGGATCTGCGGACTGATCTTATCGTCAGGATGTCACACTTCAGCGTAGCCCCAGGAACCAAGGTCAACCTAGCGGTGCTCGCGGCGGAAGCGTCGGACCGACATTGCCAAACATGCGTCGGGGCCGCTCGTCTCATGGATTTTCGCAAGCGGAGGAGTGACAAGCCGA
>JALOQD010000282.1 GCA_025453525.1 Myxococcota bacterium
TATCCACGGTGGAGGCGCCGACCTTCCAAATGTAGAGGTCGTAATCGGCGATATCGTGATCATGCCCCCGCTGGGTCGCGCCCCACACCATCCAGGTGCCGTCAGCCGAAAGCTTGGGGAAATACTCGTGGGATTGACGCCCAGGGATGTCGACGAAGCGCATCTCTTCATAGGCGTACTCCTTGATAGGCTTGCCGTCCTTCATCTCCATGGAGAGGACCTCCGAGGCGCCATTGCCCGACGGATTAACCCACAGAATGCGATCTTCGATCGGGTGAAAGCTCACCTGGCATCCCTTGCCCGTGGTCGTCCACAGCTTGGTCGAAAGATCGAGCACACCAGTCTCCCAGCGCGAGCCTCGCAAGGTCAGGGCCAGGTAATTGCCGGTTTTGGAGAGCTCGGGCTGTTGCAGCTGCGCCCCATCCAAACCGCCGACGGTTTCGCTATCGACGACGAGCGTCTCCTGGCCCGTGGTCAGCATCTTGCGAATGATCTTGGCGCCCCGAGAGAAGATGATCTCGTTGTTGGAGACCCAGTTGCCCCAGCTCGCATCCGCCGCCACCAATGTGGCAGCGCCTCCGTCCCGCCCCATGACAAAGACGTCCCACTTCCAATTTTGATTCGCGTCGCGCTCGTACACCCAGCCCTTTTTGCTTCGGGTGAACACGATGCGGCTGCCGTCTGGAGAAAACCTCGGAAACCAGTCCACGTTGGTGCCCTCTGTGAGGCGACGGACGTTCTGACCGC
The DNA here is from genome assembly GCA_025453525.1 of Myxococcota bacterium. Taxonomy (GTDB): domain Bacteria; phylum Myxococcota_A; class Polyangia; order JAAYKL01; family JAAYKL01; genus JALOQD01. Next base: position 748 of record JALOQD010000282.1, read on the forward strand.
TCGTGTCCATGGCGTAGATCTTGTGGTTGCCCTCTCGCGAGCTGGACCAGATGACCGTACCCTCGACCTGCTCGCCAAGCCTCTTCAGCATCGCGGTCTCCAGTGCCGAAGGCCCATTGGAGGCGCCGGTTTTGGCACCTCCCACGACAGCCGCGCACGAAGCGAGCACGAGGCCACACACCATGCCCATGAATACGACCAACGAGACTCTTCTCATCTAGCATCTCCTCGATGGCGGAAGGGTGCCTGCACGCTCGAGCCCTTGCTCGAAGCCGAGCGGATTATATCCTAGATCGCGCATCGCGGCAGCAGGGCTCAGATCCGCGTCTTGAAGGATGCCCAAAAGGGCGCTCGAAGACAGAAAAGAACCCAGCGGCAAGAGCTCGACGAGGTGCGCGGCGAGCAGCGAGAGCGAGGCCGGAATCTTGACGATGGGCTTTTTCACGCCGCAGCGATGGAGCAAAACTGCGGCCATTTCTTCCATCGTGACAACCTGCGCGCCGCTTAAGTTGTAGATTTTGCCAAATGCCGCCTGGTTGCCGAGAGCCGCCGCGATGCCACTGCCGAGATCCTCGGACCACACGGGTCTTTTGCGGGCCTTGCCGTCTCCCACGAGCACAGCCACTGGAAAGCGCAGGAGGTGCTCCCAAAAACGATAGAGCTCGGCCGCGCCAGCCTCGTCGTAGACCAGCGTTGGCCGCAGCACGGTCCAGGGCATGGATTCTTGAGCCATGACCATGGCCTCGCAGAGGCGCTTCGAACGCGAATAGGGCGTTGTTCGGGGATACGTCACGGACGCGCTGGAAACGTAGACGAAGTGCTCACAGCCGCAGCGTCTCGCCTCGCTCAGTAAATTCAAAGTGCCGCCGACATTGACTCGTTCGTAGTCTCCGGCTTCGCGAGTCAGGATGATCGCCGCCATGTGGCACACCACGGCAACGTCCTCGCAGATGCCCGCAAGCCCAGCGCGATCGGTAATATCTCCGCAAACGATCTCGCAGCCCAAATCTCGAAGTGGACTCGCACCGGCATCCCCAGGGAGCGCGAGCACGCGAACAGGCCGCCCAGAGCGCAGAAGCGCGGTCACGAGCTTTTTGCCAATCGTCCCCGAAGCGCCTGTCAAAAGTATCTTCCCGTCCAACATGGCCCGAGTATACGACGTGCGATAAAACGAACACAGACGCAAACGACTATCACCCCATTTCCGAATCGCGTCTAGTCATGCTAGGACCGCGCCCATGATGGAATCCATGCAGCGTCCTGCCGGCTTCACCTTCCGCCCGATCGGATGGGTGCGCTCACCCTATGCCCGCCGCATCGACGCTCCGCACCAGGGGCCTGTCACCGAGGGCACGGAGACCGGGGCGCCGGCCGAGGCGATCATCGAAATCGACGCGTCCATTCCTCTCAAAGCCCTCGAGGATCTCGCGGGGTTCGAGCGGCTCTGGATCTTGTTCGTCTTTCATCAGAGCAAGGGCTTTGCTCCCAAGGTGCGCCCGCCTCGCGGTCGAGGGAAACGGGGCGTGCTCGCCACGCGCGCGCCAGATCGGCCCAACCCCATAGGGCTGTCCGCCGTCGAGCTCCTGCGCATCGAGGGACGAGAGCTCGCCGTGCGAGCCGTGGACATCCTCGACGGCACGCCCGTGCTCGACATCAAGCCGTACGTGCCCTACGCCGACGCGTTTCCCCTCTCGCGGGCCGGATGGATCGACGAAGTCGACGCGCTCACCGGAGTGGGCTTCGCGCCTGGGCCCAAACGTCCGCGGTAGCGCGGTCAAGAGAAGAGGGAGGTTAGCGGCAGATGTAGTCGGCGCCGAACTCCAACGCGGCGTTTTCGAAAACGGTTTCTTCGATGAACCTTTCTTTGCCGAAGAGCCCAGCCACGGGAGAGTATTGATACGCGCGCACGACGATCCGAGCGGAGAAGGACTCGGCAGCGCTCTTTGGCACAAAGCCCTCGGCCGTCGGGATCGACACGTCGCCGAAGGATGAGAGCGGCGCCTGTGCGTGGATGCGCAGGGTGCGTGTCGGGGACTTCGCTTCGAGGTCGAATTGACCGCTGCAGGCGTCGGCCTGCGCCTTGAAGACAGTGCCCAACTGGGCCGGTGTGAAGTCCCAGGCGAGCCGCGGTGAGCGGTAGCCTATCATCCACGGCTCGAGCGTGAGGCCGCCGAGCACCGCGACCTTGCCACCGCCATAGACGAACTGCGCGCTGCGTTGTTTGCTGATGCCCTGGCCCCAAGACCACGCGAGAGGGAAGACCTTTCCCCAATTTTTTTCAGAATGCGCAGCCCCTATGCCTTTGACGAGCTCCTCGCCGTCGATTTGGTAGTTGTACTCCGCAGTCGAGCCCAAGCTGCTGACGTGCCAACAGAGCGGAACAGGCAAGAGGGCGATCAGGTCCTCGGGCCCCACATCGGAGAACCGGCCCTCCCAAGGCAGCCGCGCTCCAATGCTCGCCTGTACCGAGACCACCCCTGGGATCTCGATGTCCAGCGCGTCCTCGGTGACGCTGCCGTAGCCTGGCGCATTCCACTCGAAATCCGCGGGCGAAAAAAGGTCTGGGTCTTGTGTGACTGGCTCGCCGCCGGCGAGCATGAAGGTCTCTTGCGGAAAAACAGCAAAGGAGCGCGTTGGGCTGCCATTGCCTTCGCTGATGAGCACCCCGATGTAGCCCGCCAACATCATTCCGGGGCGATAGGCACCTCCGCCTTTTTTGTGGGAACCGACGATCACGGCGATGGAGCGCGAACCGCCTTCGTCCGTGATGCGCGTGTACCAGCCTTCGAACCAAGGGCCGGTCCCAGTGGGCACATGGGGATCGTTGAACGAGCGGTGCTCGCGATCACCGAGGGTTGCATTCTCGACCGACGCCTCCTCGCACGCTGCAAAGCTCAACGCGAACGCTGCCACAAACATCCAAGAAAGTATCTTTCTCAAAGTTTTCTCCTTTTCTAGGGGTGGCGCCCACTCACGCCAAAGGTTAGAGGAACTAGTCTGCGTGCCTCAATGCCCAATCCCGTGGATCATCTGGATGAGGTGCTCGAGGGTTTTGAGGATCTCTTCCATGTATTCGCTCGCGGCCTTGACACTGCCGGGCAGGGTGTAGACCGCGGTTCGGCCCATGGTGACGGCCACGGAACGGCTGAGGAGGGCGCTGGGATGGACCGCACCGTACTTGACTCGAATGGCCTCCATGATGCCGGGAATGTGCCTCTCTGAAAGACGCAGCACGACCTCGGGCGTGAGATCGCGGGGTCCGAGACCCGTGCCGCCGGTCGAAAGAACAGCGTCGAAACCGCTGTCGCGGCACTGTAACAGAAGGGCCTCGAGAGTCGACGCGTCGTCTGGGATGAGATGGCGGGTGACCTCGAGATGCCAGCGGGTCTTTTCGAAGTGCTGCTCGAGCAGCTGCGCGATGCGCGGCCCGCTGCGGTCTTCGTACTGCCCGGCGCTCGCCCGGTCGCTCAGCGTCACAACGGCAATACGGAGAGGTCTCGGCAGGGGAACCGCCTCTTGACCGGCGTGCAGCTGTCCGGTGCGAACGACCCTGGCGAACAGGCCCTTGCGCGGCATGATACAATCGCCCGCGACGCTGAAGATCGCACAGCCCGAGCCGTGGCAGACCTTTCCCACTTGCGTGATCTCCAGCTCGACTTCGCCGATGTGTAAGCGGTCGAGCAGCCCTAGTCTGTCGAGGTCCAACCCCACGGTGGTGAGATTCTCCCCAAACTCACCCGGAGCTATGGGCCGACGGGCGCGCGTCTCGAACGCCTCGACCTCTTCCCGGGCGAGCAGGCTCACCTGTCTGTGCCAGTCACCGGCATGGGCATCCCCCTGTAGGCCTTGGTTCGTAACCAAAACGCGGGAGACAGGGTGTTTGACAGTGCCTTTGTTGGTCGAAACGTTAATGCTGAGCAATGCGGCTTTCATGAACAAGCCTTGCCACCTGCAGGAAGAAGCGTCAAGGATCGGCGGCGATCAGAGCGTTTCCTCGATGCCCTTGCGGATTTCGAACCAATAGTTGAGCGCGGCTTCCTTGGGGTCTTTTGTAAAAGCGTCGATCCATTCCGCGAGCGCCCCGCTGTTGTTGCCACCCACATCGCGGAACCTCTCGAGCGCCTTGAGCACGAAATCGACGTTGCGGGCCGACTCCCAGTACACCGCGGCGTTGCGACTACCGATCCGCGACGCCGTGTCAGAGACGTTGGAGAGGAACTCCGCCTGCTTGCCGTAGAGCGTCCCAATGATCTCGGGTAGCATCTCCTCGGCCCAGCCTCGGTGGAAGCGACAGTAGCCGGCCTGGTCGAGCACGAGCTCCTTGCGCATGCGCTCGGCGTCCTTGCGGCCGAGCTCCCGGGGCGGAAGAAATTCGTCGGCGTAGTGCATGTAGTACTTTCCCATGATCGGCATGGGTGACAGCACCCCCGGGGTCCAGTATTGGTTCGGCACCATCCAGCCCCGCCGGGCATTGGCGCAGTACACGAATCTATCGAGGAGCGTTTGCCCCTTCTGCTTGCCGAGCTTCTTGGCCATCTGCCGCGGTCCCTCGGACATGTCGAGCACGCCGCGCTTGGCGATGATGCTGTCCAGAAGCTCCACGCCGAGCTGGGCGTTGTTCATGGACGTGGCCACCACGTCGAAGCCTTCTTGGGTGAGGACCGGCTCGAGCGTGACGCCCAGCTCCGCTTTTGTCAAAAGCCCTTCGCTCTGGCACTCCATGAGCCACGAGATCACGCCGCCGATGGAGATGCCATCGAACCCGAGCATATCGGCATGGTGGTTGAGCTTCTCGGCCGCGCGCTGATCGAAGATGCCCGACAGAGGGCCCATGCACTGGTAGGGCTCGTAGTCTTTCTTGAACTCGCCGCGCATCTTCTTACACAGAGCCACGCACGGCTCCCCGCAGTTCTTGAAGCTCTCGCTGCGCGGTGCGTTGATGATCTCTTCATTGAACTGCTTGAGATAGTGGTCGTGGACAAAGGTCTGCTGCAACGACTTGCGCTCATCCTCCGACATGTAAATGGAACGGTAATTGAAGGCCAGGAGCTTGCCGCCCATCTTCTTGTAGTTGACGCCGAAAGTGCCGCCTGTGTCGAGGTCTGGATCGTGGCGGTATTTGACCGTCGCGTCCATGTCCTTGGTCACCATCTTCTTGTTGTACTTCTGCTCGAACCACTCGTTGGCCACCTTGCGATCGCGGAAATCCTCATCGAGGTAAGTACCGCCGTAGATGACGCCCACGAGCCCGTGCTCCTGGAACAGCTTGGAGCCGAAACCGCCGCGGCCCGCCCAAGTATCGACGAAGGTGAGCTCGCCCTTCACGATGGGCACAGAGACCACGGCGCCGACATCGCTCGAGCGCGCGGCTGGCCCCACGGCCAGGACACGCGGGTCTTCCTTGTAGCGCTCCGAAAACCTCCAGAGCGCCTCGGCCATCACCGCGTACACGCCGCCGCGGCCAGAGCTCCACACCCGGTCGACGTCCATGGGCACGATCTCGACCTCGACCTCTTCGCCGTGGGTTCGATTGAGATAGAGCAGCGACGGCGTCCCTGCCTTGCCGCGAATGGCGCACAGGTTGATGCCCAGATTGTCGAACACGAGCCCGGCTCCGCCCATGGACGAAATGTAAAACCCGCCCCAGCAGGGCGAAAACCCGGAGAAAACCAGCCGGTTCGATCCGGGAAAAATCGAACCGCACAGAAGACCCGTGCCAAAGCTCAAGGCATTGTGCTTTCCGGCGAGATGCAGCCCGAGATCCACGGGACCAAAAAACGGACCGATGGGAAAGCGCTCGATTTTGTAGAAACCGCTCGCCGCGTCGACATGTAGAACCTTGAGCTGTGTCTCCATGCGTTCCTCCTAGAAAGCGCCGAGCTGACACACGGAAATTTTTGCGCCCAGAGCCTCGCACGCCTGGGCCACCTCGAGCCTGGTCACTTGCCTGGAAGCGGCGATGGCCCAAGCCTTTGCACAGGGCAGCTTGCCGTCCGCGCATTGCGCTTCGATGTCATCTCGCAGCTCCTTGGAGACAGAATCGGCCGGCCACAGAATCCTCCCCTTGCCCTCGCCATGGCCAAACAGGCCGAGCTGACAAGCACTCAGCCGAATGCGTGCGTCGTCAGCGGCCGCGCCTACCTCCATGGAGGAAACCGCCAAGCCCTCGGCGAGCTCCATGGCCTTTTCACAGGACAAACAACCTTTGACAGCGGCTTCCTGGACCGCAGCGACTAGGGCGGAATTCGAGCTCTCCATCGCAATACCTCTCATCCCCAAATTGAAAGCGTTTAGGGAAGGCTAGCGCTCTCGTGGCCATGAGCAACGAGGCGGGGCGAACTCATTGGGGCTGCAAGGACACAAGGTGGACGAGCTTGCGATGAAAATGAACATCGATCTCGGCCCCGAGCTCGAGACAGGTGCGCTGCGACCCTCCTGGCCAAGCGCGCGCCTCGAGCGTGAAACCAGGCAGGCTCACCCAAACCGCAAGGCCCACGGCTCGCGGCTGTGCAGCCGTGATTCGACCCCGCAGGCACACGTCGTCTGGATGAGCCTGAGCCAGTCCGACGGTCACAGACTCGGCGCGCAGGCAGACCACGACATCCCCGCTGGCTCGGGACTTCTCATCACAGCGCCACTCTAGACCACTTGGGAATACGACGAGCTCTCCCTCTCGACGAGCGGGCACGAGGTTCTCGACACCGAGAAACTTCGCCAACTCGAGGCTCGCTGGCCGAAGAAAGACGTCCTCTACGGCCCCTTGTTGAACGACCTTGCCATCCAGCATCACCGCGACCCGCTGAGCGAGCCTGCGCGCTTCCCCGTGGTCGTGGGTGACGAGCATGGCCGCTCTGCCCTTCAGGAGAACCGGCAACTCCTGCATCATCCGCTCTCGGGTGGGCGAGTCGAGAGCCGCAAGCGGCTCGTCTAAAAAAACGATCTCGGGTCCGGCGATGA
>JALOQD010000283.1 GCA_025453525.1 Myxococcota bacterium
GAGCAGCAGGTGCGACATGCCCTTTGTTCGAACCCTCCCGCAGAACGTCACGCATACCATCACGCCCTTTGCTTCTGGTTTCACGAGTCTATTGTCCGCACATCGCAGCCCGCAGGAGGTGCCGTCCTTTGCACTGCCCGTTTTCTTGCTCGCTGGGACAGTGGGTCTCGAAACGGTCTTTGCGCGCAACAGCCGCCCTCTTGCGCAGGCAGGCGTTGCCCAGCGATGGCTCCTGGGTCCGAGCGCACAGTCCCACCGCCTGCTGCTCGCCACTGCGACTCTAGGCCCGCCCGCCTTTCGAGTGAATGCCTCGCTCAGCCTCGATGAATCCACGTTTCGCCCAGCCTTTGTCGCACTGGGCATCGGGACAAAGTTCGACGCGATAGCGCTCGAATCGAACCTATCTCACTACGCCGCAGGAAGCCCTGAGCCGCTGATGCGTCTACCCCGGGATCTGCCGGAAATGGCCCTGCAACGGCCCGTTCTCGCTTGGGCCGAACGAGCCATCACTGTCGCACGTCAAACCGCTATGGTTCCGATAGGCGCATATGTCTCCCTGGGCGCCCAGGTATACGAGACCATTTGGCCAAGGCCTAGGGTAGACCTCGTGGGATATACGCTAGGCCTAAGCCCTGCCTGCGGCTGCTTTGAAGTGCGACTCGTCGGCTGGCATCGATTGGGCAGCTCTGTCCCTGAGCTCTTGGCCACCGTAAGCGTGCCGACGCTCTGATCAATCGCCAAAATTAAAGGGAATCCACAGAATCTTGAGCTGTTTGGTGGAGCCTTGTCGCCGCCAACCGGCCAGCCCGCCGAGCACCGACCAGTAGGCTCCGCTCGGAGCTGGCGGATGACCGAACGAAAGCAGTGGAAAGAGGCTAAACGTCCAAAAGCGGTTACCCTTGACCTCTCCCTTGTTGACGACGAAATTGAGCACACCTGTGGTGGCGCGCGTATCGGTTTTGCTGCGGAAGAAAAGCGGCGGAATGACCACCGTGCGCTTGCCCTGACGGCCATCGCGCAGGTCCCAATACAGGGGAAAGCCCACGGTCACTTGCTTGTCCTTGCGCGGCTCGTCGAAGCTCCAATAGAACGGGAAGACGATGCGAGAACCGTCTTTGTAAATGCGGTCGTAAAACCGCCAGTAGAGCGGAAACACCACGAGATCGTCGTCGTCTTCATCCTTGAACTTCCAGACGATGGGTGCGGCAACGAAGTGACTCTTTTCTTGCCCGCGGCCCCAGTACACGAGTGGGTGGATGCGAAAGTGCTGCTCTTTGGGCCCAAAACCGATGTCGAAGGTCGGCGGCAACCACAATCGCCAATCCTTCTCGCGTAAGCTCGATGACCAGGCAAAAAGGGGCAGCACGGCGAGTGTGCGTTTGCGAAACAGATCCTCGAAATCCCAGTACAAGAGCCCTGCCATCACATCGCGACGGATCGGGCTCGTGTGTCTGTAGAAGAGCGGAGGTATCATCGTCGAATGTTCGTAGCTGCGCTCGTTGCCCCACATCCACAAGAGGGGGGTGAACATCCGCAGGGTGTCGCCCTCTTTGTCAGACCAGGCGTAGAGCGGACCCACGCCGTGCTGCAAAAGGCCCTTGGCCTTTCGATAGTACGAAAGGAGAAACGGCAGGTAGTGACTACGCCCTTCTCCCGCAGGTTCGCCGAACTGGTCTTTGTGCTGCCATCGACTCCCAAAGTAGAAGGGCAACACCAAGCTCTGGTCCTCGTTCTTGTCGCGGTTGAAGTAGAGCAGCGGCGCGATCCCGAAGAAGCGTCCGAACTCGGTGGAGCCCCAGAACGCCGGAGGCAGCACATAAGTGGTCTCGTACTTGATTTCGTCTTCAAAACGCCAAAACAAGGGCGGGAGGGCAACGAGATACTTTTCAAAGTGCTTGCGACCTGCAAAGAGCAGTGGCGGCAAGCCGAGGTGGTAATCGTCGCCATCTCTTCGATGATAAAAGATACCAGCGAGCAAAAAGGAAGAGCTCGGCCCTGCGAAATGGAAGAATAGAGGAGGCACGACCTGATACGACGTGCCCTCTGCGCCATTTCTGCCGAGGAACAACAGCGGCGCAAAACCGAAGTTGAACCCATCCTCGAAGCGATTGTAGAACGTTTGCACCACGAGGTCGGTTTTGGACTCTGGGCTACGCCATTTCCAGTACAAGGGGAAATAGACGTCTGTGGAGGTGCCTTGGCCACGAGCGCGCCAGTAAAACGGGAAGATACCGAGCTCTGTGCTCGCCTCGAGCCCGGTTCTGGTGCGCGAAAAGAAGAAGGGGAAGATCATTCTGAGCGTCAACCGCTCGCTCTTCTCCTGATAGTACGGCGGAATGATCAGACGACGCACAGGAGGCGCGTAGTCCTGCTCGAGCTCTTCCAACTCCACGCCGCGAAGTCCGATGGGCGCTTCCGCCGCGGTCTCCGTTTCCGCCTGCGGCGCTTTTTCAGGAGGCTTCTCAGGAGGCTTCGAGCTCTTGGCCTCCTGGGCATGAAGGCTCGTGCCGATGCCAAAACTGGCCAAAGCGAGCACTAGAATGCAGACATTCTTTCTCACTGGGATTCCCTGAGACGCGCTGCAAGACCATCCATTGAGACCTCTTCCTGTTCGCCTGTGCTCATGTCCCGCAGCATCACGCATCCTCGAGCCGCCTCCTCGGCGCCAGCAATCACAACAAATGTCGCGCCAAATTTGTCAGCCCGCTTGAGCTGCGACCGCAAACTGCCCTCGACATAAGCGACCTCGGCGCGCAGCCCATTGCCGCGCAAGCTCCGCGCCACGTCGAAGGCTCTTTGCGCACCACCGTCGCCAACGCCGGTGACAAAAATCAGATGGGTTTGGGGGGGAACGGCAGCTTCCCCAAGCACGAGCAGCAATCGCTCTATTCCAAAGGCATATCCGATCGTCGGTGTCGGCTTGCCTCCGAGCTCTGCCACCAGATTGTCGTATCGACCGCCGCCGAGAATGGCGCCCTTTGTGCCCAGTGCCTCGCTGTCCACCTGCACCTCGAAAATGGTGCGTGTGTAGTAATCGAGTCCGCGAACCATGGATGGTGCGACCTCATAGGGTGTACCCCATCGATCGAGCAGGCGGCGCAGAGAGTCGAAGTGGGTTCTATCGTCCTGGCTGAGAAGCTCGTGGCCACCAGGCGCACCCTGCGCGACCTCGATGCACGTCGGGGCTTTGCAGTCCAAAATGCGCAAGGGATTGGTCGACAGCCGCCTCTGGCAGTCTGTGCACAGCCGGTCGCTACGGCCTTGGAAAAAAGACACCAGAGCCTCGCGAAATCGGCCTCGAGATTCTGGTCCACCCAAGGTATTGAGCTTTACGCCGATGCCCTTCAGGCCGAGGTGCGACATATAGCTCACAGCCATATCGATGATCTCAGCGTCGGCGGTGGGCTCTGCCACGCCGATGAGCTCGGCCCCTGCCTGATGAAATTGCCGATATCGCCCCTTCGCGGGTCGCTCCCTGCGAAACATCGGAGCGATGTAGTACCACTTGGTCTGCCCTTCTTTTGCCGCAATGGAGTGCTGAACATAGGCTCGAATAGCAGAGGCTGTGCCCTCTGGACGCAGAGCGAGGAAGTCTCCGCCTTTGTCTTCAAAGGAATACATCTCCTTTTCGACGATGTCCGTGGCTTCTCCGATCCCGCGAACGAACAACTCGAGCGGCTCGAGCACGGGTGTTCGAACCTCGCGATAACCATATCTCTCGACGTGCTGGCGATAGGCATCCTCGACCTTGTGCCAGCCGGCGATCTCGTCATCGACGATGTCGTGCATTCCCTTGACACTGCGAAGCATCTTCATGGCCCGGCCACTCTAGCAATCGCCAGTTGAGTGTCAAGCTAGAGAGCAATGCCTTTGATGAGTCTATTGATGTAGATGGAGAAAGAAAGGGAAGATTCCGCCCTAGAACATCAGCCGCCAGGAGCCTCGAGCAGGAACGGATAGGTCACGATGACGATTCCGCCTCCCTCTGGTTGCGGGAACGTCCAGCGCTGAACCGCTTGGGCGATGCAGTTCTCCACCGCTGGGTTGCCAATCGTCGACTCGGCAACAGCCGAGGTCTGCACTGCACCGGTGCCTGAGATGATGAATTTGATGGCCACACGACCTGCGAGGTCCGGACGCTTGGCGAGCTCCTTCTCGTAGCAGAACTTCACCTCGTTGATATGGCGCTGCACGATACGGCGGATGACTTCCTTGGAGAGCGAGCCTTTCACCATGGCAGCGCCCGAGCGAATCTGCGGAGCCGATCCACGACGACCACCCAAGCCGCCAGCGCCTCGACCATAGCCAGAGCCAGAGCCGCCGCCACCGCCGTGGCCGATGGTATTCAGGTTGCCCAAACCGATGGTGCCCTCGCCTGTCCCGCCGCCGCCGCGACCGGTACCGCGCAGACCAAGTCCGCCATAGCCGAAGTTTTCGCCGACCTGATTGCCCATGAGAGCGCCGAGGGCGTTCTCGGGATCGACGCCCAGTGCCGTGTCTCGACCAAACGGCGAGGTCGGAGCATTGGCTGCAGAGAGGTAGCTGAGCACACCCGCGGACTTGGCCATTTCCTTGGCCATATCGCGAGCCATGTGCGGATCTGGGTTATCCTTGGGGCCCTTGATGCCATAGTGATTGTCCGTTTTCTTGGCATCGCGTTTACCCATCTGCCCTTCTTCGCCTTTGTGCCGCTTGCCCTTGCCTCCCTGCTGGTCGTCGTTTTTGTCCTTCTTGAGCCACTCGGGCACTTCCTCCTGCTGAACTTCAGGAGGTGTGAGGGCGTACTTGATGAAGCGGTTGTTTTCATCGAACATATCCAGCGAGAAGCCCTCCGGATCTGGCGGAATGAAATAAATGAGGAACATGAAAACGATGTGGAGAGCCGCGGCGATGCCCAGGTAAATCTGACTGGTCCAGTTGAAATCCATGGGCGCAACGAACTTTCTCGGATGCGCCACCGAGTTGATCAGGAAGGTCCAGGAACCAAAGTCCATCTTCATCCGGGACTTCGTCGGCACAGGCATGGAATAGCCGCCCTGGCACTCGCCGCTGGCATGGGCCTGACCCGTGCTCACGAGCTCGGCCAAGCCGACTCGGCGACCGTCCTCGAAGGTGACGTCGCCGGAAGCGCCTGGGAGGATGGTCGCCGTCGCTGCACCACCGGGCTGGGACACCAGTAAGGGCACCTTGGTTTGGCCCTTGAGCTCCTCGGGTGGAATGGGGAAATCGCAGGTGGGATCCTCACCGATCGTGAAGCTCTCGGTCTTCTTGGCCGTGGCCATGTAATGGCGAACGTCCAGGACGACACCCTGCCACATGACCACCACCTCGGTCGCCTGGCGGCTCGTGTCTTCCACTGTGCTCAAATCGACATAAACCGCGGGCGGTGGCGTAACAGAGATGGGCGCGCCTCTCATCCCCATCATGGGCATCGCAGCGGCCATCGGCGGCGCCGGAGGCCGGGAGGTCACAACAGGCATAGGAGCGCCAGAGGCCGGAGGAGAAGCGACAGCAGCGGCTTCTGCGGCAGAGAAAGCGATATGCACCTCGATCCCACCGAGATTCAAGACATCACCATTGGTCAGAGGCGCTTTGTTGACCTTCTTGCCATTGACAAGGGTACCCGTGGCGCTCCCGAGGTCGATGATATTGACCTCATTTCCAGATATCTCGATAACCGCGTGCATCCTAGACACGCCGTCGTCATCTATCTGGAGGTGGCTCGAGGCCATGCGGCCAATTTTGACCACGTCTTGGGCCAGGGTTTTTTCGAACAGAACGCTTCCGTCCTTGACCACTTTGAAGGTAATTGCCAGTTCGCTCATGTTCGCCTTCTTTAGCCTGCCGCTTCACAAAGCGGCTTTAGAGGACGTGCGACAGCATGCAGAAGTCGCGCTCCTCGCTTTTCCTCAAAGATCCTCCACCGACTTGAGCATCTCAGGGATGAAGTGCTGACGGACGCGAATGAGGCTGCGCTCGGTGCCTCGTTTGCGCGAAACAAGCAACGCGCCGTCCGGCCGAACGAGGTCGCCTGTTACGACGTCATCATCAAAAGTGTACTCGGTTTTTTCAGCGTATTGCGACTCCTGAGCCGAAACGACCGCAGAGCCGAGAACGATGGTCATTCCAGCAACAAACATGGCGATCTTTTTCATCGAGACCTCCCTTGGATCCATTCTGGCAGCCTGCAAATCGTACGCAAGCCAGTGTAAACATTTCACCAAACCCACACAAAAGAAATGCCTTATAGCTTTTCAATAAGGGAACCCGAATCCGTCCGCTAGCGACTTGTGACAGCCGTCGTAAGTAAAAGTTCCCATCAAAAAGAGCGAAATCAAATTTATTTTGTTCTCTTAAAGCTCTAGGCCACGGTTGGCGCTCCTTACTTAGTAGGCGGCGTAGGGGCAGCAGTGGGCGCAGGTGCCGCGCCTTCCCCTGGTGCCTGTTGGCCTGCTGCTTCTTTGGCCTCGAGCTCCTTGGCCTTGCGTACCATCTCTTCCTCGCGAGCTTTTTGCGTTGCCTGCAGCTTCGCCACCTCTGCCATTTCCTTTTCAGCTTCAGCGATCTGCTTTTTGGCTTTGTCGCAGGACGCGATGCGCGCCTCGGCCTTGGCTTGCCAGGAGAGTAGCGGCCCCTTGCCATCCGGGTCCACCTTGTGGGAAGAAGCTAAACTGCCCAAAAACTTCTTGAAGACGTCTTTCGCCTTGTCGTAACCGGCTGCGTCTCCCGTGTTGGTATAATCCATCTCGAGCACACCGAGATTGAAAATATAGTCCGTTCGCTTGGGGTCGATATCTGCCGCTTTTCGGTACTCTGCTTTCGCGCCCGCGAAGTCCTCGAGCCCGCGAAGTGCCACGCCCAAGCCGATGTGTGCATCGTAGCTCTTCGGATTGAGAGAAATGGCCTTCTCAAAAGACGACTTGGCTTCTTGATATCCCCGGAAGTTCAGGTTGATCGCCGCGTAATTCACATGGCTCTCAAACAGTGAGGGATCCTTTGCAATGGCGGTTCCAAAGGCTTTGAGCGCATCGACGAGCTCGGCCTTTTGCAAATGGATCTGCCCGAGCACATGGTAGATGGGCCCGTACTCTGGGTCGATCTTTATGCCCTGGCTGCAAACGAGCATGGCCAATGTGAGATAGCTCGATTTTTTCTGAATCGTCGCGACGTCGAAATAGAGCATCGCGAGCTGAGTCAGTGCCGCCATATTGCGGCTATCGATAGCCAGGGCACGTCTCAAATTGTCCTGAGCCTTGGAGAACCCATCTGTGGCTCCGGCCCTACCCCTCTTGCGAAGCAGAATAGCGGCATTCACGTAAGCCGGCGCCACCTCGGGAGTGTTTCCTCCAGCCGCAACTGCTTGCTTGATGTAGCCTTCTCCCTGGCCCTCGTCCCCCTTCTCGAAAGCGAAGACGGCCAAGTACACGGTGGAAGGCTGATGCTTGGGATAGAGCTTGAGCACTTTCTCAAAAGCGTTCAACGATTCTGAGCTCTTGCCGCAACGCCGCAACACCACTGCCGCGTTGTACATCGCCTCGACCATGTTGTTGTGATCATCAGCGACGTCCAGGAAATCCTTATGGACTTTTTTGCAGTTATCGTCGTTCCATCCGACCTTTTCGGCCTCTTTGAAACGCTCCGCCGCCTTGTCGAAATCCTTCTTGGCCTCCTTGGAAATCACGCGTCCTTCGCCTTGG
>JALOQD010000284.1 GCA_025453525.1 Myxococcota bacterium
GCCGTTGCGTCTCTACCCTAACGCCTTTTAGCCTCTGGCTGGATTGCGGCCAGCGCGAAGGAGGGCAGCGGCTGCGGGTACGAGCTCGTAAGGGGAAAGGATGTCCGGTCGACCTTTCTTTTCTCCCAAGAACGACAGGGTGCGGCGCACGCGGGGTGTGACCTCTCTTTGTGGGTAGTGCAGCATCTCGAGGTAGCTATGGAGGCTATCCGACGTGGGCCCAACGCCTTTGTCGTAGAGGAAAATCGTGAGGTCTGCCAAGACCGCCTCGGCCGAGGCGTAGCGGTCCTGCGGGCTAAGGGCGAGCATCTTGGCGATGATGCGCGACAGCTCGGGATCGACGCCCTCGACGATCTCGCGCGGCTCGTGCAGGGGTTCCTCCAGGGCGAGCATCACGCCGGTGATCGAAGCGAGCACACTGCCCATCTGGGACGGATGGCAGTTGGGCGACAGGCCCGTGAGCAGCTCGTAGCCCACGATGCCCAGGGAGTAGATATCTGCGCGGGAGTCGACCTTCTCGCCCTGCAGAACCTCAGGGGACATATAGGGCACTTTACCGGCGATCTCGGTCTCGCCCGAGTCCTGGGGCACGGCAACGCCGAAGTCCGTCAGCTTGACGAAGCCGGCCGAGCGATCGACGAGAATATTGCCCGGAGACACATCGCGGTGCACCAGGCCCACGACGCCATCGGCGAAATCGAAGGTATGAGCATGGTGCAAGGCGCGCAGCACCATGAAGAGCAGAAAACCCACGATGGGCTCGGGCATGCGAGATCGCAGCTCCCCTCGATAGGCCTTGTCCGCATCGAAGTGGGCGAGCTCCCGCACACCGCTCAAGTCATAGCCATCTATGTATGCCATGACGACGAACAGCCGCCCCAAGTGGTCGTGCCCAGAGTCGAGGAATGGCACGATGTTGTCGTGGGACAAGCACGACATGCGCAGCGCCTCCTCGGCGAGAGACCCACCGCTCGTGGCGCGCAGGAACTTCACCGCGACCTTCTGGTGATGGCCGCCGCTGCTGCGCCGTTCGGCGAGCCACACGTCGCCCATGCCTCCTGCGCCCAGACGACGCAACAGGCGATAGCGACTCGAGGCTTCGAAGCTCGTGCCCTCGAAGAGCTCCCACGGGCTGATGACCGGAATCGTGCTGAGTGCCAAGGGAAATGCCTCCTATGGAAAGAGCCCCACGTACTAGTAGTAATAGCAGATAAAAAAGGCCTCGCAGGTCAGCGGTGGCGAGGCATACAAGCGCGCTATTCGGCGTGCTCAACGGGCGCTTCCTCAGCAGGGGGGTCTGGGGGAGGCGCTTCCTCGCCCTGCGCCTCTTGTGGTGGAGGCTCCTCTGGGGGTGGTGGCGGTTCTTCCATCGGCGGCGGCGGCACATCGGGCATGGTTGGCGGAGGGACGGGCGGCTGCATCTCCTGCGGAGGCGGCTCATGCCTCCCGCTGTCCGATGGCGGAGAAAGCATCGGCGGTGGCGCTCCCTCGATGAGTCCGGGGCGGGAGGGCTGCATCCTGTCATCCCCGCTGTAGTCGGGTTCTCCCATTGTGCCGCCTGGCATGCCGGGACGCTGGGAGGCCCTCGATGGAGAGCGCCGTTCGCGGGTCGGTCTGTCACGCGAAGCTCCCCCTTTTCGAGGGGAAAAGGTCTGGGAAGGCTGGAACGTGGCGCTTCGCACAGGCCCGCGAAATCGGAATCCATAGTAGCCGTCCGACCGATGAGCGCGCTGCGCCTTGGGGGAAAACGAATCGAGGCTCGGCAGAATGGTCTTCAGAGCGTCGCTCTGGGCAACGTAGGCGTCGAGCACCTTGAACATGACATACAGGTCGAAGCGCATCATCTCCACCCGATCGCCCAGGTTCACGATGCCCTCGAGCTTGGTGTCGATATGCTTGGAGTTCACCTTGAACGATTTGATCTCGCCCTCGCCTTTGACGAATTTCACAATGAGCTCGGCAGAGGAGATGGCGAGCGGCGGCACATCCATCTGCATGCCGCCCAGATCGGCCTTGTAGCCCTTGCTGCTCATCACG
Organism: Myxococcota bacterium; assembly: GCA_025453525.1. Classification (GTDB taxonomy): domain Bacteria; phylum Myxococcota_A; class Polyangia; order JAAYKL01; family JAAYKL01; genus JALOQD01. The sequence continues at coordinate 2,038 of JALOQD010000284.1, forward strand.
ACGTCGGTCAGCTCCATCGTGAGCTCTCCGTCCGCGGTAGACAGCTTTCCATCCTCGGACTCGAGCTCGAGGCTCATCTCGAGCTCTCCAGTGATCGGCACCGGCAAGGTGGTGCGCAGATCGTGGATCTGCTTGAGGGATATCTCGCTCATCGAAAACTGCAGATAGAGGCTGGAGGAATCGTTCTCTTCCTCCTGTTCGGGTTCTGCGCTTTGTTCCGCTTCCTCACCTTCGGCGTTTCCGCCAGGAGGGCGAGTCGGACGCCGACCGCCCCGGGCACTCGGAGGTCGCAGCGAGCCTCGCCCCGCCGACGGCTTGGGCCCTTCGTACTCCAGCTCTATCTCCCCGCCAAACGCGTCCATGGAGAGATCGAAATCGAGATCCCCCATCATCAGGCTGAGCAGCCCGATATCGACAGATATCTCCTCGATGAAATAACTGAGCTTGGGCGTCTCTTTCTTCTTGGCCGTCAGGGTGTCGCTGTCTTTTGGGCCAGAGGGTTGTTCATCCCCTTCTTCCTCATCCTCCTCCTCCGCGGGCTCGGCCGCCTGGGGCACATCGACTGTGACATTCTCGATGTTCAAGTTGCCAAAGGGGCTGAGCGACATCGATTCGATTTTGACCTTGCGACCGAGCTTGTTCGACAGTTGTTGCTCGAGCGAAGGGGTGAACCTGTCGACCGGAAAGCTCACGAAAAAAAAGAACACGAACCCAAAGGATAAAAAAGCGGAGTATCCGAGGATCCTTGGCAGTCTATTAACCATCTATTCCTCCTCCTCGAAACCCGCGCCGTCCTTGCCAGCATTTCCCTTGCCCACTGGCGGCTCGGCGTCGATGGTCTCGTACGTGGAGATAATCATGGTGACGTCCAAAGCGCCCGGCATTCCTCGGCGTTTACGGATCTCGAGTTTGGTGATCGCCACGGGGAAGCGGTCCTTATTGGACTCCACTTCCTCCATGAACTTCGTCAGCGGAAGCAGCCCCACTTCGCGGATCGACAGCTCGACTGCGTGTTGTATCCACCGCGAGCCGTGTTTCTCGTCCGGCAGCTCGTTCATGTCCTGCGCCGTGATTCCATTGGTGGCGCCGATGCGATCGACGAGGGTGCGCAGCGGAGTGGGTTTGCCTTGCGGTCGATCCTGCGCCTCCTGCTTGGCCTCCAGGTACTTCCCGCCTTCCTCGGCGAGCAGCTTGAGAATCTGCTGCCCCTCCTCGTGCTCGTCGTCGAGGGAGGACACGGTGCGCCCGACGAGAAACACGATGAGAAACACCACCAGCAGCGCGAAGATCCCGGCCATGATGCCCACGAGACGTCGCTCTCGCTCCGAGAGCCCAGCGACGAGATTGGCAAAGAAACTAGACATCCACGACTCCTACGGACATTTGGTATCGATATCCATTTGATAACGCCGCTTTTCGCCCATGACCGTGACCTTGCCTACCCTGATGGAGGTAAAGCACTCCTTGAACTTCTCGAGCTCCGCCTTGATGAGGTCCGTGGGCGAGAGCTGTGTCGCATCGAAGTCCGTTTCTCCCCCTCCCGTGTCACCTTCTGAAAGATCGCGCGAGACCTCGGGATTGACCAGGCCCTTGATCGTCGTGCGCTTGGGTTTGATCTCCAGGCTCTCGACGTCGTGAACCACGGACACGGGGATCATCCTAGACAACGCCAGCACAACATCGAACGCGTCCTTGGTCGGCATGGGCGGTTTCTCTGTCTTCTGCCCCTCGAGCCGCTTTTTGACCTCCTCGAGGCTCGTGACTGGCTCGCCGAACAGAGCTTGGGACTGCTCCGCGATCTCCTTGGACTGCTTCTCCACTTGGGCGGCGAGCACGCTGTGATGCGCATAGATCGAAAACACCCACGACAGGACAATCGCGACCACCGAGGCGGCGATCCAGCCCACGCGGCGTCGCAGGTTCTCGAAGTCGCCCTTGAACGCAAACTCGCCCCTTCGCAGGTTCATTCGTTTGCTTCGCGGAGTGGTTTCCCTCAAGGCCGTCGCGAACGGCAGGGCAAAGGTATAGGCCCGCGGCGAGTCCTCCAGATCGCCTGGCAGCGGCACACGAAGGCGCTGCACAGGTACGCCCACCTCGTCCGTCAGAAAGTTATCGAGCCCCTTGAGCAACGCACCGCCGCCCGTGAGGTAGACCTTGGTCACCCGCTCGCCGCCCGCTGCCTGATGGCCTTTGAGCGTCTGGCGCACCTCGCGAACCAGGGGCCGCAGCGCCTGGGTCAGCACCTCGCCCACCTCACCGGACAGGCCGTGGCCGAACTTGTACTGCTCGGCCTTCAGAAAGCCCACCTTCCACTTGGCGTCGATGGCCTCTGTCAGATCCCGTCCGCCGCGCAGCAGGGTGCGCACGGTGGGGCTGTTGGGCTCGAGCACGGAAATCACGCTGCGCAGGTGGCCGATGTCGAGCACCGCCGCCACTTCGCCGGGCCCGGTCGCCCGTTCGGGCAGGACGTCCTGCGTATAGCACAGCGACGCAATGCCGATTTCGCGCGGGTCGACGTTGTGACCTCGCAGTCCGTCGATGAGCTCGCGAATGTGCTCCTTGAGGGCCACGGCGGCGAGAACCTTGACATCACCGCCGTCGCGACCGAGCTCCACATGACTGAACACCGCGTCCTCGATATCGAATGGCAGGGCGTCATCGAGCTCGAAGCGCAGCGCCGACTCCAACTGCTTGGCTGCGCTCGTCGGCAGACTGATACGGTGCACGGTGCACTGATCTCCGGGCAGGGCGCAATGCAGAGTCTCGTCTTGCAAGGCCAGCCGGTCGACGAGTCGACCCGCGGCAGCGAGCACGTCGGACGGTGTGGAGCGACCACTCTCGTCGAGGACCACGGGCTCCTCGTCGATGCGCACCACCTCGTGGCCGCGCAGAGCGATCCTGAGCACCACAGCCTTCACGCTGTGCCCGCCGAGATCGATTCCTACAACTTTATGGGCCATCCCTATTGTCTCCTACTCCATCCGCCAATACAGCACACTGCCGCCCGAGCTACCCACGGACTTCGTCGGATCGAGCATGTCCTGGCCAACCATGTCGACCACCGCGTGGATGCGCTTGGTCACGTTGCCGACTTTACCTGTCGCGTAGATCGAAAACACCGTGCTCTTCGTGGTGAGCATCCTTTTGGCCTGGCCTTTGTTCGGGAGCGTAAAACCAGGCAATTCGATCCCCATCATGCCCCCGAGAAGAGAGCCCGGATTCTCGATCGCGCCGAGGAAGTCGCCTACCGAGTTGAATGGCAAGATCGAACGAATGCTGAGCACCAGCTGCAGGATCTGGACCAGGGTCAAGACCTGCAACTCATCCGCGCACGGGCTGACCCCAACATCGCCTTCCTCCACCGCGCCGGGCATGCACAAAACAGAGAGCAAGGCGCCGGCTGGGGCGGTGTTGACGTTAATCATCCCCTTGCCCCACACGGTCATGATGCGATCGTCGGGGTTCACCGGGTTCGGATCGACGAACGTTGTCCACAAGTCGTCGGACATGCCCTTGATGAGATGGAGCTCCTCGAGGCTGTCCAACGGCGCGTTCTTGCGCTCCAGTGGCGGATCGAGACCCTGATAAAAAGTCCTGTCCTCGCCTCCCGAGCCATCGCACAGATCCTCGTTTCCGTCGACGTAGTCCACCATCTCGCAGGTGACCTCGTCGCGCTGGAAGAAGTTCCCCAGATCAGCCGAGCGCTCGAACAGGGGATCGAACTGGATGGGCGCCATGAGTCCGCGCAGCTTGTTCATCAGGGCAGCGGCGAGATCCATGCGCCCTTGGTCTGCCGCAACGTTGATGTTGAGCTTGGAATCCTCATCGAGGATCTTGACCGAAACCTCGCCGCCGGTCAGCCCGACTCCCTTGTTCTTCGAGGTATCCATCTCGCCGAGATCGCCGAGCATGCCGCCATCGGCATCCGTGAAAAGGCCAATGGCCAAATCCGCATACTGCCAAAAGGGAATATTCAGAGACGAGCCGAGCATCCGCTGGAAGGAGAGGATCAGGCGCGAGAGGTTGACCCCTGAACGAGACATGTACTCGGCGCGCACCGCGTCCCGGGCGTTGGTGGTGGTGGCGAGGTAGACCTCGGAAGCTCCCATGAGGTCCGCGGTCATGGCGCCGAGGATGGCGATCGCCACGAGCACCATGAGCAGGGCGATGCCCTCCTGCTTGCGTCTTTTGTCCGGCGGCCTCATTTAGTCACCGGAGGCGGAAGTCCGGGCAGGAACCCGAAATGGCGCCAGATGGGGGTTCGCATGGGGATGCCCAGCTGAGTCCCAAAAGACATCTTCTCTTCTTTGCGATCGTAGACCACCAGCTTGACGCGCACCTGGTGTGGTAAAAAACCCGATTCGCTCGTGAGCTCGGACGTATCCCATTTGTCCTGCCACTCGTTCATGGCGAAATCGAAATAGGTAAGATCGAAGGCAGCTACATTCTCGACGAGCACGAGTGTTTGACCGCCGCGCAGCGGCTCGAGATCGAGCACCGGAGCCTCTCGACGCACGAGGTTCTTGCGGCCGCTGATTTCTTTGTCGTCCTCGAGGTAATAGCCCACCTCGCATTGGTCCGATTCCTTGGCGTCGAGGTACCGCCGCTCGTGAGTGAACGCTGCAAAGTCCAGGCGATCTTCGTCCCCGCTGTTTTCTCCGATGAACACGGCATTGTGCGTCGGGTCGTTGGGCGCCCGGTTGTTGGACAGAAAAGCGCTCGAGAGATCCCTCGCGAGGTGGTCGAAGGCGATCCTCACTTGGTGGTAGTGGTCATTGGTTTTGTCCACGATGTCGCGCGTGCGTGCGGTCTGGTCCGTGGCGCTCCAAATGGCGAGGCCGATCATGGCCATCACGGACATGGCGAGCATCACCTCGATGAGCGTCAAGCCGACCTGCGACTCCATGTGCGATGCGCGTTTCATGGTGCACCGGGCCCTTGACCCCCTGGCATCACCGGCATCCCCGGCATGCCAGGCATCCCCGGCATGCCAGGCATCCCCGGAGCTCCGGCTCCCTCGCCACCGAGTGTCTCCACGGCCTCCCGGGCATCGGCTCCGGCGTTGAGCATCATCAGGTCAGGGCCCTGGGTGGGATGCACGAGGTACTGCTGCAGCACGAACTCCTTGCCTGTCGCGCCTTGCTTCCACTCCACCGTCACCGTCACCCGCCGGATCGCCTGTTTGAGCAGGTCGCCGAGCATGGGCGCCAGAGACGCGATCATGCTCGTCGCCGGGTCCGCGCCCTCGGTATCGCCCATGTCGACCCCTAGGTCGCCGAGCAAACCGCCGCCGCCCCCGCTGTCCGTGCCGTCGCCGCCGCCCAAAAGCAGGGAGGTGAGGCTCGGCATTTCCACGGGCTCGATTTGCCAACGGCAATCGAACTCGCCCACCATGGTCTCGCCGTCGAGCACCTCGCAGCAAGAACCGCTCGAAGAGACATCGCCCTCCTCAAAGCCGTTGTTGATCTGAATCTCGAGCTCGAGCTCGCTCATCTTGCAGCGGGCGAGCCCGATCGCGGCCGTGGTGTATCGGGCGTAGCGGGCCGTCGATATGGCCGTAAACTGAGCGCCGAAGATGGACACGACAGCCACGGCGAAGATCA
>JALOQD010000285.1 GCA_025453525.1 Myxococcota bacterium
GCGACCCGCGTCGATGCGAGAGAAATCCAAAATCGACGTGATGAGTCGAAGCAGCTCTTCGCCCTTGGTGCGAATGGTGGCGATGAACTCGAGTTGTTCCTTTCCCAAGCTGCCGGCGATCCCGTCGTACAACGCGTCAGAATATCCGATGATAGAAGTCAAAGGCGTGCGCAACTCGTGGCTCATGGTGGCGAGAAAGCTGCTCTTGAGCTTTTCCAGCTCACCGAGGCGCTCATTTTTTTCGGACAGCTCGCGGTTCTTGGCCGTCAGTTCCTTGTACGACTCCTTGAGAGACGCCAGGTGCGCCTGAGTCATGGCATGGGCCTTCTGGGCCGAGAACAGGATGAGGTCAATGGAAGAGGTCATGACCAGCACGAGACGCTCAACCATGGACTGGGCTTGGCTTGCGCTCACCGAGAGAATCGCTTCGAGGTCGACTGCGACCGTCTGGGGCACGGCGCTGGCGAGCGCCCCGCGATCGAGGTTCGTGCCAGTGACAAGGTATGGGCCCACCGATAGCTTGCCCATCACCCGGCCCTGGAACTTGATCGGCACAACGGTGTAACGCAAACCGCAGAAGCAAGAGAATCCTTCGAGCTTGTGCTCTCCCTCGAGACGGGCGGTTCTCACGGTCCTTTTGAGCTTGCTGCACGCCTTGAGCCCGGATTCGAACCGAAGCACGTCTTGGCAGGCGGCGTGGGGCTCTTCGGGCGCTGCCGCCGCGAGCTGCTGGTCTTGGGCATCGAAAACCCTGATCGGTGCGCCGATGAGGGGAAGGAAGGACTCGCAAAGCTCGGTGAGCATGTGACGGTCGATGAGATCGCCCAACGCGACATCCAAATCAACATCGAAAAGATCCCGGCTGTTCGTGCTCATGGCATCATGCTCGTTTTGGGAAACTGCCGCGTCAGGGATTCGAGGAGCTGCTCTCCGTTGAGACCGAACTTGCCCGACAGGTTGTGCCAGGCGTCGAGTCTTTCCCATGTGAGCCGCACCAAACCGAGGAACGTGGTGACCACGCCTGGGCCCTTGGTGGCGATGGCTTTGAATACCGGCTCGCGGCCCTTGGAGGTCATCATGTCGATTTCGGCGTCCGTTCTCACACCAGGCAGATCGCGCTTGTTGAACTGGATGACGAGCGGCATGGATTTGAGATTCAGGCCATTCTCCTTCAGGTTTTCCTTGAGGTTGAGGAACGACTCCTGGTTGGCCCGTAGCGCAGACACCTGGCTGTCCGCTATGAACGCCACCGCGTCAGCGCCCTGAAGCACCACGCGTCTCGTCGCGTTGTGAATGACCTGTCCAGGCACGGTGAACACCTTCAGGGCGATCTTGAGGCCAGAATCGCTCTCGAACTGCATGGGCAGCACGTCGAAGAACAGGGTGCGGTCGTCCTTGGTCTCGAGGGTCATGAGGCGGCCGCGGCTGCTCGGTGCGCAGGCCCGATGAATGTAGATGAGGTTAGTCGTCTTCCCCGACAGCGCCGGTCCATAGTAGACCAACTTGAGCTGTATCTCGCGATGTTCGAAATCGATTTGCATGGGGCCGCTCCATGCCTTTGCAAGGCGCTTGGGATCAGCGCACCTCTCAAAAGAAGCTTGAATAATCATATTCCGCTTCTCGCCCCCCGCAAAGGACCAGGCCGTTCTCCTGTCAGAAAAAGGCAAATCCTTGGAAAGCTCGCCATCCGCGGGAACAGATGGCGCCTAATTCGCCTTGGCGAGGAAGCGGGGAACTTACCTAGTTTCCATCCCGAAAGCCCCGTTTTCGGCATCCTTCTCCAAGGCTGCGGAACTCGAACATCGAATTATCCAACTCAAACAGTCCTCGCCTTTCCGAAGGACGCAACTCAAACAGTCCTCGCCTTTCCGAAGGACGCCCTAAAAACTCCCATTTCGGGATGGAAACTACCTAGAAGAAAGACGGGCGCGAAGCAAGGCCCGGAGGCGAGCGCATTCGTCGACAAGGGCCTGGGCTTCGGAGATCGCTTGTTCGAGCGACACGAGGCTCGTACTGGCCGTGGCTCCGAGACTCGCGGCCTGCGCAGCTCTTTCCGACGCAGCTTGTCCAGGCGCGGCCAGGGCGGCCTCGGCGGCCTCGGTCTTTGCTCTGGCCTGTGCGAGCATTTCCTCGCTGCGACCCACGGAGGTGAAGGCCTGGACGCAGGTCGAGCGCGCCGAGCTCACGAGCTCGGTGGACAAAGAGATGGACTCGAGATTGGAAACCGCTGCGCCGCGGGACCCCTTGTCGGCCATGGCCACAGCTCCCATGGCCCGCTCGAAGGCTTCGATGTCCTGCCGTGTTTTCGCCGCTTCCTGGCTGCACCCAAAGGCCGACGCGCAGGCCAGAAAGAGGCCGACCAGCCTTGGACTAAAGACCGAGCGCATCGCAGATCATCCACCCTTCGTTGCCCGCCGGGGTCACAACTTCGCACCAGTCGCCTTTGCGACCTAGGAACTGAACCTCGTTTCCGGCGCTGATCTTGCCGATCTCCTCACCGTCTACAGGTGTCTTGCGTACGCGAACCTTGTCCTTGACTACCTTAATGGTTTTGCCCTTGCGACCCGAAGCAGGCGCGCCCTCTGGCTTGCTCGGCTCGCCCTTGTTGGCCGTGGTTTGCGGGGGCTTGTCGGCCATGGCGTTGAGGGCCTTCTTGCCGAACAGCACGGTGAAGAACATGCGGTACTTGGCGTTCTTGTGAGGCACGCCATCCACAGGCAATCCGCGGAGCTCGGTCTTGAGGCAACGCGCCACCTCGTCGGCGCTCGGCAGGTCGGACGAGGGTCCATTCCAGACGGAGATCGACAGGGCCGAAAAATCGACCTCGACCCCCAGGCTCAGCTTGCCGACGGCCTCTGCACCCGCCTTTTCCACGCGGCATTTGTCAACGACGTAGAGGCGGGTTCCAAAGCGCTTCTCGAACAGATCGAGCCTATCGCAGCTTTCACCCTTGATCTCCGTGGCCGAGCCATCCCAGCACTTCACGTAAAACGCACTGCCGTCCACGGCCATCCCCGGAGGGGTCTTGCCCGGCGGCACTGCCGGCGGCAGCGCGCCGCGATCCACAGCCGGCGCGTCAGACGCTGCGGTGCTCGGCCGTTCCTCGGCGTTGGGAGAGGCCAAAGGAGCCCCAGGAACAGCCTCCACCGGCTGGACAGATGGGGCAGCAGCAACCGCTCCCACCTCATAGCCTGGCCCAGCGCCCTCTGGGGCATAGCGGGCGACTTGACCCGTCGGCACGCCAGGCAACGCCTGGGGCGCAACCTCGGCCGACGTAGGAAGCGGCCCGTCAGCGGCGATATCCGCGGACGCTTGGGACTCGGCCTGCTGCGGAGCGCTCGCGACCTGTCCTTGAACGGGCGGCCCGAAAAACACGTACACGAGCGCAAATCCCACGCCAAAGCACACCAAGGCGATGAGCAGAAATTTGACGATTTCGAACTTGTCGCCTCGGGCCTTGGAGCTCCCCGAAGGCCTGCGAGGCTCTTGCGTTTGACCAATCATGTATCCTCACTAAAGCGCTTGGGAAACGGGGTAGCAGACCTCTCCTCTCGGCGCAAGACCAATGCTAAAACGCTTTGAGCAGATCCATTTTCACAACGAATGACAGCCCTCGACAGAGCCGTGAGCGCAGGGGCCCTCGTCCTGTCACGCCAGCGTGACGCATAGCACCCTCATTCACACTCGGATTTCCAATCTTTTCAGTATGTTGCATAATTGGCCCGCATTTTGCTTCGAAAATGGCCGATGTCAGGAGGATCCCCTATGAAGGTCCGCTCCATTACGAAGTTTGCCCGGGCTCATCAAAATGTCCTGCTTGCGGTGATTGCGGTCCTTGCCGCGATCACCGCGTTTGCCACGTCTCTCGGCGAACGAGGCGCAGAGTCCGCTTCTAGCGCCAACTTCAAGCTATTTGCCGTGGTTGCGGCACTGGCGTTTCTCATCCGCCTCGTCGGTCACAGAGACCAAGAGGAGGAAGGCAGCTTCATCATCAGCAGCCCGCAAGGCCCCTTGGATCCCGAAATCACCCACATCATCGAGCTGGACTGACACGGGAAACGACCGAGAGAGCGTCACGCTAGCGTGACACTGCGTCGCCATGTGTGACAGGTGAACGGCGAGTGGGCAGCGCGCTTTTTTGCACCTGACCGCCTTTGACCTTACCATGACCTGCCTTTAACGTTCCTAAACAGATGACCGCTCATCACCGATCTTTGCTTCTCGCGCTCTCTTGCGTTCTCTTGCTTGTGCACGGGACAGCCGAAGCCCAAGCTCCAGCCTTGTCCGCGGACCTGCGGATGGAGGTCAGACAAGGCGGCAAGCTGCTGTCAGGGCAGGTCTCGTTTCGCCTGGTGAACACGACAGAGGCGCCGCTGCGCCGCGTGCCCCTGTGGCTCTATCCCAACCTGTTCGAGACGCCGGCCCAGGGACTCGAAAGTCGGCTCGTACCGTGGATCTACCCAGCTGGCCACAGCGCAGGCTCCATGGACGTCTCGGCAGCGTGGTGGAACGGCACTGCGCTCACAAGCCCAGCGATTCGCTACCAGCCCATGTCGCTGCCAGGTCGAGGCGAAGTGTCCCGGGCGCTCGGCTTCGTAGACCTCGCGCAACCCCTGGCGCCCGGAGAAGCCGGGACGCTGCGCTTGCAATTCACGGTCAAGGTGCCGACGCGCAGGGGGCGGTTCGGGCACTTCCGCGGTGTGACCGTGCTTTCGGACGGCTTCTACCCCAGGCCGATTTCGAGTCTCGATGCCCGAGATCTCTCCCAGCCTTTTTCGCCCATCGAAATAACAGCTGTCGTGACCGTGCCGCAGGGGCTGGCCGCAGTGCTTCACGATCACATCGATACACAATCCTCCTCCATCCGAACCTCAACCGTGGGTCCGGTGACGACGGACATCCTATCCCTCGTGCTCCTCGAGAACGCGCAGGTGAGCGTTCTCAAACCCCAAGGAGTGGAGGTGACCTGTGTGAGACGCCGGCCCCATCGCCGCGAGCCAGGGGGGCGGGATTGGGCGAGGAGCCAGGGCGGCATGGTTTCGAGCCTCGCTCCGGTCGATCCCTGCGAGCGCCTGGGCAGCGTTGCGGCGCGTATCGATGCCCTTCGAGGCAGGCCAGATCGACTGGGGGCACTGCTCGTGGTCGAGGTGCCCATGTGGGACGAGCTCGTTGCCTTGAGCGGCGCGCAACTCGTGGTCTCGGATAGACTGTACCGCATCATCCAAGCCGAACCTGCCCAGCGGTTCCACGACCTCGCCGTGGCCAGGGGCATCGGTTCGTTCATGGCCCTGCGCTCTCAAAGGTCCACGGATCGGGACCGCTACGTATGGGCCGAGGCCTCCGGCGCGCTCGTGTCAGAGAGCTACAGCGAGCAGGTCCATGGCAAAGAGCGTTCCGTGCAGCAGCTCGTGGGTTTCGCCTCCTTCATCCCGCTTATCGACAACCTCTTGTACGCGCCGCAGGTGCCGTTCTCCGAGGCCTACTTCCGCTCCGTAGAGCGCCGCGATCCACTGCGGGATGAGCCGTGGAGGTTCATGAACGAGAGGCCCGATGGAAGTCGATTGCTGGGCAAGCTTGCAGATCTCGTGGGGCAGACCCAGGCCCGCGCCGCGGTGGAAGCCATTGCCGCGGGCAAGGAGGCGCAAGCGACTCTCGAGTCCGTCGTTCCAGGGGGCGCTGCGTGGTTCCTCTCGCAATGGATGGGGCGCTATCCGAGCGTGGACTACGCCCTCGTCGAGACGCGGGACGAGGCCACGCCGGACGGCCGGTATGTGCACACCGCGGTCATCGAACGCCGCGGTGAGGTGATCCGCGAGCCAGTGGCCGTGTTATTTACGGACAAAGAAGAGGCGCAAGGAATCGCGATTTGGCCTGGCCAGGGAACCCGCGGCGAGGTGAGCTGGAGCTCCACGGCAGAGTTGAAGCGCGCCGAGCTCGACCCAGCCTCCCGACTGGTGGAGGACACAGCGCTTTCGGGCGGACATCCGCTCGCGAACAATTCCACCAAGCTTCGCTGGCGTCCCCCGCTGCTCACTCGGCTGCTCGCCACTTTCGACGCGGTGAGCGGCGATCCCTACGTCACGGTGAGCTTTGCCCTGCGCCGCAAGTTCGACATCACCAACTCGTATCACCTAGATCTCGATTACACGCCTCGGGGCTATGGCGCGGGATTCACGTATCTTCGCTACTTTGGAAAGGCTCGCACCCTCAATGCACGGCAGCTCTACGCAGGTCCGACTCTGGCGATCCTGCGCAGCCGGGCTTTGGCTGACACCGCGAGCGTGCCCGATGGCGTATCGAAGGAGGCAGCGACCACGGGCATGATCGGGTTCCTTCTGGGCAGCGACAACAGGGAGTATTTCTGGGATCCTCGGCGCGGCTTGGGGTGGAGTCTCATCGGTCGCTACCAAGTGGGGCAAAGAGACGACGGCAAGGCCGTTCATGTGGGGCGGGGGGGCGCGCATCTCGTCGGTCTTATTCCCATGGCAGTGGGGCACACTCTCGCGTTGCACGGCGGTCTGATGGGGCTGGTCGGCAATCCCGTGGGCGCAGATCTGTCGACCCTGTCCGTGCGCAACGTGCTGCGCGCCTTCGATCCAGAGGAGACCTATGGACGATTAGGGATGTACGCCGGCCTCGAGTATCGCCATGTGCTGTTCGATGCTTCGCGCGTGTCCGCACCCCTCTTCCTATGGGTCGACAGATTTCAGGGCGTGTTGTTCGCCGAAGGCGGCACCATCAGCGAGCCCGACGGATACGACGGATTGTTTTCGCAGCGCCGATTGTTTGCCGACGTGGGCTATGGTCTGCGCGCCCATCTGCTCCTTTTCGGGGTGCAGCAATACATGGTCGCCGTGGACTTCGCCGTGCCCGTCGCTCCCTCCGAGCGGTTCTACGAAATCGAGCAATCGGACGGAACCATCTCGAAGGCCCCACGGGCGCCGTTTAAAATCGTCATTGGCATCACGCAGACGTTTTAGCCAAAGACACCTGCTGGGCCAGCTATCTGGTTGTCATCCCGAAATGGGGGCCTGGCACTGGCGAGGCGTTGGGGCTCCTGGCCGGCTCTTCGTCCTGCGGCGGCGCGATGGCAAAGCCGATGGGCGGACCGGTCCAGTCCTTGGCCTTGATCAGCTTGAATACGTAGAACAGTTGTGGGTCGACGGCGATGCGGTTCGGCGCGACCGGCATCGCGACGCTGGCGACAGCGCTCTTCGTCCCTGCTGGGAGCTCCACTGTCGTCCCAAAAAGAGTCTCACCAGCGACGAAGACGACCTCCAGCCCGGTCAAGCTCTGATCGCCTCCCTTGGCCTTTGTCACGGTCACGCTCGCCGAGCTGCCGTCGTAGGTAAACGCGCTGAGAGAGAGCGTCGGCACTGGGGTCTTGTAGACCCAATCGTCGAAGAGCGGCTTCCAGTAGTCTTGCTGGATGTCCAAAGTGAAGCTCTCGAGGAACGCGAGAAACTCCTCGGTGGTCGCAGATTGCAGGCGCTTGTGCTCAAACCACGCGGCGAGCGCCTCGTTGAGATCTGTCTCGAAGTCACGGATGAGGCGCTGGTTGACCATCTCGAGAAACGCCGCGCCATAGACGTAATACAACTGCAGGTCGGTGACGAAATGGACGGTCATGTCGTCGTCGTCGGCGAAACGCAGCGGACCCGCGTCGATGGGCAGCCACTGCGAGGGATAGGTCAGCTCGGCGCCGCTGGTGCGGTACTCGAGCTGAAGCGCGGCGAACTGCTCGGGGCTCATCAGCTCTCCCATGACGTTGAAGTTGGTCGACCACTCGTCAAAGCCTTCAGCGAGCCAGAAGTGCGGCCAGTCGGCAAAGCGCACGTTATTGCCCCACCAATGGTGCATCATCTCGTGGACGATCAGGAACTGGCCCTGGGTGTCGGGAGTGAGGTTCTCGGTGCCGACCCAGATCACATCGACGTGCTCCATCCCGCCTCCGAACTGCGGCACGTCGGCAAAGACCATGGACTTGCCGAAGTCGAAAGGCCCGATGTTCTCTTCCATCCAGTCGATGGTGGTGAGCGCGGCTGGGAGCACGAAATCTGCTCCCGCGCGCGAGCCGGGAAACATCGCACCGTAAACCTCGACGCCAGACTCGGTCTTACCCACCGAAAAGACCTCGTAGTCTGGGGACGCGGCAAAGCTGAACGCGTAGATCGGCATCGGCCGGTCACTGCGAAAGTGAAAGCTCGTGTCCTTCTGTTCTCCGAGACCGCCTGGGCCGACCACGGTCCACTCGGCGGTCGGAACGTGCACTGTGAGCTCCACGCTCTCCACAAAAGGACTGTCGTCGTCGACCGCATTCACTCGATGCATGGATTGCGGCACGAAAATCCAGAACGGCGCGTAGTAGGGCTCGTTGAACGGACCGACCATCAGCTCGCCCGAGCTCGCCTCGTAGCGGCGCAGACCCCACTGAAGCATCGGAATCTCGAACGGGAGGCCCAAGGCGTTCTCGTTTTTCTCGTCGACCACGTACTCGACCTCGACCATGACCTCATCGCCAGCAGCGAAATCCCCGACGCAAAAAGTGGCGAGGTGATTGTCGTAGGCCATGCCCACAGAGGCCCAAAGCACTTTCACGCGTTCGCCATAGAACGAGAGGGCAACCCCTGCCTGCTGAGGCGTCACGGTGATCTTCTCCCGTATCGAATACAGTCCGGCGTCGTAGCTCGCCAGATCCACCTCGACCTCGAGCCTGAGGCCGTCCTCGACGACGTTGCGCGCAGCCGCGCAGCCCGGATTGTCCCAGCCGTCGCCTGTACCGGTGTCTGTATCGCTCGCAAGAGGAGTGGAGTCGCTGCCCTCGTCACTAGAGGTGCTGTCCGAAGAGGAGGGCACGGTGTCCGTGGGCACGCCGATGTCCTCGCTACCGGTCTCTTCGGCGTCATTGGGCGCGTTCTCCGAGCAGCCAGAAAGGAGGTAGGTCGGAACGCTGGCAAAAAGGAGCGCGGCGACGTGCGAGCGAGTAAGACGCATGTGTTTCTCCTTGGCGAGCCGCCCTTTGAGCCGGTAGGACGCGCCGCAAAAGGGTCAGAAGGAGCCGTTGCACCACAGCCCGGCCCTTTTTTGTGTTACCGCGAGGCCACATCTCGGACGTGGTTTGTTTTTCTTAACGACCCGCTCAGAAGCCCTAGCATGGAAAGCAGCGGTCATTCGGCTTTCGAACTCGGTGAGCAGCGCCGCGCGGCACTTGGTAGAACGGGCCCTGCGCATGATTTGCGCGCGACGACGGCAATCGAGCAGAGTGGGTGGAGGCGGAGCAGTTCTTCGGGCAAGTCGTGACCGCGATCAAGGGCCAGGTTCCGGGTTTCGCCGAAGACTTCGCCAACGCCAGCAGGACCCCGCGAGTCATCTC
>JALOQD010000286.1 GCA_025453525.1 Myxococcota bacterium
CAGGATGTTGTTGGTGGACATCATGAGCACTCGAGCTTCCATCTGGGCTTCGATGGAGAGCGGCAGATGCACCGCCATCTGGTCGCCGTCGAAGTCCGCGTTGAAAGCGGTGCAGACCAGGGGGTGCAGTCGAATGGCCTTGCCCTCGATGAGCACAGGCTCGAAAGCCTGGATGCCGAGTCGATGCAGGGTCGGTGCGCGGTTGAGCAACACCGGATGCTCGCTAATGACCTCCTCGAGGATGTCCCAAACCTCGGGGCGCTCCTTCTCCACCATCTTCTTGGCGCTCTTGATGGTGGTGACATAGCCGCGCTCCTCGAGCTTATTGTAAATAAACGGCTTGAACAGCTCGAGCGCCATCTTCTTGGGCAGACCGCATTGATGCAGCTTGAGGCTCGGACCCACCACGATGACGGAGCGGCCAGAGTAGTCGACGCGTTTGCCCAATAGATTTTGACGGAACCGGCCCTGTTTGCCCTTGAGCATGTCCGACAAGCTCTTGAGTGGACGCTTGTTGGGACCGGTAATCGTTTTTCCGCGGCGGCCGTTGTCGAAGAGCGCGTCGACCGCTTCCTGCAGCATGCGGCGCTCGTTGCGAATGATGATTTCAGGCGCATTGAGCTCGAGCAGGCGGCGCAAGCGGTTATTGCGGTTGATGACGCGGCGGTACAAGTCGTTGAGATCGCTCGTCGCAAATCGCCCGCCATCGAGGGGCACCAGCGGCCGCAGATCCGGCGGCAGCACAGGGATCGCCGTGAGCATCATCCACTCGGGCTTGTTGCCGGAGTCCTTGAACGACTCGGCGACCTTCAGCCTCTTGGTGATCTTTTTGCGCTTGGCGTCGCTCGTGGTCCCCTTCATCTCCTCGCGCAGCTCTTCGGCGAGCCGTAAAATATCGATCTCGCGCAGCAGAGTGAGAACAGCTTCGCCGCCCATACCCGCCTCGAAAGAGTCGTATCCGTACTCATCGAGGAGTTGCTGATACCGCTCCTCAGGAAGGATCTCGCCCTTGCTCAGGGGCGTTTCCTTGGGATCGGTGACGATATAGTTTTCGCAGTACAGAATGCGCTCGAGCTCCTTGAGGGAGATGTCGAGCACAGCGCCGATGCGCGAGGGCAGGCTCTTGAGAAACCAGATGTGCGCGACCGGGGTCGCCAAGGTGATGTGACCCAATCGCTCGCGTCGAACCTTGGACTGGATCACCTCGACGCCGCACTTCTCGCACACGATGCCGCGGTGCTTCATGCGCTTGTACTTGCCGCAGTTGCACTCGTAGTCTTTGACCGGCCCGAAGATCTTGGCGCAGAAAAGCCCGTCGCGCTCTGGCTTGAACGTACGGTAGTTGATCGTTTCGGGCTTCTTCACCTCGCCATGGGACCACTCGAGGATCTGCTCAGGGCTGGCCAGCGAGATGCGGATCGCGGAGAAGCTCAGCGGATCCTTGGGCTTGTCGAAAAAGCTGAAGATGTCCTTCATGTCACACCTCTCGTTCGCTGGTCGTTCTTCTACGCCTGAGCTTCGCCGTCGATGGGCGATATCACGCCGGCACGCGGCTCTATGAGCTCGACGTTCAGGCACAAGCTCTGCAATTCCTTGATGAGCACGTTGAACGACTCGGGGAGCCCGGCTTCCATGGAGTAGTCACCTTTGACGATAGACTCGTACATGCGCGTGCGGCCCATGACGTCGTCGCTCTTGACGGTGAGGAACTCCTGCAGCCCGTAAGCTGCGCCGTAGGCTTCCATGGCCCAAACTTCCATCTCTCCGAGCCGCTGTCCGCCGAACTGCGCCTTGCCGCCCAAAGGCTGCTGCGTGACAAGGGAGTACGGACCGATGGAGCGGGCGTGTATTTTGTCATCGACCAAGTGATGCAACTTGAGCACGTACATCACGCCCACGGTGACGTTCTGATCAAACGCTTCTCCCGTGCGACCGTCAAACAGCACTGTCTGGCCGCTGCGCGGCAACCCGGCGCGGTCCAGATACTGGCGGACTTCTTCTTCGTTGGCGCCATCGAACACCGGCGTCGCGAAGCGCAAGCCATCCTTGTAGGCCACGGCAAACTTGCCCAGATCGCGGTCGGCGATGTCGTCGATGAGCTTCTTGGCCGAATCGGTGAGGAACAGTTCCTTGAGGCGTTTGCGTAGATCGGCGGCCGCCACCTTTTGCTCGTTCACCATGGACTCGAGCTGGCGGCCGATCTCAAAGGCTGCCCAGCCGAGGTGCGTCTCGAGAATCTGTCCGACGTTCATACGCGAGGGCACGCCGAGGGGGTTGAGCACCACGTCGACGGGAGTGCCGTCGTGGAGGAACGGCATGTCCTCCTCGGGCAGAATACGGCTGATGACGCCCTTGTTTCCGTGGCGTCCCGCCATCTTGTCACCGACCGCAACGCGGCGCTTGATGGCGATGAACAGCTTGACCATCTTGATGACGCCTGGAGGCAACTCGTCTCCAGCAGACAGTCGAGCGATCTTCTCCTTGAAGGTTTCCTCGATGAGCTCCTGCTGGGCCTTGAGGGAATCGAGAATCTCGATGATCCTGTCCTGAACCTTATCCACAGGGATTTGGCCCCAGTACTTGCGCGGGATCTGATCGAGCAGCTCATCGTTGAGCTCTGCCCCTTTGTTGGCGAGCACTTTGCCCTTGTCGTCCACGAGCTTGCCCGTGGTGAGGAGGCCGTGGAGCATCTTTCGGATCCGGCCGTGGGCCGAGTCGCGAATGATCTTGACCTCGTCGGCCATGTCCTTCTCGAGCTTGGTGCGCTCCTGCTCCTCGATCTGCTTGCTGCGCTCGTCCTTCTCCGCACCGCGACGGCTGAACACGTTGGCATCGATGACGATACCGGTCACGCCCGGCGGTACGCGCAGCGAAGAGTCGCGCACATCTCCGGCCTTTTCTCCGAAAATAGCCCGCAGAAGCTTCTCCTCGGGAGAGAGCTGGGTTTCGCCCTTGGGAGTGATTTTTCCAACGAGCACATCGCCCTGCTTGACCTCTGCGCCGATGCGAATGATGCCGCTCTCATCGAGATTGGCCAAGGCTTCCTCGCCGACGTTGGGGATGTCGCGAGTGATCTCTTCCTTGCCGAGCTTGGTGTCGCGGGCCACGCACTCGAACTCCTCGATATGGATCGAGGTGTACGCGTCTTCCTTGGCGAGCTTCTCAGAGAGCAGAATCGAGTCTTCGAAGTTGTATCCGCCCCAGGGCATGAACGCCACGAGCACGTTGCGTCCGAGAGCGAGCTCGCCCTTGTCCGTCGAGGGACCGTCGGCCAGCACCTCTCCTTTTCGAACCTTCTGCCCGGCCCTGACCACCGGCTTTTGGTTGACGCAGGTGTTCTGGTTGGAGCGGCGGAATTTGACCAGGTTGTAGATGTCGGGAAATTCGCCGCCAGCGCCTTCAGCGCGCACCACGATACGTGTGGCGTCCACAGATTCGACGATGCCGTCTCGCTTGGCGACGACGGTAACGCCCGAATCGGCAGCGACCTTGCCCTCGATGCCTGTGCCGATGAGCGGCGAGGCGGTCTTGAGCAGCGGCACTGCCTGGCGCTGCATGTTGGAGCCCATGAGCGCGCGGTTGGCGTCGTCGTGCTCCAGGAACGGAATGAGCGACGAGGCCACGGACACGAGCTGGTTGGGCGACACGTCCATGAGGTTGACCTGGCTCGGCGGCACCATCAGGAACTCGCCGTTGTAGCGGCAGGACACCAGGGGATTCGTGAACTCACCCTTGGGGCCAAAGGGCTCGTTGGCCTGAGCGATATGGTGCCCCTCTTCTTCGAGGGCGCTGTAGAATTTCACCTCATCGATGACCCTGCCCTCTTCGACGCGGCGATAGGGCGTCTCGACGAAGCCATACTCGTTGACACGAGCGTAGGTCGACAGCGACGCAATGAGCCCGATGTTTGGACCTTCGGGCGTCTCGATGGGACAAATGCGGCCGTAGTGCGTCGGGTGCACGTCGCGCACTTCGAAGCCAGCGCGCTCGCGAGTCAGACCCCCAGGTCCGAGGGCGGACAAGCGCCGCTTGTGGGTCACCTCGGAGAGTGGGTTCGTCTGATCCATGAACTGCGAGAGTTGGCTGGAGCCAAAGTACTCCTTGACGACCGCGTTCACGGGCTTGGCATTGATGAGGTCATGGGGCATGAGCGCATCGAGCTCCTGGCTCATGCTCATACGCTCCTTGATGGCCCGCTCCATGCGCACCAGACCGATGCGGTACTGGCTTTCCATGAGCTCGCCCACGGCGCGAATGCGGCGGTTCCCCAAATGGTCGATGTCATCGACAGAGCCGCGACCGTTCTTCAGCTCGATGAGATGCCGCACCGTCTCCATGATGTCGAGCGGCGTGAGCACCGTGTTCTCGAGCGGTTCCTCTGAGCGGAACTTGTAGTTCAGCTTGAGGCGGCCCACTTTGGACAAGTCGTAGCGCTCAGGGTTGAAAAACAGGTTTTCGAACAGCGCGTTCGCCGTGTCCATGGTCGGTGGGTCACCGGGCCGCAGGCGGCGGTAGATCTCGAGAATGGCGTCTTCGCGAGAAATGATTTTGTCCGCGACGAGGGTATCGCGCAGATAGGAACCCACGTTCAAGTTGTCAATGAACAAAACCTTGAACGATTTGACCTTGCCGTCCCGCAGGCGGTCGAGCTTGGCCTCGGATACTTCTTCGTTACACTCGAGCAGCACTTCGCCAGTAGAGTCATCGATGATGTCCTCTGCGGCGATTTTGCCCACGACCTCGGGTAAATCGAGGGGCAAGAACTCCAGCTCCGCCTCTTTCATTTTGCGAATGGCGGCGCGGGTGAATTTTCGGTTCTTTTTGACCACGACAGCCCCGCCGACCTTGATGTCGCGGGTCGAGCGCTGTCCTTCGAGCAAGTCGTAGTCAATGCTCTTCTTGTATTTCTTGCCAGTCTCCAGATAGATGGTCTCTGTGCTGTAGAAATAATTGAGCAGCTCCTGGGTCGAGTATCCGAGAGCGCGCAGTAGAACCGTGGCAGGCATTTTTCTCCGCCGGTCGATGCGCACATAGATGATGTTCTTGTGGTCGAACTCGAAATCGAGCCACGACCCGCGATAGGGAATGACCCGCGCCGAGTAGAGCAGCTTGCCCGAGGCATGGGTCTTGCCCTTGTCGTGATCGAAAAACACGCCGGGCGACCGGTGAAGCTGACTCACGACCACGCGCTCGGTGCCGTTAATAATGAAGGTGCCGTTCTCGGTCATCAGCGGAATCTCGCCGAAATAGACCTCGTGCTCCTTGATATCGCGAACGACGGGCTCTTCGCCCTCGTCTGCTGGAGCATCGTAAATGATGAGCTGCACCGTCAATTTGATGGGCGCCTGATAGCTCATTCCGCGCTGACGGCATTCGTCGACGTCGTACTTGGGCTTGCCAAGGGCGTAACTAATATAAGCGAGCTCGCTCGTGCCCTTGAAATCCCGGATCGGGAACACGCTGTTGAACACCCCGTGGAGTCCAATGCTATCGCGCTTTTCCGGCGGCACCGTGGCCTGTAGAAACTTGTCGTACGACAACTTTTGAATTTCTATCAAATGGGGAATGTCGACGACCTTGCGAATCTTTCCGAAGTGCTCTCGATACCGGTAGTTCGCTTGGACTGTGGATGCCATGGGCTTAAAGCTCCCTTCGGGTACCTAGTCGCTTTTGTTCGGACTAGGGCTCGTGCCGAGCAGCGTCCCGCCAATACACGTCACCCCATGCCCCCGGCGCAGTGCCGGGAGATGGGGTTTTCGTGGTTCTCAAAACCTCGATGCTTCTCTCTTTGGAAGCATCCGCAGCTTACTTGATCGTGACGGTCGCGCCGGCTTCCTCGAGCTTCTTCTTGATTTCCTCGGCCTCGGATTTCTGGATGCCTTCTTTGATAACCTTCGGAGCGGCCTCGACCAAGTCTTTGGCTTCCTTGAGACCCAAGCTGGTGATCTCGCGGATAACCTTGATGACGTTGATTTTCTTCTCGCCTGCACCGGTGAGCTCGACATCGAACTCGGTCTTCTCGACGGCCGGGGCAGCAGCCTCGGCGCCTGCCATCGGACCAAAACCGCCCATGGCGATCGGCGCGGCTTTGACGCCCCACTTTTCCTCGAGCTCAGTGGTCAGGGAGGAAATGTCCATCACTGTCATCTTGCTCAGGAAGTCCACTACTTGTTCACGGGTAATTTCACTCATCTTGCTCTCCTTAAAATTGCCCCTGGCGTTTTTTTGGCTCAGGCGGCGGATGGGCCCAACTCGAATTCTTTGCTATTGCTCCTCGAGGTTTCTTTTACGGGCTTGCATGACATACAGGAAGTTGGTCGGAGCGGCGGCCATCAACCTGACGAACTCTGTGGCTGGGGCCAGGAACGTCGCGAGCAACTTGCCGCGCAGTTCGTTCTTGCCCGGGAGCTTGGACAGGCTCTCAACGCCCCTTTCGTCGAGCACCTTGCCGTCGACGATGGCGCACTTGAGCGCAAGCTTTTTGTGGTCCTTGACGAACTTGATCGCCACCTTGGCCGCTGCTGCCGGGTCTTCATAAGACCAAGCCACGGCCGATGGCCCGTGGAGAAAGCCGTCGAGCTTCCCGATGAAGTCCTTGTCAGCCAGGGCTTTCTTCACGAGCGTGTTCTTGACAACTTTGTACTCTACAGATGCCTCGCGGAATTTGTTGCGCAGGCTGTTGAGCGTTTCAACGTCCATCCCGCGGAAGTCGGTCACTACGGCTGAAGCCATGCGATCGAACCGCTCGCGCAATTCGTTGATCTCTTGTGTCTTCTGGGCGCGGTCCATGCCTGCCTCCTACTTCGTCACGATGGCTTGCGGGTCGATCTTAATGCCCGGGCCCATCGTCGAGGAAATGCTAATACCCTTGATGTAAGTTCCCTTCGCGGTCTGCGGTTTGGCCTTGAGAATCGCCTCCATCAGAGCGTCGAAGTTTCCAATCAGCTTATCGGCGGCAAACGATGCCTTACCGATCGGAGCGTGGACGATGCCCGCCTTCTCCACGCGGAACTGTACTTTGCCGGCCTTGGCAGCGCGCACGGCCTCGGCGATTTCCATGGTCACAGTGCCGACCTTGGGGTTCGGCATGAGGCCACGAGTGCCGAGGATCTTACCGATTTTGCCGACCTTGGCCATCATGGGCGGGATCGCGATGGCCGTGTCGAAGTCCAGCCATCCGCCCTGGATCTTCTCGACGAGCTCGTCTCCGCCGGCATAATCCGCGCCTGCGTCCTGCGCTTCCTTGGCCTTCTCTCCAGTGGCAAACACCAGGACGCGCACGACCTTGCCCAACCCGGCGGGCAGCACGACCGCGCCGCGCACCATTTGGTCCGCATGCTTGGGGTTGACGCCCAGCCTTATCGATACGTCAACGGTCTCGTCGAACTTCACCGTGGTCGTCTTCTTGAGGAGATTGAACGCCTCGTCCACGGCGTAGAGCTTGATCCGCTCGATCTTGCCCTTGGCCTCCTTCAATCTTTTGGATTCA
>JALOQD010000030.1 GCA_025453525.1 Myxococcota bacterium
TCAGCGCGGATGAAAAGTAAAAGGCAGAAACAGCGAAGCCGCGTCCACCCAACCCGGGTTATGAAAACCCGGGGCTGCATTCCGCCGCACCTTCGGTGCGAGGGAAAGCGTCCCCGATCTTGCGATAGCCCTCCCCTGACTGCCCTGCTACTGCCCAGGCCCGGCCTTGAGCTGCACCTTGTTGAACGTGGAGTGCCGCGCGGCGCTGGCCACCGAGCTCGAAAGCCGAATGACCGCTGCTTTCCATGCTAGGGCTTCTGAGCGGGTCGTTGAAAAAAATAACGATCCGCTCGCGCCTGCTCGTCGCCGTCTCTGGCGTTCTACAGATGGAGCCATCTCTCGCTCGTGACCGTCGTTTCGTCGATCGCTCGGCCCACGGCGATGAGACTTCCGTCGGAGTTACACAACGCGAGCTTGGCGTGCGGCAGAAGTGGAGGATCCAAGGTGAGCACACAGGGCCTTCCATGGCGGATGTGGTCTTGCTCTTGTGGATCCAGTCTTAAGGGTCGCAGATGCCGCAGCGCCGTGTCCACGGAATGCACGGGAAGGACGGCCTTGCCTGCTGCAGCTCGTTGCAAGAGGTCGAAGTCACAGGCTTGCTCCAAGGCGTAACCCGAGGTCTCGAGCCTTCGCAACATGGACAAATGGCCAACCGTGCCTAGGTCGCGGGCGATATCCCGCGCTAGAGCCCGCACGTAGAAACCTTTGCCGCACCGCACATCAATGGCGACTTCGTTTTGAGACTCGAGCTTCAAAGCCAGTGCGTGAATCTCCACGGTTCGCGGCGCGACCTCGACGAGCTCGCCACGCCTGGCCTTGCGGTACAACGCCTCTCCGTCCTGTTTGATCGCGGCGTAGATTGGTGGCACCTGAGAGATCTCTCCGCGGTATTTGGGTAACAGCCGGAACAAGGCAAAGTGGTCAAGAGGCGGGACAGGTCTGCTTTCGATCACCTGACCTTGAGCGTCGTCGGAATCGGTGGATTGTCCCAAGGTCGCAATGCCGAGGTATCGCTTGCCCGTGTTCATGAGGTAGGGCACGAGCTTCGTGGCTTCCCCCAAGCAGATCACGAGCAGGCCGCTGGCCATGGGGTCCAAAGTACCGGTGTGCCCTACGCGCTTCTCCCGAGCCGCGCGTCGAACGAGTTTCACGATGTCAAACGAGGTCGGACCTATTGGCTTGTCGACAAGGACTATTCCGTGCATGGAGGATCACTCGTCGAACGTTAGCCGTCCGTTTCGGCGATGAGCTCGCGACAGGCCGTGGCGATGAGCGTCCCCGCGCCATCGAGCGTCATATCTCGCAGAGTCAACCCCGCTGCGTTGCGGTGCCCACCTCCGCCGAACTTCGCGGCCAGGCTCGCCACGTCGACTTTGCCCTTGGAGCGGAAGCTCACCTTGATTTCCCCTGACGGCTCGAGCCGCAGCAAGGCAGAGACCTCCACGGTGTCGATGGAGCGGCCCAGGTTGACCATGCTGTCGAGGTCTTCCTTCGTGGCACCGCACTGCTGCAGCATTTCCGGCGTAGCGCTCAGCAAGGCTACTTTACCGTCGTCGCTGACCCACAACGTGGCGAGCACCATGCCCAAGAGCTTCTGGCGATGCACGGGAAACGATTCGAAGAGCGCGGTGGCCACCGTCCATGGCTGCGCTCCCAGCTTCACCAACTCGGCTGCCACTTCGTGAGTATGAGCCGTAGTGCTGGAATAGCGGAATGACCCGGTATCCGAGACGATGGAGGTGTAGAGGCACATGGCCACAGACGCATCGAGGGGCCAAAGAAGCTCGCGGCACAGGTCATACAGCAATTCCCCCACAGCAGAGGCAGCGGCGCGTCGCACGACGACATCGCCGAAGTCTCCGTAAGTGCCGTGATGGTCGATGACCACGAGGGGCCCTCTGTCTTGGGATTCGGGCAGGCCCTTGGGTAAGAGATCCGGTGCGGCGACGTCCAGGGCGATCGAGAGATCAAAAACAACGTGTGGCTCGAGGGAATCCTGAACCTCGCTCGCTCCGGGCAGGTACTGCAAGATGCGCGGAACGCCGTCTGGACAATACGCCGTGGTCTTCTTGCCCATGCGCGACAAGATGCAGGTCATGCCCAGCAGCGAGCCTATGGCATCCCCGTCCGGGTTGCGGTGCGTGAACACGAGCACGGTCTTGGCCTCGCCCACGAGCTGGGCGAGCCGCTCCTCTGGTTTGCGCTTTTCAACGACCTTTCTCTCGGTTTCCACCTCATGCAGCAGGCTATCGACGAGCGTTCCGTTATCTATGCTCTTGTCCTCGAAGAACGCGAGCTTGGGCGTATGTTTGAGGCGAAGGGCCTTGCCCACTTCTCGCTGTAAAAACGGAGCGGCCTTTTCGAATGCAAGGGAGATCTGTCTTTTGTCTCGCCCTCCGCTCGCGACCCAGAATACCCGCGCATGGCGCAAGTCCGGGGACGGAGTCACGGCGGTGATGGTCACCCAACCGAGCGACGGATTATTCACCTGCCTGGTCAGAAGCTGCGAAAGCTCTGCCCTGAGCAGGCCACCCACTCGACCGACACGTCGGTTGTCCTCCTTCACCATGTTGCCTCCTCGTCGTTCGACCAATCCGTATCTTCGTCCGTGAAATCGCCATCATCTCCGTCTCGCACCGATGGAAGCAGCGGCTCTAGGTGGTCAGCCATGGCAAGGGTCTGCGTGGAAATATCCCACACCTCGGCGCCCGAGGCCGCCCTCGTGAACGAGGCCAGTTTTCCGAGCATCGCGTGCACGTGACTCGCATCGTTGCTCACGACCGACAGACCGATGATAGCCCTTCGATGCTCGTCGTTCTCGCCCACTTCAGCCACTGCGGCGTTGAACTTCGCACGCACTCGGTCCACAAAACTTCGCACGATACGGCGCTTGCCCTTGAGAGAATCGTTGCCTGGGAGGTGGAGCGCGATGCGCAGTACACCGACGAACATGGAGCGCTCCCTCGTTGGACCCTAGTCCATGGTCGCGGCGAACTGCTTCTCGACAAAGACCTCGATAACGTCGCCAACGCGAATGTCATTGCAGCCATCGAACGAGATACCGCACTCGAAACCGCTCTGCACTTCCTTCACGTCGTCCTTGAAGCGACGCAGCGATCCGATACGTCCCTGCCAGACCTGCACCGCATCGCGGAAGAGCCGCGCTCTGCCGGAGCGCACGATCTTGCCGCTCGTAACGTGCAAACCGGCGATGGTGCCGATCTTGGGAATGGTGAAGGTCTCGCGCACCTCGGCAGAGCCCAGCGTCTCTTCCCTGACTTCCGGCGATAGCAGGCCGAGCATGGCCGCCTTCACCGAATCGATGACCTCATAGATGATCGAGAACAGACGAATCTCGACGCCCTGCTCCTCGGCCATCGTACGAGCCTTGCCGGCTGGACGCACGTTGAAGCCGATGATGATCGCGCCGGCCGTGGAAGCGAGAAGCACGTCGGACTCGGTGATGCCTCCCACTGAAGAGTGGACCACTGCGACCTTGACCTTTTCGGTGGACTGCTTCTCGAGCGAGTCGCGCAGCGCCTCCATGGTTCCCTGCACGTCCGTCTTGATGATGAGCCGCAGCTCCACCTGATCGCTGCCCTGCATCTGCTCATACAGCGCTTCGAGAGACGGCTTGCCTGTGGACAGACTCATGCGGGAGCGATCTTTGTCAAAGCGGCTCTTGGCGACCTTCTCTGCGGTCTTCATATCCGAAACCACGTCAAACGAATCGCCGGCGCCTGGCACTGTTTCGAGGCCGAGAATCTCGACAGGTGTGGACGGGAACGCGTTCTTGACCTTGCGGCCGAACTCGTCGGTCAGAGCTCGGATCTTGCCGTGGGACGATCCCACGACGAGGAAGTCGCCCATATTGAGCGTACCTTCCTGCACCAGGACATTCGCGACTGGACCGCGACCGCGATCGAGATACGCCTCGAGCACCACGCCGCGGGCAGCTCTCTGTGGGTTGGCGTCGAGCTCCATGACCTCGGATTGAAGGGCAATCATCTCCAGCAGCTTGTCGACGCCTTGACCGGTCTTGGCCGAAACCTCGACCATGATCGTCTCGCCGCCCAAGTCCTCGGAAATGAGAGCCTGCTCGAGCAGCATGCGGCGAGTGCGCTCTGGATTCGCGGTGGGCATGTCGCACTTGTTGATGGCGACGATAATCGGCACTTTGGCAGCGCGGGCGTGGTTGATAGCCTCGATGGTCTGTGGCATCACGCCGTCGTCGGCGGCACATACGAGAACGACGATGTCCGTGACGTTGGCGCCGCGGGCCCGCATGGCGGTGAAGGCCTCGTGGCCTGGCGTATCGATGAACGTCAGGTGCTGATTTGTGGAGGCCTTGACCCTGTAAGCGCCGATGTGCTGGGTGATGCCGCCCGCCTCTCCACCAGCCACATTGGCCTTGCGGATGAAGTCGAGAAGCGACGTCTTGCCGTGGTCCACATGCCCCATCATGGTGACGACCGGTGGTCGCATCTCGCGGTTCGCGCGCTCTGCTTCGGTTTCTTCCGAACGCGTGGAAGCCAAGAGCTCGTTTTCGCCCACTGCGACGTTTTCGACGTCATAACCAAAATCAGACGCCACAATCTTCGCGGTGTCCGCATCCAACGTAGAATTGATATTGATGGTTCCCACGCCCATGGACATGAGCTGAGCGATGAGCTCGGTGGACTTGACGCCCATGCGCTTGGCGAGCTCTTGCAAAGAGATTTGCGCCTCGATGCGAATGATGCGCTTGCTCGCCTTGGGGGTCGTTATCTCGGTCTTGCGCCCCTTTTTGCCCGGAGCGAGCTTGCGCTTGCGGCCTGGTCCGCCTGGGGTGAACTTGCTTGGCCCCACCCCGGTAAAGCGGCCAGAGGGCGCGATGTCTCGGCTCTCGATCTCTCGGCGTCTCGCGCCACCTGCGCGATTGCGATCATCTCCTGCAGCAGGAGGACTGCCTGGCGCCGGCGGTGGCGGTGGCGAGAAGAGGTTGGGCATGGGTGGTATGGAGGCCGTAGGCGGCGAAACGCGCATATCCCGCGTTTCTCTCTGCGGCCTGCTGCTGCCTTCGCGATTCGGCGGAGGCGGCGTGACGCTGATGCGCCTTTTGATCACCGGGGCCTGGTTCGCCGGTCGACGGGTGATGGGGCCCATAGCGACCTCGATGCCGCGGGGCTTTCGATCACCGCTCTCGGGCGCCGACGTCGGCTCCTCCGCACTGGGATCGCTTTGTGCGGAGCGCGGTGGTTGGAAACCGCGGCCAGGCGCCGAAGGCGGAGCAGGAGTGGGTCGGACGGGCGCGGGCTCCACGCTGCGGACGGGCGCAGGCGTCGAAGTTGGCCCCCGCCGAACCACGCCCTGGGGAAGGGCCACAGGTGCTGGAGCAGGCTCAGGACCCGAGGGTGTGGGCCCCACGGGCGACGCGGGCTTGTGCTGGATCGCGGCCTTCCCTTCTCTTATGACAGGGGGCTTGGGAGCTTGGGGTTCCGCAGTCTGCACAGGGACCTTCGTCTCGACCGCCGGTTCTAGCGCGGGTGTTGCCTTGACGACCGGCTTGCGGGTCTTCTTGGCAGCCGCCTCCAGGGCGATTTCCTCTCTCGAGGGCTCCGATTTGGGCGGCTTGGTCTTGGCGACCTTGGGAGGAGGCGCCCCGCCGACGCGAGTCCGCTTGACCACGCCAGGCTTGATCGCCTGCTCCACAGTGCTCTCGACGCGTTCGCGCTCGAGCTGGCGGCGCACCTTCAGCGCCACCTCTTGGTCGATGGCGCTCATATAGTTACGCACATCGAGCCCCATCTCCGCGATCTTCGAAACCATCGTGTCGTTATCGAAGCCAAGCTCCTGCGCCAGCTTAAACACCCGAATCTTCTGGACCATCGTTCCTCCGGGTCGCTTGCCCGTTTCGGCCGGGTCGCCTTGGCCGTGTTTGGCTTTTGGCGAGAGGACCGTCTACGCAACCAAATCGACTACTCGAAACTCGCGCGCCTGTCGAGCGCGCGGATTATCGCCTTTGCCAAGCCCGGCTCGAGCACGGCGACCACTCCGGTCGGCACTCGTCCGAGCTGCGCTCCGAGCTGCGCCTTGTCCGAAAGCTGACGCAGGGGCACGCCAGAGGCCGCAGCGAGCGTCGTGTAACGCTCGAGCCCCGCGCTGTCCTTGGCCACGAGCATGAGCAAGGCCTTGCCGCTTCTGAGCGCTTCCAACGCCGCATCGTTGCCCATGGCCATCCGCCGAGCGCCAGAGCCAGATCGCACCAGGGTTTCGAGCTGCCTATCCAGCGCCATGCACAGCTGCAACACGAGATCGTTTCCCGAGCCGTAGCGCACCTCGCATTTCAGCGAACGCCCGAGCTTTTTGCCGACCATCGCCTGGGTCAGGCAGGGCGCGCTCGGGCACACATGAGCGCCCCTTCCGCCGAGGTTTTCCCGCCAATCGACGATCGGCGAGCCATCTGGCGCCACGGTGACCCGCACGAGCTCATCATTGTCCTTCTTGACGCCACAAGCCACGCACGTGCGCTGCCCGCCAGCTTGGCCGGCGCGCGAGGAACCCGTGCGAACGTTGGCGCCTGCGGGGATCATGCCTGCTCGTGCTCCACTACTTGTCCTGGCTCCTCAAAGCCCTCGGTCCCCTCGGTCTCTTCCAACTCAATAGCCTCGGCCTCGGCCTCGGCTCGTATCTGACTCAGTATCTTTTCCTCGCTGCCCAGGAATTGCTCCACGGACTGCATGAGCACGCGGGCGCGACGGATGCCCATCCCGGTGCGCAAAGCGAGGCGGTCGATATCGGCCTCGGCCGCCAGATCGGCAACGCATCGATAACCCGCGTCCGCCAGCGTCTCGATGGTTCGATCGCCCACGCCGCGCAGGAAGAGCATCTTCTCGCGCTCAGTGATCGGCACCTTGCGACGCACCAAGGCGCGCAACGCGGCCAAGCGCTCGTTCTCCATGACGTCTTCGGCCGAGGCCTGCATCTCTCCCACTCGATCGATGCCGCCAATGCCCGGAATGGCCGCGAGCTCGTTTGCATCGGCCTCGGCGACATCCTCCAGACAGCGGAACCCGAGCTTGTACATCGTACGAGCTAGTTGTTCGTCCACATGCCGAATTTTAGAGAGAGCCTCGATGATCTGTTGCTCTCGCTCGAGGAACTTGGCCTCGCTCATGACGTCCAGTCGCCAGCCGGTGAGCTGGGCCGCGAGACGCACGTTCTGACCGCGGCGGCCGATGGCGAGAGACAGCTTGTCGTCCGGCACCACGAGCTCCATGGCCCCGTTGGCCTCGTCGATGATGACGCGAGACACCTCAGCCGGCTGGATGGCGTTACACACGAACCGCGCCGGATCGCGATCCCATGGCACGATGTCGATCTTCTCGCCGCGCAGCTCCTGCACCACGGCTTGGACCCGCGAACCGCGCATGCCGACGCAGGCGCCCACGGGATCGACATCCATATCCCTCGAAGACACTGCAATTTTTGAACGCGCGCCAGGCTCGCGGGCCGAAGCGACGATTTTGACGATGCCTTCGTAGATCTCCGGCACTTCCTGTTCGAACAATTTCTGCAACAGTCCGACATCGGTGCGCGTCAAGATGATTTGCGGCCCTCTCGCCTCGCGATCGATTTCCTTCACATAGGCCATGATGCGATCCCCAGGTCGGTAGGACTCCCGCGGCGTCTGCTCGCGGTAGGGGATGATGGCCTCGGCGCGACCCAGGTCCACAATAATATCGTTGTTGCGCTCGAAACGACGAACCACACCCGCGATGATCTCGCCTTTGCGATCCTTGTACTCGTTGAACACGATTTCGCGCTCCGCGTCCCGAACGCGCTGGATGATGACCTGCTTGGCGGTCTGAGCGGCAATGCGGCCAAAGCCCTTGCCCTGGGTGCGCAGGCGCAGCAGGTCGCCGTACTCCTTGTCCTGCTTCTTGGCCTTCTTCTCATCTTCGTCTCGATAAAAGATTTGAAAGCCCAACTCTTCTCCGATCTGCGCCTCGAGGTGTCCCTTGCGCACCTCTTCCATGGAGACCTCGCGATCAGAAACTTCGACTTCAGTGACCACAGTCATGTATTGAAAAAGGTCGACAGCGCCAGTCTCCTCGTTGAAACGGGCTTCGAGATCTCGATTCTGGCCGAACGTGCGCTTGGCGGCTGTAAGGATAGCGGCCTCGACAGCCTCGACGAGAACTGATTTGTCGATTCCTTTGTCGCGGCCGACCTGCTCGAGGATCATGTTCAGCGGTAGAGCCCCGTCCTGCATATCTGCTATCTCCTACGTGTGGGTCCAGCGCTCCGCCCGGTCTGGGGACGGAACACGAGGTTGGCTTGGGAAACGAGCGAAAGAGGAATGCGCTGCTGCTCGCCCTCGGTTTCGAGAACTATCTCTTCGCTGACCAATCCTCGCAACACCCCTTCGAAACGCTTGCGCTTTTCGATAGCCTGGCGAGTCTTGACCAAAATGAGCCTTCCGACAAAGCGGACGAAGTCTTCGGGTTTTGCCAGAGGCCGTTCAATGCCCGGCGACGACACCTCCAAGGTGTAGCGCTCGGCAATGGTGTCCTGAGCATCCAACAAGGCGCTCACGTCCACGCTGATGGACCGGCACAGACCGAGATCCACGCCGCTGCCAGTGTCTGGATCTGAGCCCCGTCGCTCGATGAGGAGACGCAGCACGAGGCCCGGTTCTTCGCGGCGCAGGGTGCCGAGCACGAGGTCGCAGCCATGCCGGTCCAGCACCGGAATGAGAAGAGCCTCGATTGTGGCAGGTAGCGCCATCGGTCCCTTTGCTACAAAAAAAAAGGCAGGCCCAACCCTGGGTCCACCTCACGAGAATCCCAGTCCAGCGGCTTCGAACAACAACGATAGAGCTAACCGCCGGAACAACACCGGCCGGAAGAATAAAAGAAAACTTTGAAATTTTCAACAGCGATTTTTCGTTATTGACGAGCCTTTCGGCCTGTGGGTAGTAGAAACGCCAAGATGCCTTCTCCCACCCAAAGAAAACCGAGCTGGCTCAAGGTGACTCTGTGCACCACCGAGCGCTCTGCCAAAGTGCGCGGCGCATTGGCACAAGGGCGACTACACACCGTTTGCGAAGAGGCAGCCTGCCCAAACCGCGGCGAATGCTGGAGCCTCGGCACGGCCACCTTCCTCATTCTCGGGGACGTATGCACTCGCGGCTGCGCCTTTTGCAATGTAAAGCGAGGCGATCCAGGCGCTTGCGTGGACCCTGCGGAACCCGCGAGATTGGCTGACGCCGTGCACCGTCTCGAGCTCGACTACGCGGTGGTCACCTCGGTCACCCGGGACGACTTGGCCGACAGCGGCGCGGCCCAGTTCGCCGCTTGCGTGCGGGCGATCAAGGCCTTGCCCAAGGCGCCCACAGTGGAGCTTCTCATCCCCGATCTCGAGGGCGAAGCCCTGCGGACCGTCCTTTGGGCACAGCCCGACGTGCTCGCCCACAATGTGGAGGTTGTGCGGGAGCTTTCCCCTGCCATGCGCCACGAAAAGTTCGATTTCGATCATTCCTTATGTGTGCTGCGCTCAGCCAAGTCCCTGGGGTCCGCTTCGCTCCTCACCAAGTCCAGCATCATGCTCGGTCTGGGCGAGACGTTCGCTCAAATCGAGTCAGCCATGAGCGAGCTGCGCGGGGTGGGCGTGGACATTCTCGTGCTCGGCCAGTACCTGCGGCCCACCCGTGCCCACGCTCCGGTTTTGGAGTACGTCCATCCCGATGCCTTTGCGCAGCTCGAGCAGCGCGGTCTCGAAATGGGCTTCTCCTTTGTCGCCAGCTCACCGCTCGCCCGCACCAGCTATCGCGCAGCCGAGGCATTCGCTCGTCGCCGCGTCGAGGAGCGCTCCCCGTGATCCGCCGCCCTGCCGCCCTGTGCGAGCTGCCCGGCCTCGTCCCCTACGCCGAGGCTCTCGAGCTGCAGCATCGCACCGTGGCCATGCGCCAAGAGCGCGAAGTGCCGGACACGGTGCTCGTCTTGTGTCATCCCCCGGTCCTCACCTTGGGTCGAAACGCCTCTTCATCGGGCGTGTTGGCCTCGGCCGAGCACCTTGCCCAGTTGGGCATCGAGGTCCACCGCGTGGAGCGCGGCGGGCAAGCCACCTACCACGGCCCAGGCCAGCTCGTGGCCTACCCGATCCTCGATCTCGAAGACCTCGGCCTGAGCGTGGTAAGCTATGTGCGCGGTTTGGAGCAGGTGCTCATTTGCGCCTGCGCGAGCCTGGGAATCGTCGCCAGCCGCGTCGAGGGCATACCCGGGGCCTTCGTGGGCAAGGCAAAAATCGGCGCCATCGGCGTGCGCGTGAATCGAGGTGTGTCTTTCCATGGCCTTTCTCTCAACATAGACCCGAACCTCGAGCACTACCGGCTCATCGTTCCCTGCGGCATGGCCGACACGCCCGTGACGAGCGCCGCGCAGGTGCTCGGCCGCAGCCCCGGTCTCGAAGCAGCCCAAAGCGCCCTCGTCAACGCGCTCGGCGAGGTGCTCGGCCTCGATTTCAGTAGGAGTTGAACCATGCTCGTCGCCGCCATCGACTGCGCCACTGCCTCGACCTGTGTCGGATGGGTCGAAGTAGACGACAACGGAAAGCCCGGGCGCCACGCCGAGCTCGTGGCTCCGGCCCAACCCGGCCACGCCGAAACCCTGCTCGAACGCTTGCAGGCGGTGCTGGCCGCGGGCGGCCACGATCTCGGGGCTCCGAGTCTCTTTGTGTGGGGCGCAGGACCAGGCACTTTCACCGGCCTTCGCATAGGCCTTTCATCTATCAAAGGCCTGTGCCTTGCCAGCGGCGCAGCGCTGCGCGGCGTGTCGTCGCTCAAGGCTCTTGCCCTGTGCAGCCCGCAGCCGGGTCTCGTCGCCGCCGTGTCTGACGCCCGGCGGGGCGAGCTGTTCGCCGGTCTCTACCTCGTTTCACACGACGACACTGGCGTGCCTTGCGCCCAATGCGTCACCAAAGAGTTTGTCGGCAGCGTGGCACAGGTCTTTGCCCAGCTCTGTGTCCACATCGGCACGGAGACAGCCGTAGCCCTGGGCAGCGGCATCATCGCCCATCGCCCAGCGGCCGGCGCTGCCTTGCCTCCTGGCGTGCGCCTTCTCGGCCAGTCCTTTGTCGCGCCCCGCCCGCTGTGGCTCGCCTTGAGCGGATACGCCGCGTTCCTCGAGAACGGTCCCGATGATCTCGACTCGGCCGAGCCGGTCTACCTCAGAGAGCCGGACGCTCGGCCGCCCAAGCCGCCGGTGTGGGAACGGGCCAAGTCGAACCCATGAGAATTGTGGTCCAGCGGGTCACAAGCGCTTCGGTCAGCGTGGACGGCGCCCTGATTTCGCGCATCGACGCCGGCCTCCTCCTGTACCTCGGCATCGGCTCCGACGATGACGACGATCACGACATCGAGTACCTCGCAGCCAAGGTGGCGGGTTTGCGCATCTTCCCAGACGACCAGGCGAACATGAACCGCAGCGTGGTCGACACCGGCGGCGCGGCCCTGGTGGTCAGCCAGTTCACCTTGCACGGCGACGCGCGCAAGGGAAAGCGGCCATCGTTCTCCTGCGCCATGGCGCCCGGCTCGGCCGAGCCGCTCTACCAGCGATTCTGCCAGCGCCTTTCCGAGCACGGCGTTCCCTGCGAGCAAGGTCGTTTCGGCGCGATGATGCGCATCGCCAGCGTCAACGACGGTCCTGTCACGATTCTGCTGGATTCCAAGAAGCTGTTTTAGAGCCTGGTGCGCTGCGAAACGGCCCAATGGGTCTTTCCTGACTTTTCCCGCGCCTGGTGCTACCGTCTTCGCCATCCAGATAGCGCGACTTGGCTGCGCACGCGAGCCCCAAGGAACACTTCATGGTCCATCGGTATCGAGCGCCCTTTGCGACCCTCGGGCTTCTATGCCTGCTCATTTCTCCCTT
The DNA here is from genome assembly GCA_025453525.1 of Myxococcota bacterium. Classification (GTDB taxonomy): domain Bacteria; phylum Myxococcota_A; class Polyangia; order JAAYKL01; family JAAYKL01; genus JALOQD01. Next base: position 11,910 of record JALOQD010000030.1, read on the forward strand.
GTCATCGAGAGCGCAGGAGAGGTCACGGCCCATCGATGTTTCCGCGCTGTCTGGCTCGGTGTCCATCGGCAAGCACCTCGAACTCCTACCGGACGTCTCTCGCGCCTATACCATCGGTGGTGTCACCACACCGCCGCTATCCGAACGCTTCACGCTCAGCGACGCGGACAAGCCCAACTTCGGGTTGACCCAGACCGCGTACTGGGTGCGCTTTGTGCTCGTCAACCACGGGGGGGGTGCGCAGCCCTGCATCCTCGAGCTCGACTACGCGAACATGGACTCGATTACCTTGTTCACGCCGAACGACGCTGGCGGGTTTGACGCTGTCGAGCTCGGCGATCAGGTTTCGTTTGCGCGGCGCTCGGTGAAGAACCGCAATTCCGTGTTCGAGCTCGAGGTTCCAGCGCGCTCGTCGCAGATGTACCTTGCGCGGCTTGCCACGTCCGGCGCGATGCAGATCCCACTTGTGCTCCATACCCCGCGTGCTTTTTTTCGCGCAGACCACGAGCACCAGCTCTTTTTAGGGATCTACTTCGGCGTGGTCCTCGTGATGGCGCTCTACAATCTCTTTTTGTTCTTCGGCATCAGGGACAAGGCCTACCTTGCGTACGTCGGGTACGTGATCTCCCTGGCCACCTGTAACCTCTCGTTCAGCGGAACCACCTACGAGTACTTTTTCCCTCACTGGCCGCTCATCGCGAACAAGATCATCCCGTTCTCGGCTCTCTCTACGGCACTGTTCGGCATAGTGTTCACGTCTTTATTTCTCAAGACCAAGCAGCACACACCTTTGCTCCATCGCTTTTTGTTCTGGCTCACGGTTCATTTTTTTCTGCTGATACCGGTGGTCATTGGGGGACCCTACTCCCTCGGTATAAAGCTAACTACCGTGTGGGCCGTGCTGTGGAGCATTATAGTCTTCGGCTGTGGCGTCTACATGTGGAGGTGGCGTGGCTATGGTCCGGCGCGCTTCTTTTTGTTGGCCTGGACGGCTTTTCTCATTGGTACGATTTTGTATTCCGGGTGGGCCCTTGGGCTGCTGCCCAACGTTCTTTTGACGCAATATGGGATCACGCTCGGTTCTGGCGCAGAGGTGATGCTCTTGTCCTTTGCCTTGGCAGATCGCATCAAGACCCTCGAAAAGGAGAAGAACGCGGCGCTGGCCGCGAAGCTGGCCGAACAAGAACACGCCCAAAGCGCGCAACGGGAAGCGGCCCAGGCATGGCAAACCACCTTCGATGCCATCGGCTCTGGCGTGTGCTTGTTGGATAGGCAAGGGCGCGTGCTGCGCTCCAATCGCGCCTTTAGTGAAATCCTTAAGGCACCGCCGGACAATATCGTCAGCGCTCCGCTCAGCGTTCTCCTCAAGGAAGCGAGCGGCAGGAACAGCTCTGGTGCGCCTCCTGGATTCGAAACGCCAGCGCAGCGGGATGAGTTTTTCATCGAGTTCAGAAATCGTTGGTTCTCGGTGATGCACGATCCCATCCCCGCTTCCAGCGGCGAGACTCTAGGGAGTGTGCACGTCATGACGGATGTCACCCGCCAACGAGAGCTCGAGCAACAGCTTTACCATGCGCAAAAGATGGACGCGATCGGTCGGCTGGCAGGAGGCGTGGCTCATGACTTCAACAACCTGCTCTCGGTGATCATTTCCTATGGCGAGTTTCTGGTGGACTCGGCATCGGACCACTCCGCTCGTCAGGATGCGCTGGAGATTGTCAAAGCCGGACACCGCGCCGCGGGCCTCACGCGGCAACTGCTCACGTTCAGCCGCAAACAGGTCTTGCAACCGGCAGTGGTCTCCCCCAACGACGTCATCAATGACCTCTCCAAGATGCTCGCGCGCCTCATCGGCGAGCACCTCGAGCTCAAGCTCCACCTCGCCGCCGAGCCAACACTGGTGTTATTCGACAAAGCGCAGCTCGAGCAGGTTTTGGTAAACCTCGTGGTCAACGCGCGCGACGCCATGGAAAACCGGGGCACTATCATAGTCGAGACGAAATGCGTGGAGTTGGTCGCGCCGGGGAAGCTCGTCACCGGAGAGATCCAAGCAGGCCGCTACGTGACCATCTCGGTCGTCGATACCGGCGTGGGCATGGACAACCTCACACAGTCGCGGATCTTCGAGCCGTTTTTTACCACCAAGGGCGTTGGGAAGGGCACCGGTTTGGGACTGGCCATGGTCTACGGCGCTGTGCACCAGGCCGGCGGGGTCATCGGCATCGACTCCGCTCCTGGGCGGGGGACGCGAATGACTTTGTACCTGGCGCGCGTCGAAGCGAACATCAGGCGCTCGAGCCTGCCCGCGAGTTGGGAGAGCGCCTCTGGACAAGGGCAGTGTGTGCTCGTAGTCGAAGACGAAGCGCCCGTGCGGGCCGCCATTCAAAAGATCCTCAGAGCGAGCGGGTACCAAGTCCTTGAAGCATTCTCGGGTCAAGGCGCGCTGGACATACTCGAGCATACCGAGCAGAAGGTCGACATCCTGCTGACCGACATCGTCATGCCCGAGATGAGTGGCGTGGAGCTGAGCAAGACCGTTCAGGAACTCTATCCAGGGCTCGAGATCTTGTACATGAGCGGCTATGGATTCGAGACTTTGACCGACCATGGCGTGGATCCAGAGAGCGTTCGCATCCTGGGAAAACCCTTTACCCGAGGCGAATTGCTCGAGGCCGTGGCAGGCCAAGGCCCACGCTCTCCAAGAGAATGAGCGGAAAGGCACCGGACCAGACCGGACGGTGTCAGGCACTTCCAATTGCTGATTTCCCATGCTAGACCATCGCCATGCCAAGACCCAAACGAGAAGACTTCCCTGGTGCTCGCCATCACGTCATGAGCCGCGGCGCGCGACGTGAGGTTGTGTTTCGGGACGCGCGGCACTGCTCCCTTTTCCTCGACATCCTGGCCGAGCTTCCGAGTCGGTTCGCGGTGAAGGTGCACGGATATGCGTTGATGCCGAATCACTTTCACCTGATGCTTGAGTCCGAGCAGGGGAAACTGAGCGCGGCCCTGTCCTTTCTGCTCTCGCGATTCACTGTCGCGGCGAACAAGCTATCGGCCTGGGATGGGCCCGTGTTTCGCGGACGGTTCCACAGCCGGTTGGTTTTGACAGACGAGCACTGGACGCACCTTCTGGCCTACGTTCACCTCAATCCAGTCAAGGCGCGGCTCGTGGTGCGGCCCAGGCAGTTCCGCTGGACGAGCCATCGTTTCTATGCCCTTGAGGAGCCGGCGCCCAAGTGGTTAACTACAACTTCCATGCTCGAGTTATTCGAGTCCTTGGGCGGCTACGAAGCCTACGTCCAGGCAGCCCGGACCAAGGGCGCCGAGATCCCCGACGGGTTCGAATCAGTCGTCTTCGAATCCAAACGCGCGCCCTTTGCCGTGCCCGCTCGGCCCAAGAAAAAGCCCAAGCGCCCCGAGGCCTTGTCACCCAAGGCCGTTCTACGCCGAGTGGCCGATGCCGCCGGCTGTTCTCTTGAAGAGATCATGGAGGTCCGTCTAGGCCGGGCCGGGAACCCCGCACGGATCGCCGCTGCCCACGCCCTGATCATCGACGCTAAACTTTCCCATCGAGAAGTCGCACAAATGCTCGCCATGACCCCGGTCGACGTCAGTCGCTGCCTGACCAAAGTGAGGAACTGCCGGCCAGAACAACCGCGACTCGCCGAGATCCTGGCAACCCTCGAGAGGTGGCGGGGATAAATCAGCAATTGGAAGTGCCTGACACTTTCCCCCTGACGCTTTCCCCTTTCCCCCAGAGCAGCCCAACTCGCTCAGGCTGCCGCGATCACTCTGCCCAATGGATCTGCGTCTCGCGCTCGGGAATGCTGTGGAGGCGGATCGCGGGCCAACCGACGGTGAACGCCTCGACGACCTTGTGATGCGCTGGGATTCCGAGCAAGTCGCCGAGCTCTCGCGGACCAGAGACGTGGCTCGCGAGAACCGCGTTGCCGAGCCAGCCATTCCAACAGGTCCCGAGCCCGTGAGCGTGCGCGGCGAGCATCATGTTCATAAGCGCCCCGTCGCAGTCTTCGTGGGGCGTCGATGTGTCGTAGCCAGCGCTGACGAAAATCGCTGCCGGTGCGTCGTAGGTCACGGCGTTGCGGCCCGCCTCCCATTCTCGCAGGCGCATCTCGAGATCGGGCAAGGAGGAAAGGCCGCCGCGGGCCTCTTCTGAAAAGCGCGCCACCGTCTTGACGATAAAGCCGTCCAGCACGCGGTGAAGCTTGCGCATGTAGCGCACCGTGGCCTCGCAGACGCGGCTCATCATCTCGGCGCCTCGGGCGATCGTCACAACGCGCACCCACCCTACACCGCCAAAAGCTCCGGTGGGCCCGTAGCCTGCTGTCCTGGCGATCTCCTCGAGCAGTTCCCGCGGGATCTCCTTGTCCCGGTAAGCGCGCACCGAACGCCGCTGGAGGAGCGCGTCCCGCATCGCCGCGGCGCCTGTGGGCTCTTTCGTCTCAATCCTCTGCTGCTTGGCGGCAAAGAGGCGCGAATGACGGATCGCCTCGGCCGGACACACCGCGAGGCACTGCCCGCACAGCACGCAGTCAGAGGCTCTCTCGACCGCGGGCGGAGCGCCCTTTTGCTCATGAAAAATGCGGGATGGACAGACCTTGGCACACAATCCGTCTTTCTTGCAGATGTCGGGTTGGATCGCGATTTCCACTTTGTTTGTAAAATCCATGACAGCCCTCCTCGAGATGGTCTACGAAAAGGTCCAGCGAGGCGAATCCCCTATCAATGTACATGAAAACGCCCCTGGCGCGCTCAGGCGAGCCACTTTTGCACCTTGCCGAGGGCCAAGGGCGAAACGCGCCTCTTCAACTCACCGCCCAAGAGGGCCTGTGCGAACTGCTTCTCCATGTCGGCGACCTCGAGGGACATGTACCTCAGAGAGCCGAACGCTCGGCCGCCCAAGCCGCCGGTGTGAGAAGAGGCCAAGCCGAACCCATCCACTGCTTTGAAATGATGTGTAGCGCCTGCGCGAACCCGTTGTTATGCTGATGGCGCTATGAACCGTATTACGCACAATCCGCCGCTCATCTGCCTAGCCTTGTTGTCGCTGTTTTCCGCTTGCGGCCCACAGGAAAATCCCAAAGTCCAAAACGACGGCGTAACAGAAACCAAGACCGCGCTCAAAGCCGAAACACCGCCCCTGCCCGAGCGGGTCGAGCGCCGACTGTTGCTTCTCGGGCTGGACGGGGCTGACTTCACCGTCATGGATCCGCTCCTCGACAGCGGCAAGCTGCCGAACTTCACGAGGCTCATTCAGGCAGGCGTGCGCGCACCGCTCAAGACGTTTGAGCCCACGGCGTCTCCGCTCATCTGGACCTCCATCGCCACCGGTGTGCCCCACGAGCGACACGGCATCGCGGATTTCGTGGTCGAGGGCGCCCAGGGAGAACCGGCGCTTTTGCCCACGAGCAACATGCGGAAAGTGGCGGCGCTGTGGAACATCCTGTCCAAAGCCGAGCGCACGGTCGGCGTGGTGGGCTACTGGGCGTCCTACCCAGCCGAGAAGGTCAACGGTTTTCTCATTTCCGATCAGGCCAACACCTTGCGCAACGACAGCTATGCCTCGGCCCTCTCTGTTCGCTCATCGGCCACAGTAGAGGCGATGCCCGCGGCAGTGTACCCCCGGGGGCTCGCCGAGTTTCTGAAGCCTGCGCTCGCCCTCTCGGCCGACGTGGCTCCTTCGGAGCTCGGTCGCTTCCTCCTTCTGCCGGAGAAGAAGCTCGCCGCTGTGGCCAAGAGCCCGAAGATCGATGTCGAGGATATCTACAGCATCTTCAAATTCGCCTGGCTCATCGACCGCTCCTTCGTGGACGCGACGCAGCTCGCCATCTCCGAGAAGGCGCCGGAATTTTTGCTCGTCTATCTCAACGGCTTGGACGCGGCCGAGCACCATTTTTGGAAGTTCAAAGACCCGGCGAGCGTTCCCAAGGCCAAGGTCAGCGACCAGCAGCGCGCCATCCTTGGCGGCGTCATCGATGAATACTACATCTACATGGACGAGGTTCTCGGCAAGCTCCTCGAAACCTACCCCCTCGAGACCTCCACGATCATCGTCATCTCGGACCATGGTCACCACGCCAATCCTCACTACGACCCGAAGTCGCAGGATCACTACAACCGCGTGTGCAGCGGTGGCCACGAGGACGCCCCCAGCGGCATCTTCATCACCGCGGGCAAGGACATCTCGACTCGACCGGCCCGCGCGCCGAGCGTCTACGACATCACCCCCACAGTGCTCGCGCTGTTCGGCTTGCCCGTGGGCAAGGACATGGTGGGAAGGGCCCTCTCCGAGATCCTCGACCCCGCCTTTCTCTCGGCCCATCCGCTCACCACGATCGATACGCACTCATCGGGCTGGACCCACAGCGATGCACCCGTGGCCTCGCCCATGAGCGATGCCCTGCGCAAGAAGCTCGAGGGGCTCGGCTACATCAAATGAGAGACCGAGACGAAAGAAGCACCGCGAACGGGGACCGCGGCTCCTGCGTTAGAACGCCACGGCCGCCTGGGCGCCGATCATGTGATCTGGTCCGGTGATGAGGGAATGGTCGATGGCGTCGAAGAACATGTACTCGAGCTTGCCCACGAGAAAAGCCGTGAACCGCACGTTCAAGCCTGCTCTGATGTCATAGATGCTGTACTCAGGATGCGAATCGTCTTGGACAGAATGCTCGGCCAGGACATAGGGCGAAACCAGGACGTCGCCCAGCCACTTGGATAGGGGCAGGCCGTAGGCGAGCAGCACATAGGCATCTTGCTGCAAATGACTGGCCTGAAACTCCAGGGTCCTGGGCAAGGTGGCGTCCGCAACCGGAACCGTGTGAGGAGGCGGGATCTCATAGACCCGTCGCTTGAGGATCCCCTCGGCCTGGAACCGCAGACCGTGCACCTCGACGAGGAAGTCGACAGCGCCAATGACCTCTGTGTATTTTTCAGTGATCGTACCGTCGACGTGATACTTGGGTAAAAGCTGGAAAGACTCGAGCTCGTTTCGACTCGTGCCATAGAAGCCATAGCCGCCGAGCACAACATTGACGTCCTTTTGGGAGTACGACAATTTGAGCCTCAGCCCGACAGCCTTGTTTTGGTCAATATCGTAAACAGCATCTGCTGGACCGCGGCCGTTGGAGACCGTGACCGCATAGTCGAGGTTCAGGCGCTTCATGAGGAACTTGCCGTGCACCATGACACCGGTCTGCGCCAGGGGCATGGCCCAGCGCTGCTGGAGAAACGGCAGGAAAATGGGGAGTACCACCGGCGCGCCATGGTCGGAGTTCCAGATGCCAAACGGCGTCAGGAACCGGCCCAAGGTGAAGCCCAACTGATCGAACGGCTGCCAGGTGAGCTGCACCCGCTCGATGCCCACGCTCCCGTATTGGGTCATCTCCGACGTAGAGCGATTGCGGGTGGTCGTATCCACCCTTTCGAACTCCGGGATGCCCTGGGCGTTCACGTAGGATTTGGCGCCCTGAGGCAAAAAGCCAAATCGCAGCTCCACCAATGACCTGAGCTTCGGGGTGAAGTTGGCGGCAAAGTAGAGGTTGAGGTTGAGCATGGTGAAGGACGAGTTTTCGGTCATCAGGTACTTCAGGCTGTTGTCCTCACCTGTCAGGAAATGACTGACCAGGGTACTGTCGAAGAACCCGTAGATATCGAGCTTTTTGCCCATGCCCTCGAGCTCTTTGTCCATGGACGCGCTCTCCATGGTGTCGAGTCGCTCTTCGAGCTCAACGACCTTGGCCTCCAGCTCATCCGCCCGCTGTGCTTTTTCCTCGAGGGCAAGGAGGCGGGCTGAAACGTCGTCCTGCGGCAGCGCGGCGCCCGTGGCGGTTTGGGCTTGCTGCGGTGCGCTCTGCTGGGCCTGTGCGATACAAGGCGCGACAAAGAACGCAATCGCAGCAACGGCAAGCTTGTCCCACATGGGAGGAGGGATCCTTTCTCTCCAGAGCCAAAGCTCGAAATTTAATAACGGCCAAAATGATATCGACAATAAGAAGACATGTCCAATTGACACTATAAACAATCCTATAAAAGCCTCTGGCCTCAGCGACCGAGCCAGTTTAAGAAAATACGGATGACAAAAAGAGACAAGGCCGAGCGCATCGCGGCTGTGCTCAACGCGCTGTTCCCAGCTCCGACCATCCCTCTCGAGCACCGCGATCCCTACACCCTGCTCGTGGCCACGGTGCTCTCGGCCCAATGCACGGACAAGCGGGTCAACGAGGTGACGCCGCGGCTCTTCGGTTTGGCTGACAACCCATTCGATATGAGCCAACTGCCGGTTCCGACCATTGAAGAAGTCGTCCGGTCTTGCGGATTGTCAAAGAGCAAGGCCAAGGCGATCCGAGGTCTGTCGGAAATCCTCGTCACAGAGCACGGAGGCTCCGTACCTTCGACCTTCGAAGCGCTCGAGCGCTTGCCTGGGGTGGGTCATAAAACCGCCTCGGTGGTGATGGGTCAAGCCTTTGGCCAGCCGGCGTTCCCCGTGGACACCCACATCCACCGCCTGGCTGCGCGCTGGGGCCTGTCGAGCGGAAAAAGCGTCGAGCAGACGGAGAAGGATCTCAAGTTGCTTTTTCCCATCGAGAGCTGGGGCAAGCTCCATTTGCAGATCATCACCTTCGCAAGGGCCTACTGCCCGGCTCGCGGCCATGTTCCCCTGACGTGCCCCATCTGCTCGTTCGCAGCTCGCCCCAGCGCACATGGCAAAGCCGGGTAGAAAATGAGCGACCCTTCTGCGCCATCGACTCCCCATCCCGCTCTCGTCGGCGGATGCGTGGGCGTCTTCGCCACGGCCCTGCAAGTCTCTGTGTCCCGCGAGCTCCTCGGACTATGGGGCGGCAGCGAGCTCGCCGTGGCGCTCAGTCTGGTGCTGTGGCTTCTCGGTCTGTCGGCTTGCTCTTTGCTCGCCAGCCGCGTCGCACCCTTTCGCGGTCTGCGCATTGCCTCACTCCTCGCCGGACCCATGGCCATGCTTGTGCTCCTCGGTTTACGCCTCTCCCCATGGCTTTTAAACCTACCCGCAGGAGGAGAACCTTCTCTGGCCGCGCTGCTTTTGCTCGTGGTGCTCTTTGCCGCGCCCGCTGGCGGGCTCGTCGGCTTTGTGTTTACGACCGCGGCGGGCCTTTCGCCAGGCAAAACAGACGCGACCGTCGTGTACATATTCGAGGCCGTGGGCTCCCTGCTCGCTGGCTCGGCTTTCGCTCTGCTGCTCGCCGGCTGGGTGCCCCACCTCGTAGTCACTGCCGGAAGCGCGGCCTTGCTCTTTGGGCTGGTTTTTCTGCACAGCCCTCGCCGGCCGCCCCTGACCTTTTTGCTTGGGTTCTGCATGGTGTTTTTGGCCTTCACCTTTGTCGCATGGCGCCTCGAGGCCTGGTCAACCGCCCAATCCCTACGAGGGAAAGGCACGCTCATCGCCGCCAAAGAGACACCGTACACCCGGGCCGCGGTGATCGAACGCCTCGGGGAACGCCAGCTCTACCTGGACGGCCGGCTCGCAGACACCTTCCCAGAGCCCTACGACAAGGCCATCGACGTTCATCTCTCGTTGCTGCAACGTCGAGCACCACGCTCGCTCCTCGTGCTAGGGGCAGGCCCAGCGGATCGCGTCGAAGCCGCCTTGTCCCACGGTCTGTCCAAAGTGGTGTTCGTGGAAATGGACACTTGGCTTCAAAAACTCCTTCTGCCCCTTTGGCCAGCCTCCACAGAGCGCGCTCTGCGGGATCCCCGCGTATCCATCAAAAACGAGGACGGCCGCGTGTACCTCTCCCACTGCCGCGAGCGCTTCGACGCGATCCTCGTGCACACAGAAGCCCCGCGCAGTCTCAGCGTGGCGCGCTACCACACGGTCGAGGCCTTTGCCGCGGCGAAAAACGCTCTTGCTCCAGGGGGAGTGCTCACTGTGACCACCGCCGGAGCCGCGAGCCAACTGTCCCAAACGGCCGCGATCGGAGCCAAGGCCGAGCTTGCGGCCCTGCGACAGGTGTTCGGTGCGGTCGAAGCAGCTTTTGGCCTTGAAATCGTTTTTCACGCCAGCGATTCCCGCGATGAGCTCACACCCTTCGCCGATGAGCTGGCGCGCAGGCTCGCTCGCCGAGGCGCCGCGCCTGGCCTCTACCCCGGAAGACTCGTCGATATTTACGATCGCCACAGAGCCGAAGCGTTTGTCCACGAGATCGAGGCCAGCCTCGCGCGGCCAGGAGAGGACCTGCGACCCACCGCGCATCTGTGGGCTGTCGCCCAGTGGGCTCAAAAGTGGCACGGAGCGTCCACGGGCCGCATCGTCGCCTGGTCTGGCGCATCGATCATCATGGTGCTCTGTCTCGCAGCCGTCGTGATGGGCCTCGCGACCCGGGCCTTGCGACGACGATGCCAGGGACCGAGCCTGGGCCTTTGGGCCATTGCGTCCACTGGCCTGTGCGGCATGTCTCTCCAGATTGTGTCGCTCCTCGTGTATCAGGTTGGGAGCGGGGCTCTGTACCTCGGCCTGTCCCTTCTGCTCGGGTTGTTCATGGCCGGGCTTGCCGCTGGCGCCTGGTTTGGAAAAAGGCAGGCGCGGCAGGAGCCTCGACGAGCCGTCTGGATCTCCGAAGGGGCGACCCTCTCCCTCTGCCTTGTCAGTGCCGTCGTTTTGCCCCTGGGCGCTGAGCATCCGGCCCTCGTGCTCGCCTTCTCACCCATCGTCGGGGCGGTCACGGGTTTCGCCTTCCCGGTATTCCTCGCCTTTTGCCGCGGCCATGCGACCGAGCCCGACCCCATAGGACCGGTCACTGCCGCAGATCACGTCGGAGCGGCCGTGGGCGCTCTGCTCACCGGACTTTTCCTTCTTCCCTGGCTCGGTGTGAGCGGAACCGCACTCGCTCTCGCCCTGCAAAAGCTCCTGCTCGGCGCCTGGGTGCTGCGCCGCGCTGCATCGTGCTCCGGCTAGACCGCAAGCGCATTTCCCCCTAACCTTTAAGTCCGTTAAGTCCGTGAGGGGGGCGCGCTGCAAGGGCGCGAACCCGGACTTCGAGAGGGAGCGACCATGCATCGAAGGTTCTGCGTCCAAACGATGGCACTGGCCATTTGCGTTCTCATGGGTGGCATTGCCCTAGGACGGGTAAAGGACGATCCTCTCGTTTCGGCCAAGGCCGCCTTCGAGCGAGGCAAGATCGAATACGCCGCAGGCCGTTTCGAGCAAGCCCTGGCCGAATTCTCCACTGCCTACGACCTCACCAGCCGACCGGCGCTCCTCTTCAACTTGGGGCTGTGCGCCGAGGGCCTCGGTCAAGCGAAAAAGGCCACCGTCTATTATCGGCTGTATCTCGACCAGCTTCCTGACGCGCCTGACGCGCAGGAGGTCAAAGCGAAAATCGCGGCGCTCGAAGCTGCTCCAGCCAAGGCGCCGTCTGTGCTCCCAGAAAGCCCTTTGCAGCCCGCGCCCAAGGAGTCGTTCCTCCCCTCGGCGTACCTCCAACTCAAGACCAAGGACCGTCGGTCGCGCACCCTTGCCCCTGCCCTGCTCACAGGGACGGGGGCGCTGGTGCTCGCCGGTGGCATCATCACCGCCATCGCCGCCAAGGCCCGATACGAAGGGCTCGAGGCGAGCTGCGCGCCGACCTGCGACGGTTCGGATGTCAGTGGGGTGCGGGGCGCGGCGATCGCCGCAGATGTGCTGCTCATCGTGGGCGGCGCCGCGGCAGTTGCCGGTGCGACATGGCTGATCGCGCAGCGCATGGCGCGTCGCGATCACAAGAGCCCGGTGCAGGTTTCCCTTTTGCCCCAGGCTCTGGTCGTAAGCGGGAGGTGGCCATGAACCGCGGTGATCTTTCTTGGATGGCCGTTGCCTTCGCCTCGTCGCTCTTCTGTGCCTGCTCCCTGGCCTTGGATTTCGAGGCGCTGGAGCGCGGTGATGGGGATTCGGGCGAAGACACCGTGGCGAGGCAGTGCACCCTCGCCGCCGATTGCGATGACGGGATCGATTGCACCCAGGATCGATGCGGAGAGAACGGCAGCTGCCTCGAGCCCTTGCCCGACGACGACGCCTGCGAACATCTGGAGATGTGCAAGCGAGGTCAGGGCTGCATCCCCACTGAGGACGAATGCGAGGTGTCATTGGACTGCGACGACGGGATCGCCTGCACCAGGGAGCGCTGCGAACTCGGCATGTGCTTTCACGTTCCAAAGCACGACGAGTGCGACGCCTCAGACCCCTCAGCCTGATCCTGAAAGCCCATGGAAGAAATCGCGTGTGTGATCGGGAAGTGCAGGGGAGAGAACCGAGCGCCCCTCGAAAAACTTGATCTTGTC
>JALOQD010000287.1 GCA_025453525.1 Myxococcota bacterium
CTAGCAGAAAGAGACTGTCCTGAAAAGCGACGAACTCGAGGTTAAAGAAAAGAGGTTGAAGCCAGTGCGAGCCATTTTCGTTTCGGGGATAGTCATTTTATCCTGGATTGCGTGCGCTCAGCCCTTGCTCGCGGCGCCGAAGAACCAGGCCAAACCGACGGCGGCGGCTCTCCCCCAAACCTGCGCCGTCAACTCAGACTGCACCAGCCCTCGGGTGTGTCGTCGCGGGAAGTGCATCAGGCTGGCCGAACCGACGGCGGCGGCTCTCCCCCAAACCTGCGCCGTCAACTCAGACTGCACCAGCCCTCGGGTGTGTCGTCGCGGGAAGTGCATCAGGCTGGCCAAACCGAAGGCGCCCGCTGCACCCCAAACCTGCGTCGTCGACTCAGACTGCACCGGCCGTCGGGTGTGTCACCTCGCGAAGTGCACCAGGCTCAGCCAGGATTTGGCCCTGCTCGAAGTTCTCGTCGTCACTCCGGGCGAAGACGCCATGCTGACCGTCGACGACGGCTCGCCCGTAGCGATTCCCTGGGAAGGCATCGTACCGGTCGGACCTCACCGACTGAAGATTTGGGCGCCAGGTTATGAGACGATTACCATGGAAGGCAACACCGTGGCAGGGGCGCGCACCCAGCTGACTTTTTCGCTCACCCCTTCAGCGATATCAGCGCCAATGATACCCACCGAGAATTCTGCAGAGACGCCTGACTCGACATCTGACTCGACATCTGACTCGACATTTGACCCGAGATCTGATTCGACCTCCGTCGCGACAAGCGACCGCGCTCGCCCTGTGGCGGACCAGGACATCCTGGATGATTCCGACGCAGACGGGCCTAAAAAATTCCTGTACCTCGCGGCGCTCTTCCACGGCAGTTTCGGCGTGGCCATATGGGGCGAAAACACGGTCAAAAAACAGCTGACCCTTCTCGGCGGCATGGAATTCGGTATGCGGATCAACAAGCGCAAGGTGGCTTTTGAGTTGGGACTCTCCGCTGGCTACGGGGAGTTCCTCGTCGGTGACATCCAAGGGGCAGAGGTGGACTACTCTCGTTGGAATATGCTGCTTCTGGGTTTGGTGCCGCGGTTCTCTTTCCCCCTGCGCGACTCTGGGTGGTTCGCCGGGTTCGAGCTCGAGCTCGGTTATGTGTTGAGCACGCTTCACTACGGGTACGCGGCTCTGCGGGGCCATCTCGCCTACGCGTTCCAACCCTGGCTCGAATTGAGGCTCAACCTCCTGGGGGCCGACTGGATGCAGGAGTTGACGGCAAAGGCCGCCTTTGTCGCCTACAACGGCAATGCGGCGCTCGTCTTCCGGTTCCCATGATCCTCCTCTCCTTTTTTCACGCCCCTCTCGCCTCCGCGCCTTTTTGCAGCTATTTAAACTGTCATGATTTGGACGAATAGGCTTTTGGTGGTGCTTACGTTATGCGGTGTCGCCTCTGCCTGCGGCCGAGTATCCCAGCTCCCGAGCCCTGTTGCCGCAGGATCCTCGCAGTGCAAGAGCAGTGGGGTCTGGATAGCCGAGTCATGCTTGTGTTTTCCTGGGTCTTCCGGGAAGCGCTGTGAGACGAAGGCAGAGCTTTCCCCCCTCGTCGCCAGCGCGATTGCGGACGACGCAAAGTCCCTCGATGCGGCGATGGCCGGCAAGACCGAGCCAGAGCTGTCCAATGCCTTGTTGTTTGCCGCCGGGCACAGCCGCCCCAAAAATGTCCGCAAGCTCTTGGGCGCAGGGGCACAGGCCAATGCCCGTGACGGGCAGGGTTGGACCCCGCTCATGTGGGCAGCTCTTCGAGCCTCGGACAAGACGATCGCCGCGCTGCTCGCGGCGGGCGGAAAACTCGAGCTGCGCAACGACGATGGTGTGACGGCCTTGATGATCGCCGCGGTGACGGGCGCCTCCAAGACCGCTGCCCTTTTCATCGAAGCCGGAGCGGACGTCAACGAGAAGGGCCCAGAGGGCGCAACCCCGCTCATTTTGGCCTCCCTCGCCGGTCATTTAAAAATGGTACAAACCCTTGTCGACCGCGGCGCAACCATCGAGCTTTCTGCCGCCGAAGGGCGAACCGCCCTGATGTCGGCGGCGAGTGCCGGCCACAAGGCCGTGCTGCGCTTCCTCATTGAGCGCGGCGCTGTGGTCGATGCCAGGGACAGCAAAGGAGCGGGCGCGATCTTCTACGCTTGCGCCAAGGGTCATGTCGATGCGCTGCTCGACCTCTTGGACAGCGGCGCCAACCTCGAGTTGCAGGACAAGGACGGCTGGACGCCCCTGATGGCTGCGGTGAGCCAGGGTCACAAGGCCGTCGCGATCGCCCTTCTCGAACGAGGGGCCAAGGTGAGCACCTCTGACAGCGAGGGGTTTTCTCCCCTGATGCTGGCGTGCCGATTGGGCAACCTCGAAATCGTCGACCTGTTGCTGAAAAGCGGCTCGAATCCGGTTTTGGCCACGGGCAACGGTGAAACGCCGCTCATGTTCGCCGCGCTCATGGGGCACCTTCCGGTGGTCGAGCGGCTCGCCTCGAGCGGTGTTCCTCTCGATGCCCGCAATCGCCAGGGAGCTTCGGCGCTGCTCGCGTCGGTGAACGATGGGCATATCGAAATCGTGCGGTTTTTGGCCCAGCGTGGGGCACAGGTCGAGCTCCAGACAGAAAACGGTCTGACCCCCTTGCTCTTGGCTTCGAGCAAGGGACTCGAAGATTTGTCGTTGTTTTTGATCGAGCGGGGGGCTTCGGCCGCGGCGATCAACGCGGATCGCGAGACCTCGCTGATGTTCGCGTCCTATCATGGGAACACGCGCCTCGTCGAGGCGCTGCTCAAAGCAGGAGCAGACGTCAACGCAACTTCCACCGATGGGGCCACGGCACTCTTCATCGCCATCATGGCTTCCCATGTCGACATTGCCCATCGGCTTCTCGACGCGAAAGCGGACGTGGATGCGCGAACGGACAAAGGACAGGATCCGGCGACGGCCGCAGTGGTCGGCGGTCATGTGGAGCTCCTCGGACGCTTGCTCGATTCTGGCGTGAAGGTACGCGGCCGATACGACAACAACGTGACTTTGCTCATTCTCGCTGCAGGAACCGGACGCGGCGAGGTCGTCAAGGAATTGCTGCGGCGCGGCAGCGAGGTCAATGCCGTCGACATTGAGGGCAACACGGCGCTCCTGTTTGCCGCGGCCAGCGGCGATCAAATCATCGTGGATGCCTTGCTGAGCGCTGGAGCCGATCCCGAAATCGCAAACGTCAAAGGACTCAAACCAGAGACCGCGGCCAGGGCGCAAGGCCACGAAGACATCGCGAACCGCCTTGCCGCGTCGAAGCGAGGGAGGAAAACATCGAAATGATGCGCACGCTGGGCTTGGCCGGACTGCTCGTTTTGTCCCTAGGCTGCCGAAAATCCGCTCCGACGTATCGAGTCACCTTGGTGCCTCCGGATTCTCACCCAAAGGTCGTAGCCCTTCTCGATGCGGCGCGAGACGGGCAGATACCGGTGATCGAACAACTGCTCGCCGAGGAGATCGACGTGGATTCGCCCGGTCCCGGGGGAGAGACAGCGCTCATGGTGGCCGCCGCTGTCGGCCGGGTGGAAATGATGAGCTTTCTCATCAACAAAGGCGCCGACGTAGAGGCACGCCAGAACGATGGCGCCACGGCGCTCATGCTCGCCGCTGGTCTGGACCGGGCCAAGGTCGTCCAAGCGCTGCTCAGTGCCGGCGCGAATCCGAGCGCGGCGACCAAGGACGGCATGACGGCTCTGATGTTCGCCGCCGCCGGGGGAGCGGAGACGTGCGCCGGACTGCTGCTCGACAAAGGAGCAGATCCCGCGGCCAAGGAAGCGGGTGGAGAGACCGCGCTCATCGTGGCCAGCGCCGAGAACAAACCCAAAATCGTGTCCCTGCTCCTCCACCGGGGCACTGCACCGGACGAGCGCAGCGGGGCAGGCGCAACCGCTCTATCGACCGCGATCCGCCACGGCAACATCGAAATCGTCAAACTGCTCCTCGAGGCGAACGCGGACGCCAATCTGTCGGCCGTGAGCGGTTGGACGCCGCTCATGCTCGCTGCCCAAGACGGACACGACGAAATCTGCGCCATGCTCCTGCGCCGCAGGGCCCTTCCCAATGCGCGCAATGCGGGTGGTTGGACAGCGCTCATGCTCGCCGCTGGGCGCGGACAGAGCCGGGTCATAAAGGTGCTGCTCGATGCCGGCGCTGATCTTTCCCTGAAAGATCCCTCGGGCGCAACCGCTGCCGACATCGCGCGCGGGGCTGGTCACTCCGAGCTCGCAGGGCAACTGAGAGGGCGAGGCAAACCTCGATGACAGCAGAAGAAGCCTATGAATTTCTTTTAAAGACCTCGCTCGAATCAAGCTATCTCGGTTCCCTCGGCGAGCTTGCCGCGTGGGATCAACGGACCTATTTGCCCCGTGGCGGGCAGGGACATCGCGCTGAGCAACTGGCAACCTTGGCTCGGCTTCTCCACGAGAGGATTACCGATCCTCGAATTGGAGATTGCCTCGCGGCCGTGGAACGCACCGCTTTGGTTTCCGATCCAGACAGCCCCCAGGCTGTCAACGTGCGCGAATGGCGAAGGGACTATGATCTCGCAACGCGTATTCCCGAGCGGCTGGCAGTGGACATCGCCCGAGTCACCGCCGAGGCCGAAAGCGTGTGGGAGCAGGCAAAACAGGCGGACGATTGGCACAGGTTCGAGCCGTATCTCGCACAGGTGCTCGACCTACAAAAGGAGAAAGCCCACGCCCTCGGCTACCTCGAAGAGCCTTACGACGCTCTTCTCGACCGATACGAGAGAGGCGAGACCGCGGCCACTCTGGAGCCGCTGTTCAGAACGCTGAAGGACTCGCTCGTCCAACTGCTCGAGAAAATCGAAGGCAGCGGTCGCCGCACCGCGACGCCGTTGCTCGCGCGATCCTTCGACATCGAGTCACAGAAGCGCTTCTGCCGCACCGTGGCCAGCGCCCTTGGCTATGACCTGGAGTGCGGACGCATCGACGTCTCGGCGCATCCCTTCACCATCGGCATCGGCCCAGGGGACGTGCGCATCACGACGCGGTACAATGAAAACCAAATCGCCCGCGGGCTGTTTGGCACCCTTCACGAGGCTGGCCACGCCATGTACGAGCAAGGGCTTCCCCGAGAGCATTGGGGAACGCCGCGCGGCCAGGCCGTGTCCCTGGGCATTCACGAGTCCCAATCGCGCTTGTGGGAGAATTTCGTGGGACGCTCTCGGGGATTTTGGAGCTACGTGCTTCCAGTGGCGCAGGCCGAGCTGCCGCGTTTGAGCGATACAGACCTCGACGGGTTCCTCCTGGCCATCAACACGGTGGCGCCCAGCCTCGTGCGCGTCGAGGCTGACGAGGTGACCTACAACCTGCACATTCTGCTGCGCTTCGAGCTCGAGCTTTCGCTCATGCGGGGCGAGTTGTCCGTGTCCGCTGTGCCCGAGGCCTGGAGAATGAAGATGCGCGAGTATTTGGGCATCGAGCCCTCGTCCGAGGCGGCTGGCGCGCTCCAGGACGTGCATTGGGCCGCTGGCCTCGTCGGTTACTTCCCCACGTATACTCTGGGCAATGTCTTTGCCGCTGCGCTCTATGCTGCCGCGGACCGGGAAATCGGCCCCTTGGAAGAACGGTTCGCCTGCGGCGACTTCGCCAGTCTCAAGGAGTGGTTGCGCACAAAGATCCACGAGGTGGGCAGCACCTACAGCCCTCGGCAGCTCATCCTGCGCGCCACGGGCGAGCTCGCCAGTCCCAAGAGCCTCATCTCCTACTACGAGACCAAATACTCAGAGCTCTATCATCTGTAGTCAGGCGATCGCCCCATTGTTCACCACGACCCAATGGGACCACAGGTCCACGCCGGTGTAGGTACAGACAGGGAGAATGGAGCGCGTGACTTTGCTCTCGATGTCGATGAGCTTGAGCTCGCCTTTCACCAGAACGTCTTCGTGGGAGCGGAATCCACGTAAGCTACAAGATGGCCGTCAATGTCCGGCATACCTTGATCCCACGGCCCGCCCGCGAGGGTGGTCCATTCCTTAGCATAACCGTTGGACCGACTTTCAAAATATGTCAACAGGAGGGTCTTGACCCATTTCCTTGACCCATTTCCACTTCTTAGCATAACCGTTGGACCGACTTTCAAAATATGTCAACAGGAGGGTCTTGACCCATTTCCGATCGCCTTCTTTTTTGCGCGCTGTTTTCCCACTGCTATATTGAAAGAAAGAAGGAAAATTCGGTTCTATGAACACCGCTTTTCACACGGTTGTCCATCGGCGCCCGATTCGCGGCGCTGCATTCCCCTTTGCTTTTATCCTGGCCCATCTCCTCTTTGTGCTCCTCGCATGCACTTCTGAACCTGGAACAGACGCATCCACCACAGATCAGCCAACACACGCTGAGCGCCAGAAAGCGGTCGACGACACGATTGCGGCAAATGCAGATTGCGTGGCGCTCTCGGATTTCTACTGGGAGATCGGCGATGCAAAAGGGCGCATTGCGAACGGCCGCAAAGGCACGCTGTTTGATGCAGACACTGCCATGGCGATTGCTTCGGCCTCAAAGCTCGTTTTTGGAGCGTACGTGGTCGAGCGTTTTTCAAACGATCTCTCAAAGGCCGATTTTGCCGCCATGACGATGCGCTCTGGCTATACGACTCTGTCCCATGTGAGCTGCCTCACCGCCGCGACAGTGCAGGATTGCCTCGACACAGGGAACAACGGAGATCTGACGCCGAGCGAAGTCGGCTTTTTCCATTACGACAGTGGCCACTTCCAACACTATGCGGTTGAGCTCGGCCTCGGCTCAGACGACAATGCGGCGTTAGCGAGTAGAATCAAAGCAACGCTCGGCCCCGAGCTCGCGTTCGCTTACAGCTCGCCCCAGCTCGCGGCAGGGGTCTATACGACCGCCTCCACGTACGCCGCATTCCTGCGCAAGATCCTGTCTGGCACGCTCGCAATCTTGCACCACCTCGGTGAAAACGCCGTGTGCACACTCCCTCAGTCGTGTCCAGACAAAGCCACCTACAGCCCATCGCCTGAGACATGGCACTACTCGTGGGGTCATTGGGTCGAAGACGATAGCGCGGCTGAAAACGACGGCGCGTTCAGCAGCCCTGGCGCCTTTGGTTTCTATCCGTGGATCGATGCGGAAAAGCAGTATTACGGCCTCCTCGCACGCTATTCGCTCCAGTCCAAAGCCTACTATACATCGGCATTGTGCGGTCGCCGTCTCAGAAAGGCGTTCATCACAGGCGTTGCGCAGTAGAGCCGATTGTCTTTGTGTTTGCAAGCGACCACCTTACAACCAGGATCCACCATCACCAGTCGAGGCTGCGCTCGCGCACGGGCGCGGGTGAGCAAAAAATGAAGAAAGACATTGGTTGAAGGGGCAACCGAGACCCGT
>JALOQD010000288.1 GCA_025453525.1 Myxococcota bacterium
GGTGAGCCGAGCGACTCTGAACCCGTCGACACAGGTGAGCCGAGCGACTCTGAACCCGTCGACACAGGTGAGCCGAGCGACTCCGGCTCCGTCGGCACAGAAACGCCGTCCGACAGCGCCTCGGCAACCTCCAGCAGCACCACCACGAGCGACACAGAGCCCTCGGAGACCGACAGTGCCACGGCTCCTGACACTGATCCCTGTAGTCTCAACACCCACGACTGCGCGCCGCAGGCCCGCTGCCTCCCGCTGGTAGAAGGCTACGAGTGCCGTTGTAACGACGGCTACACTGGCGACGGTAGAACCTGCACCGACGTGGACGAATGCGCAGAGCAGCCAGGCCCTTGTACGCAAGACGCGTTCTGTGACAACAGCGAGGGCAGCTACGAATGCCGGTGCGACATGGGCTACACCCCAGATGGCATCGGAGGCTGCCTTGCCGAGCCAGGCACCTGCGCGATCAACCCATTCGGCTACTGCCTGCGCATCGAGGTCCAGTCCGCAAAGATTCTGGAACGCCACGTCCTGTCCGGCGCGAGGGGAACTCTCAGTGCCGTGGTGTACGCCCGAGCGGGTGTTTCAGACATCGCCACCGTCACCGTCGACTTGTCGGATTTCGGGGGAGCGACCGAAACCCCGCTTTCCTTAGCCGAAGGCATCGACGCACACACCGCTCGCTACGAGCTATCGATTTCGACGAGCGGCTTGGAGAGCGGCCTCCATGGCCTCGAGGTTTCGGCGACCTCGACCAGCGGACAGACGCACCTCGGCATGGCGTATTTGGTCGTCTACAGCGGTTCCATCCGGCACGTGGGCGCTGCCTCCTTGCCCACCATTCAGGCAGCCATCGACGCGGCGACGAGTGGCGATCTGGTCCTCGTTCCGGAGGGCGTGTTCACAGGACCAGGCAACACCGAGCTTCACCTGGACGGCAAGGAAATCGTCCTCGACTCGGTATCCGGCCCACAGAGCACCTTCATCGATTTGCAAGGGACCGGCTCAGGCTTCCAGTTGGTCAACTCTAGGGAAACCGAGCGCACGGTGATCTCGGGGCTCACCATTGTGCGCGCCAACACCAGCGCCGTGCGGCTCGTCACCACCGGCCCCGATGTTTCGGTAACGCCGACGCTGTTCGATTTACATCTCCAATCCAACACTTCGATGGACGAAGGTGGTGCTCTGCGCGTGGCCGGCAACGGTGCTGGAGCGAGGATCGTGTCCGTCATTTTCGACGGTAACGGCTGGCTCAGCCAAACCGGCGAGGGCGGCGCCTTGTACGTCGGAAAGGACGCCTATGCCTATGTCGAAGACAGCGTCTTCACTGGTAACCAGGCCGGATACGGCGGCGCCATAAGCGGCGACCCCGGGAGCTACTTCGAGGTCTATCGCAGCGAGTTTCGAGCAAACCAGAGCGGGCAAAAGGGAGGCGCAATCTACGGCGATTGGGCGATGCTGGGACAATGCTTCTTCGATGACAATACCGCGGCATTCGAAGGAGGCGCGGTCTACATTTACTCCATGGCACACTTCGAAGGATGCTCGTTCGACGGCAACGCCAGCGCCG
Organism: Myxococcota bacterium; assembly: GCA_025453525.1. GTDB lineage: Bacteria > Myxococcota_A > Polyangia > JAAYKL01 > JAAYKL01 > JALOQD01. The sequence goes on from JALOQD010000288.1 coordinate 1,565, forward strand.
GTCTGACCTCGGCCGGTGGAGCGATCTACGGTCGCGGCAGCCTCACCGTCGAAGGCAGCGGCCTACGCCGAAACGACGCCAAGCACAATGCTGGAGCGATCTACGCAGGCGGGTCTCTCGCTGTTTCGGGCAGCGTGCTCTTGTACAACACGGCCACGGATAGCGGCGGCGCCATCATGCTCCGAAAAGGTGGCGACATCTCTCTTTCGATTTTTCACGCAAACGCCGTAACGACGAGCAACACGAGCTACGGCAACGGCGGAGCCTTGTACATCGACGCACAGGCGCTGTCTCCCGCACGGGTGAGCCAATCCACCTTCACCTCCAACTCTTCGACGCGCTCTGGTGGAGCGATACGGGGCACGTGGGTCACCGTGGAGGAGTCGACCTTCAGAAACAATTCCGCCAGCGCGTATGGCGGCGCGCTGTACTTCTGGAGCGGAGACAATGTCGTCCGCGGCACCCGGATAGAGAAAAACCACGCGACCCTGCACGGAGGCGGGATCTACGTCAGCAGCAGCTCGGCTCCGACTCTTCTCGTCGAGGACAGCGAGGTCATCGAGAATACAGCCGACGGATCTGGAGGAGGCATCAACGCCTACCGCACTGAAAGCCTCACCGTGCTCGGATCCTTGTTCCAAAACAACGAAGCCGGCTACCGCTCTAACGGCTACGGTGGCGCCCTGCGCTGCTACGAAGTGACAACCTTTTGCCGCATCGAATCCTCGATCCTGCGAGGGAACCGCGCCAACTATGGCGGGGCTCTCCGAACCAATGACACGAGGCTCGAACTGTGGAACGTCCTAGTGGACCACAACACCTCTCGCACCAGCGGCGGCGGCCTCCACATCAACAACCTGAATGGGGCGAAGGCGATCATCGAGTCGTCCACCTTCTCTCACAACGGATCCCTGGTTCGCGGAGGCGGAGTGTATCTTTACAATGGCGTCCTCGACCTGCGAGACAGCATCGTCTTCGATAACACCGCTGGACAAAACGCTGCGTCGGCTGAGTTGTACGTCTCCAAAACGCCCGCCGCCAACGTCGCGACCGTTTCCTATTGTGACATCCATAAGGACGGCATCTCGGACTTAGGCCGCCACATCAACGACGGGAACGGTTTCTTCCCTGGGCAAGAGGGCAACCTATCGATCGACCCACAGTTTGCAGATCCGGACGCATGGGACTTCTCCCTCCTCGCCTCCTCTCCCTGCCTCGATGTCGGCTCGCAGGACGCCTCGGAAGCCCTCCTCGACGGCCTATCTGCCCGCGCGGATGGACTCTTGGACGATGGCCTCCTGGATCTCGGGTATCACCGGTAAAAAAGCGCGTGGGAGATGGTCGCCCTATTCGGATGGATGCCTTGACTCCCCTTTGTTTCGAATCATAAAAACGCCATGCAAACACAACTGCGTCGGATCGCCGACTCCCCTGTGTTCCAAAACTTCGTCACCTGCGTCATCCTCGCGGCTGCTGCCCTTGTCGGAGTAGAGACCTACCCGGCGCTCGCCGAACGTCACGCGGGACTTCTTCACGTTCTCGACCTTGTCGTCATCTGGGTCTTCGTGGCCGAGGCGGCCATCAAAATCGGCGCCGAGGGCAAGCGGCCTTGGCGATACTTCAAGGATCCGTGGAATGTCTTCGACTTCATCATCGTCGTGGCCTGCTTCATGCCCATCGAGGCGAGCTACGTCATGGTGCTCCGTCTCGTGCGGGTATTGCGCGTGCTCAAGCTCGTTCGGGCCCTGCCCAAGTTGCAGGTCCTGGTGGGAGCGCTGCTCAAATCTATACCGTCCATGGCATACGTCACGTTGCTCTTGGTGCTGCTCTTCTATCTGTACGCCGTGGCTGGCACCTTCATCTTCGGCAAGAACGATCCCTTGCATTTCGGCACATTGACCACCTCGGCGCTGACGCTCTTCCAGATCGTGACGCTCGAAGCCTGGGCCGACGTGATGGCTGTGAGCATGTATGGATGCGACAAGGCCGAGGTCTTCGGATTCGGCTATCCCGAGGGGATGTGCCTCGCGCCCCAGGCCTTCCCAGCAGTGGCCCCAGTGTTCTTCGTCTCGCTGATCCTGCTGGGCACCATGATCGTGCTCAACCTGTTCATCGGCGTCATCATGCACGGCATGGAGGGGGCCCAAGAGGACCGCGAGCGAATGGAGCAGGCGCTGCGCGCCAAGGAAACCGGCACGATGGCTCCGACTTTGCCCGAGGAGCTCGGAGAGCTCACCCGTCAGCTCGGCGAGCTCCAGCAAAAGCTCAACTTTGCCGTGCACCGAGCCCAAGTCGAGGCAAAGGCCCATAAACGACAGGACTAATCTCCTCTTCGATTGGGTTCTTTGACGAAATTGCGCCAGCGCGGCCTGGCCAGTAGACTGCCAAGGACATGTCTCGAACCTCCAAGGTCGCGTTTCAAACCGCAGCGAAGGTCTGTGTCGATTGCCTCGACGAGGGAACGCGATTGTATGTCGCCGCAGCTTTGCGACGGGCGGGTCTCAAGGTCGTGGAGACGAGGGACGCGCCTCTCCTGGTCGCCCTGACCGGCGCCGCTGTGGCCGAAGAGCTCGAGACAATCCGATGCCACTTGCAGCGGGGCGAAGCGGTGCTGTGCTGGGGCGTTCACGACGAGAGCCGCGTTCGAGACCTTTCCTCGGCGCGGACCCTTGCCGAGCAGTGGACGGTCGAACGACTGGCCGAGCAGCTCGGAGCCCTGGTGAGCGCGAGCCTCGAGTCCTTGGTGGAAGTGCTGCGACTGCGCAGCTTGGGCATCGACGTCCAGGCTCCGGTGGCGCCCCTAGACCCCGCTGCAACGGTCCTGGTCCAGCGACTGGCGAGCCGCCTCTACGCCCTACCAAGGGCCCCATCGCTCGACCATCCAACGCCGCTGCGAGTCGAAATCGCAGATGACTCCGAACCGGCTCTGTGCTGCGGCAAGGTGCGGATTCCGCTCCCGTCGGTCGAGGTCACGGCGCAAGCGCTGGCCCTGGCGCGCAGACAAGTCCTTTCCGAAGCCCCACCTTTGCCGCCCATGGCGCCGGACGCCGCCGAGCTGGCTCGTATCCTCAAACCTCCGCCGCGGCTGCTTTCCGAGCCCACCTCCAAGCGCCTGCTGCGCTGCTTCGGCCTCGACATCCCAAACGAAATCTTATGTCGATCACCGAGCGAAGCCAGCCGGGCGGCAGAGCAACTCGGAGGCGATGTGGTGCTCAAGCTGGCCAGGCCCGAGCTCGACACCAAGCTGGCGCAAGGGCTCGTCGTGACCGATGCCCTCGGCCCCACGGCCGTTCGCAAGGCCACGGCCGATCTGTTGGCGCGCGGCGACGAGCTCGGACCGCCAGCCAGCCTCGGCGTCCTCGTTTGCCAGCGGGTGGCGGGAGGAACTTCGCTCTGGCTCCAGCTCGACCACCACCCCCTCCTCGGTTCGGTGTTGCTCGGCGGCCTGGGGGATATTCCGACCCCCGCGCCACAGCTCGCCCTCCGCCTCCCCTTTGACAGCGCAGCGGCCTGGCGAGCCCTGCACCTGGCCAGGGTTCCAGGCACGATCGCCGTTCTTACGGCCCTGACCCTCGCGCTGGCGAGGCTCTCGTCGGCCATCGAATCTCTGGGCAGCGGCATCTCGCGGTTGGAGATTCACCCGCTCACAGCCCGAGACGACTTGCCAGCGGCCCTGGTGCTCGATGCCTTGGTCCGCTTGGAGGTCGTCGCGCGTCGCGACAGACCGCCGCGCCGCTGATTAAATCAGCCCCAACGATAGGGGTTCACGATTGTGACTTTTTGTGAAAACTGTGTATTTTTTTTGTGCCACTGGCACAGCCAAGCATGAAATACTCGAAATGCGCTCACCGTGGGAGTGTTCCACTCGGTGGATGGCGCTTTTCTCAACTGTGGAGGTCTCCATGCGGCTGGCTGAATCGATATTGGGCAGGTGGTTGGGAGTCGGGTTCCTTTTCATCAGCCTCGGTTGCAACGGCGATGGGGGAGGAGAAGTGATCGAGGATTCCGGACAGGCCAACGTCGGTGTAGACAGCGAGAAACCCGACGGAGACAGCAGCAGCGAGATCCCATCGGACGATGGCCAAGACAGCGCCAGCGAGGTGGTGGTCGACACCTCTTCCGCTGTCGAAACAGAGACCGAATCAAACGTGTCCACGGATTCGGCAAGCGATTCTACGACGGAAGCGCCGGACCTCTTCGGCTTTGCCAGCGGCTGCTTCGCCCTTGGCGATGACCAGGGGAATTGGCTCGCGCGAAACTCGGCTGGCGACGGATTCGCCTTTGTAAAAGGAGAGATCGAAGACGCGGAGCCGTTGTTCATGAAGGCCTCGGACCTCGCCACCTACCTCCTGTTCGACCAAGAGGGCGGGTATGTGGTGTCCGAAGACGGCCCGCTTCTACGAAAAACCGTTCTCCTCTCGGATGTGAGCACTGTGGACGACAGCTATGTCTCCGGCGCAGAGTGGGAGCTGCAGAGCGCCGGTATGACCACAAAAAATGGAGCCCCTCTCTACCATCTGCGGCACCGCAAGACAGGCCAATTCCTTTCGGGTAGCGCCTTGACCAGCGAGCTGAGCCAAGTGAAAAAATTGGTGCTCGAGCCTGCATCGGGGTGCGCGCAGCATCCAGAGCTGAGCCTCGATGCGCAAGGGCAAGTCCGAAGCCGCCTCTTCGACGACGGCTCGGTGTGGGGCCTCGCCGAGACCCACACGCACCTGCTCTCGAATTTCGGCTTCGGCGGCGGCGGCATCTTCCACGGCTCCCCCTTCCATCGACTCGGCGTGGAGCATGCGTTGTCCGATTGCACCCGATTTCACGGAGTCGGGGGTCGCAAGGACATCTTCGGCTATGGCTTCGACGCCGGCGGCGACGGGCTCAACGCTCAAACCCTCCTCTCTCTATTGCTGTTCGGTAAGCTGAGCGAAGACAACCACAACACGTCGGGCTACCCCGACTTCACCGACTGGCCGAGCGCGCCGGGCAGCTCGACGCACCAGACTCAGTACTACGTGTGGTTGCAGCGCGCTTGGATGGCCGGCTTGCGCCTGCTGGTGCAGCACGCAACGACCAATTCCGTCATCTGCGACTTCATGGTGGGTCAGGGGTATCAGCCCGTGCGATACCCTTGCAACGACATGGTCGCTGTCGACCGCATCATCGAGGAAACCTTCGCCATGGAGCGGTACATCGACGCCCAGGCCGGTGGGCCGGGCAAGGGCTTCTTTCGCATCGTGGACTCGCCCGAGCGCGCCAGGGAAGTCATCACCGACGGCAAAATGGCGGTGGTGCTCGGCATCGAGACCTCCAACCTCTTCAATTGTTTCTCGGTCAAGCGAGCGGGCATGCCCCTCTGTAACGAACAGTATGTTTCTGAACAGCTCGATGCCTACTACGCGCGCGGCGTGCGTGCGCTTTTCCCCGTGCACAAATACGACAACGCCTTTTCCGCAGGCGATGGCAACCGCGACTTCATCGAGCTGGGCAACTTCATCAACAGCGGTCACTGGTCCAACTTCACCTTGGAAGGCTGCCCAGACACGCCCGCTGTTTTCGACAAGGGCAATCTCGCTTTTGGTGGGCTCAACGAGCCCCGAGCCGACTACATCTCCCCCCCGCCGAACAACATGAGCGGCTTTGCGAAGAACCCGCTGCTGACGTTGTTGCCCTACGTACTGCGCTTGCAAGAGGGCGCGCTCGAGGGGAACTTCTGTCAGAACGCCGGGCTTACCTCGCTAGGCGAGTTCTTGCTCCGCGAGCTGATGAAGCGAGGCATGATCATCGAAATCGACCACTTCTCGCGGCGCTCCTACCAGCGGGCCTTCGAGATCCTCGAGGAAAGCGACTACCCAGCGGCAGGC
>JALOQD010000031.1 GCA_025453525.1 Myxococcota bacterium
GAGCTGGCCGTCCTCGTCTTTTGTGAGCTGCAGCCACGGCTTGCCCTTGAGGATCTCCTCGTCCGCTCCGGTCTCGAGGTTTCGCCCTACGTGCATGTAAGTCTGCGTGACCAGGCTCTCATGGTCGGCATCGCCGTGAGACGTGCTCGTCGCCTCGGCAAATCCACGGAACTCGCGTTCCTTCGTATCGAAATATCCGTCGCGATAGGTGAAGGTCGTCCGCGACACGTTCGCTTCCAGCCCAAGGGCATCCATCGAATCGCTCACGCGGATCTCGGAAATGACAGGCACCGGATGAGGCATGGGCGTGCGCCACGGTTTGCCCGCGTACTTCGCGTCCACTGCGTAAGACGTTGACGACCGATAGTCAATATCCGTCACCATCCCCATCCCGTTGTCCACGCGCTTCAAAAGACCGAAGTTCGGCTCTCCAAATAAGTCCAGGTACGTCAGCGTCCAGTCCAACATCAGCCACACCACGTCCGCTGTCCCATTCCCGTTCATGTCCGCAAAGAGGATCTTCCGCGTCTGGCTCGTCGAAGGCAGGCTGTTTCGATTCGTCTGCGGCTCCGAATACCATCCACGGCCAGTGTTCAAATAATACGTCAGCCACGTTCCGGAGATCCGTACCAGGTCTGCCTGGCCGTCGTTGTTCACGTCGTGAAGAAACATCTCCTCGCGTAAACCATCTGGCACGCCGTTCATCGATTGCTCTGGCGCGTATCTCCCATTCCCGAGTCCGTACCACACTCGCACCTGCGGCGGGTAGTCTCGCAAAAATCGCGTCCGCACCAAGTCCAGGTTCCCGTCTCCGTTGAAATCCATCAGTTGCACTTCGGGACTTCGCAAATCCACGTCCGCGGGCAACTCCGGTATCGTCTCGCTCAAGAGAACGTCACTGCTGGTGTTCAGCACACGCTGGTCGTCCCCGGGCTTCTGATAGAGAAGGTCCACACGACCGTCGTGGTTCAAGTCCGAAAGCTTCACCTGCGGCGACCCAAAGTGAAACTCCCCACCCTGCGCCCACCACGACTTCAGAAACCGTCCCTCCCCAAAGGCACCGTTCTCGACCGGACTCCGTGGATAATACTTGAACCCTCCGCTGTCGCTGCGCACCACGTCCCGATACCCGTCTCCGTCGATGTCCGCAAGCAGCACATCCTCGCTGGACAAGCGGCAATCAGGACTGCGCCCCAATCTCGTCGGGCTCCCCGCAAACCACACCCCATCCAGGTTCTCGTAGTAAAAGTAATCTCCGGGCAACCCTGTCAGCAGATCCGGCAGGCCGTCCCCGTTCATGTCCTCGAGCGTCGACCAGCCGCCCACCAAACCCTCCAGCGCCGGAAGTTGGCGCATGTCCACCAAGTAACTCGTGCTCCGGCGCGGCTGCACGTACTCGAACGACAGCGTCGGTAGCCGCTCCCCGTTCTCGCCAGTCATCGCCACCTGGGACAAAAGGCTCGAAAGAAGTCCGTCTTCATATGCCAAATCATACCGACGAAGCACCCTCGAACCCTGGCTCATCTCGATCCCGGACATCCGAAGGTTTGTCCGCACGGCCTCGCCGTAGGTGTAATCCACAAACCGATCCCGCCGCTGCTCGTACTCGAACGCCACCACATTCCAATACTGCGGTGCGGCATGCACCTGGTAGACAACCGCATCCAAATACACGCGGCCACCATCGTTGAAATACGAGTATCGCACCTCGTGACCAAACCGGTCCTCGTGCCGCTGCACAAACCACCGCACCGCTCGACCCTGGGCTGTCTGTCGCCCTTGCTCCGTCTCGCCCAGCCGCAGCGTGTGCCCGTTGGGCATCCAAATCGTCCAACTGTCCGAAGCCGCATTTCGCTCGAACAGCGCAAACGCCCCCTCGTTGCGAAGTCGGTACCACCGTTTGTCTGAGTTCACGATCTCCGAGTTCACGAGCACAAGCTCGTCGTTCAACGTCGGGCCTTCCACGGAAAAGCGATCATTCTCCTTGAAATTCGGCAATCCCTTCTCGGTCGAGCGGTAGATGTTGAGGACCGGCAGATGGAACGAAGTGCCGAGCGGCCCTTTTCCCTTGCCGGCACTGTACTGAAGGGAGAGTTCTGGGGCGAGGATGCCCGGGGGAAGCTGCAAAGGTATCGAAAAGTTGCCAGTCCCGGTCGCCATGTTCGGCGAAAAAGATTCTCCAAGACCCTTGAGGGAAGATGGGCCATTAGGGCGGGTCAAGGTCTGCGCGGAAAGCGGCGATGGGCGATCGGCAAAAGCAGGCAGATTTGAAAGAAGTAGAAGCGCTAATAACAACAATGGATAAGATATTCTGATCATCTTCCGCGCCTTTGCTTCTATTTTTGGAAACGTCAATGTTTACTTGATGGTTTAATATCCCATTCGAACACAAAGGGCGCCGGCTTTAGTGGAGTAATTCGGCGCATCCTTATTGTCGGTGAACATACTCCCGAAAGCGCTTACAACTATTGCCCGCGAGGCCTGGCCATATGTTCGATCGGTTGTTGAGCTCCAAAACGACCAATCGCGATTTTCGCCCGTTTTCGTCCCAAACAAGCTTGGCGACATCTGCAACGCCTCAATATTGAAAAGCGTCATTAACTCTCTTGAGTTTGCAAGACGCCAGTCGCCATATCCTCCATCCACAAGCGCCGAGCAGGCGCCGAGCGCTTCAGACCACGTGTATTCGGTCATAGTTCCTGAACAATTGCTACTGCTTGTTCCTATTGGGCATGCGTTCCACATGAGTCCTGTACTGCTGTCTTTCACGATTCGAACACCGGCACTCATGTCTGCAACATACTTCTCTCGTTCTATGCTTTGGCCTCGCACACAACGCACAGGAAGGGGATCTCCAACAATGTAAAATACCAAATCTGACAATCTCAAATACAGATAGCCTGTGTAATAGTCACGATGAGAAACGAAAGTGCTTGTCCAACTCTCCGCCGAGGTCTCTGGAAAAAGCTCAGTATCATACCCATAATAGCTCTCATGTCTCAGGGTCAAAAGCTCATAGATAGTCGGCACGCGCCAGTGATCAACGCCCCCGCGGTTCATTTCCTCACACAATGCCTGGGCCTTCGCGTAATTTCCTGGCAACGCGCTCACTCCATCGCAAGAATTCGCTGTGGCATTGTAGGTTTGTCCTGCCATACACCGCATCCAGCTCAATCCCGTAATGTGGTCGTATACCGTGCCATTGTCGCTCGCATCCCAGCGACCTTCCGCCTTTTCCTCATAGTGCCCGTCTTGGCCATAAGCCGTGTCTTCTGGGCCGATTTCGCTGCACTCGGTCCACTCCCAACCAGAGAGTAAGGACTTGGTGCATTGGCTCGAATCCTGGGCGCTCGGTGCCAAGAGCGTGTGTGCTACCTTGAAACCAAAACTCTGCATGGCGTCTGTCTCGAGGTTGCGCACGGCGATGGGATATGTCCCGACCTCCTCGAAATGATCCGCTGTCACCTGAACTACGATTTCCGTGGCTGTCACCGATGTGGGCAGGAGCTCCTCTTCTTCTGGGCTTCCGACGTTCCACACGACTTTCGCCTCTGGCCCAAAGCCTGTCCCGCGAATCGTGAGCGGCACCTCGAGCTCTTCTGGATTCTCCACGCTCGCGTCCGGGTATCCGGGCCATACCAGCATCGGTTCGGTCAGACTCACCTTGGTATCACCGACCTTGTCCGCGTGGAACGTCACGTATTCTCCACCGGTAAGTGTCGCGAAAAAGACCTGACTGAGGAGCACGCCCATGGTCCCTCGAGCCTGCGCGAGCCCGTCCTGACCAATGCTCGTGGCTCCAGGAGAAACACTGCCGCCTGTCGACGTGGTCCAAGTCACCGTATGCCCATACCCAGGGTTGCCCCAATCGTCCTCCGCCTTGACCACAAAGGCGCTGGGCAAGCTCTCCCCACTGCGGGACGACTGCCCATCCCCGCTCACGATGACGATGCGCACGGGCGTCTTCGAGATGTTTGTCGCCTGTACTGTCACCTGCGCTTTGCTGGCGCTCGCCACGAGCTCCTGTTGCGGAGGCTCCACTTGCAGCTTCGAACCCAGCGTCCAGCTCGTCTGCGCCAACCCGCTCGCATCGGTTGCCACCGTTTGAGGCGTCGCGGCTCCACCGCTGCCAGCGCTGAACGAAATCGCCGTCCCAGGCACCGCGTTCGCGTATTGGTCTTTGGCCAGCACCCTGACGGGCAAGGACAATGAAGCTCCCACCTGGCCGGTCTGATTCGCGCCTGAGACCACGGTCAAGCTCGTCGCCTCATCGGGTTGGCCCTCTGGGTAATAGTGAATGCTGCTTCCGCCTGCCGGAGACCACACCCTCACATGGTTCTCTCCAGCCAGCGTACCGAGCACATAGCCGTTAGCAGCCTCGCCATCAGGACCCGTCGCTATATCCGCGCTGTCCACGGCGCCGCCATTGTGAGCATCCACGACCTCGAAGCGCATCTCTGCAAAACTCACGGGCTGCCCCGCACCGCTGACCAAGCGAACTGTCAAGGCCTCGCTCAACGCGCGACCCACGGTTCCGCGCTGATCCGGGTCTCCTCCATTCGAGCCCCCGGCCACGTACTCCAGACGATACCCGCCCTGGCTCGCCTCCACCTGCAAAGTGAAATCGATTTCGAGATCCACCCCGGCCGCGACCTCGACTCGCCTCTCGTCGTTGACGTAACCAGGTCTGCTCGCCCTCACTGTATAACTGCCCGGCGCGACATCGAGAAACTCGTACTCGCCGCTGGCTTCTGTCTCCGCCGCCGCCACCTGGGCCAAGCCATGGTCCAACAGTTTCACGCTCACGCCCTCAGCAGTCCCAGACCCCAAAAGGGACACAGCCCCAAAGACGCTGCCAGTCGTCCGACCCGTATCCTCGGTCACGCTCTCTGTGTCTTCGGTCACGCTGTGCGTATCCTCGGTCACGCTCTCTGTGTCCTCGGTCACGCTCTGCGTATCCTCGGTCACGCTCTGTGTATCCTCGGTCACGCTCTGTGTATCCTCGCCAGAGCCCGTTTCTTGCGGATTCTCTGTTTGCGTGACCGTCCCAGTGCCATCTCCGTCGTCGTTGATTGGCCCAGAGCTATTGCAGCCGGCGAGCCAGGATAGGCCGATCATCGTCACCGTAAGCGCTATTGTGTGGTTGGCTGTTCTCTTCATGACTCATCTTCCTTTAATCTTCACCCTGCTCAATCGCCAGGTGCAATTCAGTTAATCGGTTGAGCGTTGTAGCGGAAGTACAACACGATATCCTCGACAACCGGTCTCTTGTTCTCGGGGAGCTTTTCGCCGAGGATCCAACTCTGCCCGCCGTTATCTAAGCTGCGCTCCACATCCAAGCTGGGAATCACGAGCTTCCAGTCCGGCGCTCCCAGACTGCGATCTCGCGCAAAGTAATTGAAGCAACCGTCCTCGTTGTTTCTGAGGTTGGGGTCATCGAGGGCATGGTTGTTCGTGCAAGACTGGAAAGCACCGGTATGCGTGATGAAGTCTGGTGGGGTGTCCATCTTCCCGTAGGTGCTTTTCTCCGAAAATCCCACGGTAAACACGTTCACTTTGGGCTCGTAGGGCGATGTCTTCTCGGTGCAGGACCTAAGGTAGTCGGTATTGCCCCGCCACAGCTCGTACTCGACCGGATAGGCGAGTTGATTTCCCGCCACATTGACCGCGATGGTGCCGGCGCTGATCGCTCCGCCGTTGCGTTTGCCCACGAGAATATGATTGCACTCCGACGCGCGCACCATGTACTTGCTTCGCGCGGCGCTTCCCGTGTTTTGCATCCAAATCGCAAACGGCAACACGATCTCGGTTCTCACCCCGTCTTCTCGCTTGTTCCGCTGCACGAACTGGGGAGAGCTCGTGATGATGTTGTGAAACTGCTGGCCCTTGGTGAGGACGCTGCCTGTCTTGGCATCCACGATGTCCCGCAAGTTGGGGAACAGCGTATCCCGCAAGGACAACCGATACATCTTGGTATTGTTCACGAAATCGCAATCGACAGCCTGGCTCCCACAGTAGTCGCGCTCTGCTTGTTCGAGCTGCTGGACAAAGGCTTTTAGGTCGGCGGAGGTTTGGAGACGATACACCTGATTGACCAGGGTGCGCGATGCCTCGCCTTTGTTGTAGCGGTGGATGAACGCCTGGGCCATCTTGTAGGTCTCGACCAACGCTTCCTGGAAGAGTGCGTTCGATTCGGCGACCATCTGGTTGCGCAGGAGCACACTGCCCGATTCGCGGCCGATGAGGTGATCGACGATACTCTTAACCTGCTCTTCGTAGCGATGGGCCGCCTGCTTGGCGAGATACAGGGTGTCGTCCATCTGCAGGGAGAGGTTGGCGATCTGCTGCACCACGGTGTCGTAGTCGATGAGCAAAACCTCGACTTGATCCATGAGCTCGTCGAGGTTCTTCCGAATGAGGAGCATTTCTTTATGATTTTCATATTTGATTTGGAACGCGGCGCTCGCCGCCTCCATATTGCTGAGCTGAATCTTGGCTGTGCCCATGGCCTTGGTGTACAGCGCGTTCGCCGCGCCCCAAACCGTAGCGCCGGTCGCAACGGCCGCTGCCAGGGTAAAATCGCCCCCTTGAAGGCCTTTGTACGTCGCCTCGGCTATGCCCATCAAGGTTTCCGCCGTGCTCATGCCTTCCATGATCGCGGCCGTGGCTGTCTGTTGAACGGCCATCTCCTTCAGCAGATCCTCATTAGCGTTGGACACATCTTTGATGTATTTTTGCTCCCGCGCGATCTGGCGCATCAAAAGATCGAAACGCTTTAAGATCGAGTCCTTCTGAATCTCCAAGGACTTGCGTTCCTGGATGAGCACGCCCATGCGACCGCGGACACATTGTCTCGTCTCGCCGGCGAATTTGAGGGGCATCTTGAGGGTGTCCACCCGACAAGCTTGGTCTGCCACGGACGCGCCATCCTTGAACACCTTGGCCGGGGTGTCGCAGTCTTTTTGACTTCTCGCGCCGCCTTGCTCGCAGACCCATCGAGAATCACAGGTGCCATCCACCGCGGGATCGCAGCTCACCTCTTCTTTTCGCTGCTCTTCGGTTACCGCATCACAGAAGCTCTCGGCATAGGCCTCTTTCGGACCACACAAGTCGTCCATCTGTTGTTGCGCTTGATGCGCCGTGGTCTGGAGCGAGTTCTCCAAGTTGTCCTGGTCGATCAAGGAGGCTCGGAGCTCGCCTATCGCCGCGCTCGTCGCGGCTTCGAGCTGCGCGATGTTGGTGCTGACTCTGTTTCGGAAGTTCTGCCAGTTGTTCGAGATCAAATCGCTGTTCTCGAAAAACACGCGATTGTCGTGAAGGCCGAGTGGATTGCGGACCTGGCGCACTTTCGCCAGCACCAGATCGCCCTGTTCCATCATCCGCGGGCCAGCCCCGGTGTAGGTCATCTGAGCACCTTGCCATTTCTGGCGAAGGGCCAGGAGCAGCACCTGCGTCAGATACTCGTCGTGCAGCAGATGGCTGGCAAACACCTCGGCCTTGGAATCGAGCTTGTTTTGCACTCGACGCTGGAGATCGAGAAGCTCCAAAATTGTGGTCATACGGTCCGTGGACGCCACCTCGAGGTAATTCAACCAGTCGTTGCCCTTGCCGGTGAACACCTGCATGGGCCAAATCGACATGGCGGCAGTGGCCTCGGGCGAATACAGCGCACTGCGGGCTTCGTCGTAGATGGTCAATGCCTGCTGGAGCTTTTGAACCTTGTAGTCATAGGCGGAAGACGCGTTGAGCTTGGTACCAGCCGCGGCCTTGTGCATGACATAAAACCCGTCGGACAGTGCGTTGCCAGCCTCTAGGGCATAGGTCTGGACGAGCTGTTGGTAGAAGCGGTTGTGCTCTTGGAGTGTGACAAGGGCGGGATCCTTCGTCTGGCAGTCCGGGATCGGATGGGCCGCGTCGCAAAATAGCGCATGCGCTGTTGGCTCGAGGTCGTTGACGTCCACCCAGCCATTGGCGACAAAGGCCTTGCGCTGCAGCGCGAGCCCGCACGTCACAGCCGCCTTATCGACACAGGTTTTCGCATTGCTCGACGGAGTACAGAATCCGGCCTTGCCAGCGAGAAACTCATTGAAGGTGAGATACGACTGAAAATTGCCGTTCAGCGTGGCGAGCGCATCCTGGAGGACTCCGGTCATTTCCGTGAGCTGGGGATACAGCTTGGAGTCGGGGAACATTCGAAGGTAGTTCTCAAAGGTCTCCTGTTTGCTGAAGATACTTTGATACTCACTCGAACAGTTTTTATTGATGTCGGTATCGATGCGGGTTGCAATCGTAGCGTCGCTCGGAAATCCCACAGCCACGTTACGGTCGCGAAGCGCGGGCTGCGAGATGTTCGTCTCTTCCTGCGTCATGAGCGCCAACTTGAAATCGCCCGACAGGGTGACGTCCCAGTCCAGAAGGCCAGAGACGGTTTCTCGGTAATAGCCGTGGAAGATTCCCTCGAGGGGATCGAACGGCCCGATGAACTGCGCGATCCTCTGCACCTGCCGGCCAAAACGGTTATTCACCTGAATCTGAGTCTTGCTATCCTTCAGGCATTCGCCGTCCAGCGCCTTGCAGTGACCAAGCGGCGTGTCCACGACGGCAATGAGCCGCATGCGGCCGAGGTGAGGTGAGTAAATGCCCTTGATCGGCACCTCGTTTTCGCTCGGCTCGATGGCCTTCGGATTGTCGAATAGCATGCCGGCGTTTCCATGAATGGTTCCGCGTACCGGGTAGCCCCGCGTGAAATCTTCGAAATCCTTGTCGGCTGACAAATTGTTTTCGACTAGAAATTGGTTCCACTCCACCATGGGCTCGCCCGTTGCTACATAGAGCTTCGCGCCCAAGTTGCCCTGGCCCAGCAGGTTCTTCGGTCGATCCAGATATACCGCGAGCTGACCGAAGTACTCTCCGCTCGGACTGGGCTTGCGTGCGAGCACTTTGATGGTGTCCATATCGCCATTGTTGAACATGGCGGTGAAGCTCGCTTCGTACAGGCCCGGGCTGAGCTTGTCGAACGCCATCATGTTGAGGGACAGGCGGAAGCGAGGATCCCCGTCGCCATAAATCACCCCAAAGGGGTTCTCCATGGTCACGAACTCTTCGCTCGAGTCGATGATGCAATCTTGAATCACCGCCTGGCGCTTCTTCTCCCAGTCATTGACGCATATCTTGTCGGCAGCGCAGATTTTCTTTTCCTCAGCATAGAGCTTCTCAAAATCACTCAGGCAAATCGGATCTTGCTTGCGGGAGTACTTGGTCTCGAGACGATAGCCGAAAACTACGTTGGGGTTATCGAACACCGGCCTACGTTCCGCGAGGTCCATGATGAGCACCGGCAGGTCCAGAGTCTTGCGCGTCACCGAGAAGCTCACCTCCCGCTCGGTCAAAAGAATGGAATAGTTCTTGGGGTCAAAAGGCACTGTCGCAGAACCCACATTCCGCGGTCTAGGAAGGCAGGTATTAGTCTTGCTGCAATACCAGCTCGCGTCTGGGCAATCGAGGGCGCTGTTGCACTTGGCCGTGCACTTGCCCACGAAGCAATACGAGCCTGTCGGACACTGAGCATCGATCTGACAGGCATGACAATCCGGTGCCTCTGGAGGACACGTGTCGAGGTCCACCTTCACGCACTTGCCGCGGCTGTAGTCGCAGGTCTGGAGGCGTCCATAGCAAGGGCGATCGAGGACCACCGGGTTCGCGGTTCCGGGCTCTCCTCGGTCCACGACAAAGCCACACTCCCGGCGGCAGAACCGCAGCTTCTCGTCGCAATAAGATCCCTGGCCGCAGTCCTCATCGAAATCGCAGTAGGTCTGGCCGTTGTCGCAGGTCTGCGTCTCATCGTCGCAGGGCATGGAGTAGAGATTCAAAAAGTCGGCGATGCAGCCATCCACATCGAAAATGTTGAAGAGACCGTTGGCATCGCGGTCGAGCATGCGAAGCAGCAAGCTCTGGGTCGAACACTCTTTGATCTCCGCGGGGTTGATGCTCCCCGGACCCTGGACAAACTGATAGATGCACGTGTCGAGGAGGTTCAGGTCCATGACCATGGGAACGGTTTTGCACACATAGGTCTGCTGCGAGCTGCCAAACACCTCGGCGGCCGCGCAGGTTTCACCCATGCCGCAGTTCCCGGCCACGGCCTGGCCATTATTGTCCACACAGGGGATGGCGCACTTGCCAGACACGCACACCGTTGCCCTGGTGTTGCTCATGCACGCCGAGGCGTTGATGCAGGCAAGGCCCACGCCTCCACCGCAAACGTCGGCCGAAGCAATCTGTGACTCCAAAATCGTCCCGAACGCGCACGCCGCGAAAAGAACCGCCATCCACCAGCATCTATCAGTATGTCGCTCCATGAGAGCCTCTCTTCTTTCCTAAATAATTTCCGCTCGACAAGCCCTAGGTAGAGCAGCTGTCAAAACGTCACTTTTCCATCCACGAGCAACCCCTCGTTTGCCTCGGCCGGCGCGAACAGCGGCGTTTCGAGCAAGAGCTCCGCGGTCGAAGGGCCGCTGCCGCGTCGCTGAACCTTGACCGTCGCCAGCACTCCGCTCCCAATCTCGGCCACGCTCGAAGCCGATACGGCCACGAGTCGAACCACGCCGCCGTCCTCGGCCTGGGCGATGAGCTCCTTGCCGGATTCGGACAGGGCCGAGCCGGCCTGCGCGGAGACGAAGGTCAGGTCTGGGGAGAGAGAAAGACGAAGCTCAGCGACACGGGGGCCAGCGCTATCGAGAGTCCGCTCAAACAAAATCGAGACCGTTTCGAAACCTGATTCGTGAAGGACCTTGAGGGTAATATGTTTGTGAGCCGTACCATCATCAGGCGACTCGGGCACTTCAGCAACCGCCCCAGATGAAGACTGCGTGTTTTTATCGCCTTGCAATGAATCCGCGCAAGAGGCGACGAAAAGTGCAATTAACAGAACAGTAAAAAGCTTGTCAAACCGGCACGTCATCGCACCCTCCTGTGTAATTCACAAGCACATCGCGCTCGCCATCCACTAGAAACACATGGACTTGCAACCCATGTCGTTACCAATCATTCGCCATTGCTTCGTGTCTGCGTTTATCTCCACACCGCAACCTTTCCCAACTGGAACCATTGTCAAGAAGCAAGCCTTGGTAGTAATCGTGCTTCCGATGTTCTTTGCACAAAGGAACCCACAATCAGAGCTCGTAAAAGAGTGAGTGGTAACGCTAAGGCTCAAATGCGAGCTTGAAACTGAGCCCAAGCCAATGTTGTTAGCCTTGATTGTGTAACTTGCGAGATCGTCGCCTGTGATACTCCCGTTTGATATTTTGTCACTTGTCACGCAGTCTGAGGCCAAATTGCTATTGTCGACTGTCTTGTACGCAATCTGGTCGTAGGTAATTGATTTGCTCTTAATATGATAACTGTCCACTGCTTCATCTTCAATGTTTTCACTATGAACACAATGTCGCGCCAACTGTTTTGTATCAACTGCTGCATCAGCGATTTTTGCGTTGGTTACAGCCTTGCCGCGTATCGTGCTTGTTGTTACAGCTTCCGAAGCAGCAACTTTTGACAAATCGGCCTCGGTGATAGAGCCATCTTCAATATTAAAGCCCGTTACACATTTTTCTCCGAGATCGTCATTTTTTATCGATTTATCGGCAATCTCGGAGGTTCCGACGCTTCCGACAGGAATTGTAAGCTTCGCATTGGTCGCAAGATTAACAGTTCCGTAAAATTTAGCGTTGCCGTACACCTCAAAAACGGGCGGAGCGTCGGGATTCTGTACGAATCCTCTACTCGTTCCCAGCGTCACTTTCTTGGCAAAACGAGCTTCTTCAAAGAAGTCCGCAGTGCCTCTAACATCAAGCTTGTCCCAAATGATCATGCGGTATTGATCTTTGACGTAGCCAACGACCACGTGCTGGTCCTCGACCTGGGCATCGGCATCTCCGAAGAACTGGGTCACGCCCGAGACTTCCATTCCCTGCTTGATCTTGGCGCCGCGATCGATTCCGTTCTGTGGTCCTTCGACGATGAGCTGACCAGCGAAGCGAGAGAAATCCGCGTGCAGGACGAGCTCGTCCAGTGGAATCGGGGCGTCGTTGATATCACTGTCGGCCGTGGCGCAGATGTGCAGGTTGTTTCCGTCCGGGCTCATGCCCGCCCACTGGATATAGCCGCCCTTTTTGTAGTTCGAGTTGGGAATGCTCTGGGCCGTTTGCTCGTACCAGAACATGTCCTTAAGATTGGTTTGATTGGCGAAATATACGTCGGTCGGCGTATAGAAATCGAAATAGCCCTTGCCGACAGCTTGTGTCTCGAACATATCCCGGTCCGCGGTAACGCGATGCGCGTAATGGCACTGTACGGCTTCATTGGCTTGAGCCGCCTCGTTGGCTTTGACCGCATAGGTCGCCTTGACCGCATAGGGCACCGAGGCAAAAGAGATGGGCTTGAGGCAGTTGTCGGTGCTATTCAGGCAGACTCTGAACTGCAAATCTTTGTACGTGGACACCAGGGTGGACATGTGGCAGGTTCCGCCGATTCCACGGCCAATCTCGAGATTGAGCACGCCATCGATAACGTCCAGATCGGGAAAGGTCTCTTGGCATACATCGCTAGCCCCATCGTTGATAAACACGAAAACCTTTTCGAATTTTACATCTCCCAAGGGAATCTTGCCCTGAGACACTCGCGCCTGAAATTTGAAATAGGCTGGCGACTCCTGAATGTTTTGCGCGGTGATCTCGAACTTGGCGCTCGTCAGCTCAGCCCTGGCTCCAAACGCTGGAATCAAGATGAATGCAGCGGCGAGTAGGCCCCTTCGCACTGTGTTTCTTGTCTGTCCAAAAAAGTGTAGCTCGCTCGTCATGAAAGCTTCCTCCGTAGCCTTTTCTTTATTCAAGAGCCTTGCTCTGTCATGGATATGTGTTTTCATGGGTCAAACCCCTGTCCTCTCTCAGTGTCCGTGTCCGCGGAAGGTATCGAAATCCAGAGTCGAGAAGAGTTGGTCTTGCTCGGCGCTCAAGTAATCGAGGGTCGCGTCCCCGCCTACCCAGTCGTAGCAGGGTTTGGAGCGCATACCGACTTTGATGAAGCACCCGTTGTTGGTTTCGCTAATGGTTCCGACATCGCCAGTCGGTCGGTACAGTCCACCTGTGTCGCCTCGGCATGATTCAAAATCGGTGCAGACACGGAAAGTCGCGCCGGCCACCCTCGTCTCAGCTTTAGGGTTCACAGGTTCGGCCAAAGTGCAGTTGAGCAGAGCCCAGCTGTCACCGACCATGGCCTTGCCGTCCACAAGGGCCATGGGGCCTACCATGTTCTTGAGCAATCCACCGGCAGATTGGCCAGAGAGCTCTGTGGTAAGGCTGCCGAAAACCGGGCGCTTCATCTGCTGCAAGTAGCCCCTTCCAGGAACAGGCCGCGTCGCCATGGTCGTGACCTCTCCTGTTTTCGAGGCATAGCCGCACGCCAGGTTCGTCCATTTGCCCGTCATGACGTTCTTGCCTTTGACCGTGACGCCGAGAACCACCACCGCCGGCTGCCCACCCCACAGATAGGGCCGCAGATCGTCTTGCTGATATTTGCAGATCGCGTTGTCGTAGCCGTTCTCGGCGCAGGCGCGGCGAGACTCGACCCTGGGAATACCCACGCGATAGCCGATGGTGGCGCGGCTACCAGTCACGCGGTTGAGGCACTTGGATGGGTCCGTAGCCCAATTGGAGCAGAAATGCTTCTCGCCGTTCATCAATCCGTGGTTGCCCTGGTTGCCGTTCTCGAGGGGCGGCGATATCAGACGCAACCGTACCTCTTCCATGGGATACGGGGACAGGACTGTGTACGGATTGAGTTCGGCTTCAATCTTATCCTTATTGTAGACTCTGACCACGCCCACCTCGAACCAGTCCGTCCCGTAATACATGGGCAGGCCGCTCGCATCGCTTGCCACCCGGCCCTCGACGATGACCTGCGGAGCCTTGAGATAATCCTCCACACCGTACGCGCGGATGGTCACCGGATAGGTCTGCGCAATGGCAGTGGTGGTCCATGCGTTTTGAACGCTCATGGTCATTTGCGCCAGGCCGCTCATCGTTGAAGGCGACAGATCGTCCCATGACCACTTTATCGCCACGCACCGTCCCTGGTTGCAGTACTCGACACCAGGCTGGCAAAGGTACCGGCTCTGGCCGTTCTCCTGGGCGTAGCACTCGGAGTAGCAAGATCCGTCTTCGCACAGGAAGCTGTTGCGGTCTGGGCAGCCCTGCACTTCCAAGAAGGTCTCGACCCCCGGAATCTTCACTGGCGCAAGCCGGCATTCGAGGCAGGCGCTGGTGCCGCCGGCGCCGTTGTCGCAGAAGCGGCATTGGCCATTGAGGCAATCCTGCTCGAAGCACTCGGTGTCTGACGAGCATTCGGCGCTGCACACTAAACGCAGAGCCTCTTCGCCTCCGCCCAAGGGAACCGGAAGGAGCGTGCATGCGCCGCCGCCCGGGCAATCACCGTTTTTACAAGGGACCGTCGCACACAGGCCCTTGGGGTCTGTCGTGCCATTGCCGCCGCAGAGTTGGTAGTCCGGGCAGTCGCGGTGTTTGTCGCACGTGACCACCCGCGCCTTGGGATTCGCCGCCGCACCCGCCTTGTCCAGCCAGCGCTTGCCCCGCTCGAACTCCGAGCGAATCGCCTCGCCGGTGCGGGCGTAGCTGTAAAGGCGCATCTCGTCCAAGCCGCCGCGGAACTGGCGTTTGAGGAGCTTGGAACTGGGATTGCGCGTCCCGCCCACGAACTGACAAGGCGCGAACCGTTCGCCGACGTTCCAGTCCATACCCTCGACCCGCTGCGGCACCAGGGACACCTTGGTCACCTTCTGGCCGTCTGGCTGACTCGCATCGTACAGAGCCACCACGGGCCGCGCGTTCTCGAGCCCAGCCACGATCAACTTTCCGCCATCTGGAGAAAAGCGACCTTCGAACACGTCGCTCAGGCGGGGAATCGAAACAGGTGCGAGGTTCCCCCCCTGCCCGAGCACGAGATCGCGCCTCTGTGTTCTCTTTTTGACTTTGTAGTCCGAGGCAGAAGTGGTGCTGCTCCCCACGCGCTCGAAGCGCAGAGTGGCCACAAGCCCCGCAGGCAAGGGCCTGGAGCTCAATGGGCTCATCACCTTGATTTTGACAAAATCACCGTACGCCGTGAAGGCCTCGGACAGCTCGACGTCCTTGTTCAACCCACTCGGATCCACGAGCACGGCGTTGACACGGCTCGCGTTCGGGTTGAAACGCACCTTGGCGTAGGGATACTCGAGGTAGAGATCGCCGATTTGAGAAGGGTAACAGTCGGTGATGTCGCAGCCGCCGATCTTGTTCAGATCTTCGAGCTCGGAATGGCATTTCCCGTCCTGGTCCGTATCCCAACAGTTTGTTGAATACCCGCTCGGCTCGAACACAAGGCGAACGTCTACGCCTTGGCCGCTCGCGACCACGGACTGCACCTTGAACTGATTGGTAGTCTCGTAGGCCACCTCCGTACGCGCCACGAGATAGCTCGTGGTTCCTGCCTTTACGTTGACAGAGGCGTCGAGGAGCTCCGCGCCCTTGCCGTCGCTAGAGTTCGTCACATAGGGCACGTCGAGCGGTTGATCTGCTTGGTTCAGCTTTTCTGGACTGAGGATCGTGCCCACGCGAATGACGCGGTCGTCGTAGTCTTCACTCGCTTGCGTAAAAGCGATGCGGCCGAGGTCCGGAGGATTCGCGTTCGAATGACTGCCGCTCAGCCATACCACGCCATAGTGGTTGTGGGCGCTGTCACTCGTGAGAGTGACCTTGAATAGGTTGTTACCTTCGAGAAAGGAATTGTAATCGAGCATGGAAAGCGGCGCGATACCCCCGTTGGGATCCGCGATCGCCACTTCGTCCTTCTCGACGTTATACGCGAGGTAGTAAAGTTGGTACGTTCGCCCGTACCAGTTGTGATTCCCCTCGACGCTGTACGCATTGGATTCAAACACAATACCCGTGCCGTTCGGAGCCCAGCGAGGGCGCCTGGCAAAAATTCCTCTGCTCGTATCTCCGAAACCACGAGTGATGGGCCGCGCTTGGCTGCCGTCCTCATTGGCGATCCAGATCTCGAAGTCCCCGGTCTCGCTCGAGACATACACGAGCTTGCCAGTGACCGGGCTAAAGTCAGGGTCCATGGTTTGGCTCGTGCCCTCGCGGATGACCTCCCCGCGGGCAAAACCATTTGGATCCATGCGTTCGATGCCGTAGAGGTTGTTTTGTGTCGAAGCATAGAACACGGCCTCGGGCGGTCGCTGCCCGGTCAGGAAGTCGCCTTCCTTGTGAAAGCTGAACCCGCTGCCAGAGGGCATGGGACAGCTCGTTAGCGCGCCACTGCTCAAAACAGGACTGACGTTCTTCTCTTCGCCGTTCAGATAAAACCTCACGCGGCCGCTCGCTTCGTCCACGGTCATGGTCAGATAGTTCCAATCGAGGACCGACACAGTGGCGATGGTTAAGGGCGACGGGCCTGGCTCGGCATCGGCGTTGCCTTCGAACCAGACCAGGTCTACGGAACGGGCTGTGGCAGACCTCTTGAGACCAACGCCAAACTGGGTGGTTTCGGAGGTCGTCTGCTGGTTGAAGAGAAGTTGGCTCACCTTCGCCGTCTCGGCGATCTCACTCTCGGCGTAGAACCACGTTTCCAAGGTATAACTGCGCGAACCCGCGGGTTCGGCGATAATTGGCAGCTGCAGGTGGTCTTCGCGTCCCGCAAAATACGCACCGCGATCCCGCACACCGGGAATGACCTCGGAAACCTTGCTCCACCCCCGCTGTACAGTTTCGAGCTGGGCCTGCCGCTTGACCTTCATCGCCCGCTGAGTCGAATCGCTTTCCTTCAACCCACTGCACGAAGCATCGAGAGCGCACATCTCCACCGCGTCCCGCACATCGCTGTACGCGAGGGGTTCGTTCAGCTCGTCGAACGGGTAGTAAAGGAGCAGACGCGGCCCACTTTGACTGCGCGCCTTGATAGACACATCCGAGCCCCACAGGGCATCGTTCTTGAGCTCGCTTTGAACCAAGTCGTTGCTCGGAGCTTGGCTCATCTGCTGGGCCGAATCGCTCTTAACAAATCCAATGCTGGTTTGCTGATCGGAGATACGCGAAAAGACGAGCTCTACCACCGGTCCAAAGGGAATGGTCTTCATGGAGCCGGAGCCGAGCACAATCAGGCGCAATTGCCCGTCATTGGTAAATTTAGTCTGCAGCTCCTTGCCCGCTTCCAACACGGGTTTCAGGAGCCGCGCATCGAGCAGGCTGAGCGCATCCGCGCTGTAAGAAATGTAGAGATCGAGCACTCGTGCGGGAATGGGCGAGTAGTCGTAGTGCACGCGGGCCACAACCTGCGAGTTGTTCTGCTCCACGATCTCCAGATGGTAGGCTGTACAGGCGCTGCCACTACAGCCCGTCCGCGCCACGCAGCGACTCTCGCCGACCAGCACGTTCCAGATGCAGTTTGTTTGAAAGTTGCACTGTGCATTCGTGGCACAGGCCGTGTTCTTTTCGCTGTCCTTGGTGCCGAACAGCTTTTCCTGCCACTCTTTGAGGCCATCGCCGTCGCTGTCCGCGCATTCGGCAGTCGTGTGGGTCGCCAGGCAATCGCTGCTACCACATGTCCCCACCGGCTTCACCCAGCCGTCCTGATAGCACACCTTTGTCAAGGTGCCGCGGTCCCAGTACTCGAGCAACGCAAGCTCCAGGTCTACTTTGTCCACTGGATTGACGCCGTTCTTCTCCCACTTCGTATCGAAAGAAGGACATTGCGCCATGCACGCGGCTTTCTGCGATGACACCCCGTATTCGCAATTCGTCTTGCAGTCGAGATACTGCGACAAGGTGTCAATCTCGCTCATCGTGAGCGGCGCACCCCAGGCGGTCGAAGCGCTCGAGATAAGAATGAAAAGAGATAAGTATCGACTCATTCGATTCATGGCGTCACCGTAAGAGGCAAGTCATATGCGCTCTCTTGAACAGCGCTATCGGCCGAGCTCGGCGCAAAGAGTCCTTCATGGCGAACGAGGAACAGACGAGCATCCCCGCTACTGCGGAACGACACCTCTAGCGTCAACCAACGACCAGCGCCGATCTCCGAGACGTTCTCCGACGAGTACACCAAAAGCTGCACCGCGCCCTCGGGCAGCAACTGCCACGGCTTGTTTGTCTGTGCGTCCGTAAAGAGATTCTTGTCCGCGGTCTCCAGCGCTGGCCCCACGGACACGGCTTCCATCTGAAGATCACTCCCGCCCTCGAGCATGATCCGCAGGTCCGCCATCCGCGGTAGAGGCTGGTCTTCCAAAGGCTCGAACTCGATGACGAGACGGGCATTCCTCCGGCCCGCGTTGGTCTGCACATTTTCTAGCTGCATCGCCAAAGAGGAGCGAACGCTCTTGCACTTGCCAAAGACGCAGGTCTCATCCTGGCCGCAAGTACCACAATCGACGCCGCAGATCGTGCCGCAGACATAATTCGCCGCCTCGCAGTCGTCGACGCAATCAACCCTCGGCACGCAGTCTTGTTCGGCATTGCACACGAGACCGTCACCGCACGCGCACGTCCCGCCGCAACCGTTGATGCAGCGCGTGCCATCGCACTTGGGGGTACAGGCCGGACTCGCCACGCAGACGTTGTTATCGTCGCATTCGAAGCCGCTCTTGCACGTGCACGTCCCACCGCACCCATCGTCTGTGCAGGCCGAGCCGTCGCAGGTTGGCACGCACTGGCCAACAACTCCGCTATCGTCCGAAGGACCAGGATCAGACGAGTCGATGCCCGTCGAAAAGTCACAACCTGAAACGAAGAGAAGAACCAAGAACCCCGCTACCCGCCCGCCGGCCGACAATAGTCCACCGCCGAGCAATACTTGACGCATCGCCCAATGCATATTTCCTCCTGAATGTTTTAACAATACCTACGGTTAGATATCGTCAGCATGCTATTCGTCTAACGCTCACCTCATTAATGTTTTCAACCGTTCCCACCTCGACCCAAATGCCCAAAGGTCATAATCGGTTCAATTAATCGTTTTCAAACGCGAAATCAACAAAATAAAGCAAACAGCCCATTCTTCCTTTTTGACACATATTTTCGAAATTGACTGGAATATTTCTCGTCATCAGCCCAGTTTCCCGCATTTGCCTTGTCTGTGTTCTATTCATCATTTGACATCTACAATCTCACCGCGAGTGGACTGTCGTACTGTGTCATCTGCAATGCCTCATCGACCTGGGGCGGAGTAAAAACAGGCTCCGTCCGCACCAGGAACACCTCTGCCGAGGAAGCGTTGTCCACGGCAAACGTCAATACCGCAAGCTGGCCCGACGATAATGTCGAGCTGTTCGTCCCCACGGCGAGCAATCGATAGATCCCGTCCGCGGCTCGAGAGAACGGCTTTCCGGTGATCGGGTCAGGGCACAATGTCTTGCCAGCTGCCTTTAACGCCGGTCCCTCCTGCACCGAGACCAGGCGAACGCCATCGCTCGAACGTAGGCTGATGTCGAACAATCGCGGTCCTTCCGACGAATCATCGACCCGCAAATTCAAGGAGACGACAATTTGTTCTAGCCTGGCCTGCGCGACCTTCTTATCCACCAGACTCAAAAATAGTGGACAAGCCGAGCAGCTCACCGCCTCCCCACAAAGATGAATCGAGCAGGTCTCGTCAGCGGCGCAAGGACCACACCAAGAGCCGCAGGCGAACCCGCACTCGGCCACAAGCCCGTCGCATCCCTGCTCGCACTCTTCCGCGTCATGGCATCGATCATCCGGTCCGCAGCTTTGACTCTGCGGGCAATCGCACTCTAGGCCGCACTCGCTGCGGCAGCTCCCTGGGTCGCACTGTGTGGAGCAATCACCAGTGGAAGGATCTTCGGTCGCTTGTGTCCCGTCTGTCTGCGGGTTCGTACCATCGGTGGCCCCCCAGGTTTCGTCGCCCGTGCCGTCGGTTGCCCCTTCAACATCTTCAGTGGATGGACTCACGGTGCCCTGGTCAGAGGACCAGGTCTCTGTATCCATGCTGGTCGAGATATCCGCGCCGCCGTCGCCCGGGCAACCCGCGAGACACATAGAAATCACGAGCGCCGGAATAGACCGATGAAGTAAGGAGTCTCTTAAGTATGAAAAGCCACAAAACATTAATCGCCGCTTCCACTAAGGGGAGGGGATTCCACCCCGAGCACCTGCCCATTTACCCTCTTTCATTCCGGCCTGTCAACAAGAAAATATGGAAAATTTGACGCTATGGCCAATCGTGTGCATTTGTCGTCACACTGCCTTTATTCTTCCTCGAAAAATATTCGTGTTCCTCGCCTCCAGGCTTTTGCCAATATATTTGTCTTGTCACGAACGTTATTTCATGGCAATTGTGGACATGAGGTTCTTCTGCTGTATTTTGCTGAGGTAACTTCAACTTCATATTAACTGGCGAGCCTATGCTCCCGCCCTACTTGGGGCGTCATAACGAAAGACCGAACGATATTTGTCATGGAACAGCATCTTTTTAATCATCTCAGTAGAAGACTCAGTTCTCCACCTGTCACCCCAACGCTCTTCCATCTAGATAGGGCCTGGCGCACTGCCTATGAGGTGCTCCTGAAGTTCGCTGAGCGTGAAGGTCATCTCCAGATTCCCGCGTCGGTCACCGTGGACGGATTGCCATTGGCCAAATGGCAGGTTAGCCAGATTTCTCGCTATCACAATCGGACCCTCAGCCACGAGAAGACGCGGCTCCTCGAGCGCATCCCAGGATGGCAATGGAGTGATCGCGATGCAGCCCCTCGCGGCCAAGAGAAGGAGGACGGCCCTCTCGATGCTTTGGCGGAGAAGCAGTTCCCTGCACGTCGAATCATTACCCCAAGCGCCGACCAACCGCAGACACGCCGCATCCTTCAGCCAAGCGTAGAACGCGCCAAGTCGCGCGAGAAGCTTCCCAGCCCTCCTTCCCAGAAGATTCCCACAAGCACCCCGTTGCCCAAGGGATGGATGCAAGGCCTGTCGTCTCTGCTCGCGTTTGTGGATCGAATCGGCACCGCCGGGAAGCCGGGGACGGTCCTACGATCTTTCACTTGCCAGGGACGATCTATGAGATATGCTTCGGTAGTCTGAAATTAACCACACACCGCGAGTATACGCATGCCTCGAACCGCAGGACTTTGCTAGCTGGGGGCGTTTTTCACCAAATCTGTCGGTTTCATGAGCATAGGACCGTCCCAGGCTCTTAGCGACTCAACCTTGATTCTCTGCAATTCACCATCACATGCCCAGTGTGTCTGGGCCAGCGGGTTTCTTGATTCTTCGTGGTGGGGGTTTAGGGGTGCAAAATGGAGCTAGCCGTTCAGTCTGAACTTGTTGCATGGCAACGCATGCTCACTGCTGGAGAAACTGTCCCCGTTGTCTTTTCTGCAAGTCTGGTTTCTCCAGGGCTCTATGGCGCAGGGAGCGTGAACCTGATCGCCCCGAATCACCTTGAAGCAGGCGTTCATGTTGTTGTTCGGCGCGATATAGATATCCCGGTTGAGCGGAATGGTCGCGGGGGCTGACCCCCCAGTCTTGCTCGTCTTCGTGTGATAGTTCTCTGAACTGCCGCTGCATTTGCACAACGTCGGAGCATAACCTCCGTCACGCTCAGGGCAGTACAGGTACTGTTTCACAGTCTCGTTGTATATACTTCGCTCGCCACGCTTCACCCACCGCTGCTTCTTTGACGATGAGCTACTCACTTTGACGGTGGAGCCAGAACAGTAGACATACTTCCAGGCACCGTCGTGGACCAGGAGGGTGTTGCTGCTGCCACTGTCGGCACCGCCACCATCGTCGCCGCCGTCGTCGTCTTCCCCACATGTGCCTTCCGGCACGCCGCAGCCGCACTTACCAGGTTCGGTTTTGTTGGGATCGTTTGGACAGTTGTCCGTAGGATTGGGCGCGCCATTGGCGGACCAGACAACCGTGGTGTTCCGATAAAGAACCAATTTGCCGGCGCTGTGCAGATGCAGTTCCGTCGCGCCCGACCCGTCGGTCTTGCTCGACCAGACTGTCGAGCCTGAAGCGGTCTTTAGTACGAGATCTCCACCAGTCCTGAACCTAAAAACGCTTACGGACTTGCCGTTCGTGCCCGAGGCCCAAAGCGCTTTCATGTCAGACATCCGCCTGAGCACGAGATTACCATCGCCTTGCAAATACAGGCGGTGGGAACCATCGGAGGACTGGAGATATTGATTCAAGGCCACTTCCCCGCCAGGCTTGAGATTATTGGAGGTGTGACCGGTGGACGCCCTTTCGTCGAAATTCGCATCTTCAATTTCGTTGAGTTCTCCAGAATCTATGGCCTCGCAACCCAGCGCAAAAAGGAATACAAGACATCCCAAGATCCAACCTCGATTGATCATTTTCCGCATGACATTTCCTCCATCTTTGATGTGGTCTCCATTGTTCTTAATAAAATGCTTCCCGGAACGAAAGTTGCCTCGCTCCGAGGCGTCAGAACTATTAACCCCTCAAGATTGATGCCAACTACTACCGCTGGTCTCGTGAGAACGCGTTTGCGACCGTAACGTGTTGTATCTTCAACGACAATTCCAAGGCGGATGCGCAGCCTTTCGCCTTTTCTGGAAACGGAACGGAGTCCAAATGCATAAGCGTTTGTCACACGCGTATGTCAGGTGTCACATCGCCTTTACTGCTATGGAAATAAACCTCAGGCAGGTTGTGGTTGTGGCTGCGTCTCTATCGTCACCTTGAATCCCAGGCGCTCAAGCCGCCGGACGAGGTTGTCCGCTGTGCGACTTTGGTCCTTCTGATCGAGGTATGCCTCGCCCAACTCGTTGTACGGCCCGCCCTTCGTCAGGATGTGGTGGGCGAAAACGAGGATCTTGTGGCCGATGGCAACGGCGGCGCGAAGAGCGCCGCGACGCGCCTTCAAGCGAAAATACTTGCCCTTGAGCTACGTGCCCTTGGCCCTTGATGCACAGACCGCGGCGCTTACGAGCGTAGGTAGATGTTGCTGAGCAGTGGTGACAAGATCGAACCCTGCACCGCTCCCCCTTCCGGCGTGCTAAACTCCGCTCCGTCGAGCACTCCCATGTGCAGACGCTTTCCGACCAGCCGCATCAGCGACTTGTCGTCGATCCGCTCCTCGAGCATCTCTCTCAACTTGGGGCGAACCAAGCTGTCGAAGAAGGACGCCGGGCTCAATCGCTGAAGATGACCGAGGGCAGGTTTTCACACTGCGGCCGCTGACTGTCGCACTCTACGCAGCATGGGCGAAGGCTATTGCTCCGAGCGCGAGCTCTGTGAAGCAGCCATCCCCCCCAGCGGAGGATACGCCACCGCCACCATTCGCCGCCGCTCGCCGCCGGTCATTCTGACCTCCATGACGCTCTAACCCACGCGCCGACTGGGCTTTCTCGTTATCGCTCAGGTGGCCCAGGGCTTGCTCTACCGCCTCGGGCATGCTCGCCGCGCGCCAACTCGAGGAGGTCGTCTACCAACGGCGGGAGCCGGAGTGCGAGCTGCTCTTCGAGGTGGTCGCGGACAACCTCGAGACCTTCCTCGCCCGGACCCGGACCGACGAGCACGAGCTGCCTGCTTCTGTGGAGGCGGAGCTGCGCCGGTAGCCGTGAAAGCCGGGAAAGGCGAGGACAAAGCCAGGGACGTGCCTTGCCCCGGCGCAAACCGGCGGAGTGTAGAGGATGAGAGTTCCTCACTTTGAAGGAGGTGCGAACCACAAAGGCCCCGAGTCATGCGTTGTCGCGGGTAACCGCGAGGGCGAAGTGTTGACAGGGGGAGACGCAGGCTAGTACCGCGGACCGGAAGATCCTTCCGTAAGTCGCCCAAGGGATCCGCGCCGAGGGCAAGGCGGGACGACGAGGCATGCTTGTCGGCATGTCGAGGAGGAGCAACACAGCCATCGGCGGAGAGGACCGGCGAATTAAGGAAGGAAATTGCGGTTTGCGGTACTAGGCTAGAGTTTCGCCATTTTCAGCCCACCCGAGATTTGATCGCGAGGCGATCCATTTTGCCAATTTATTGACCTGAGCCCCATACACGAATGCCCTC
>JALOQD010000289.1 GCA_025453525.1 Myxococcota bacterium
CAAACGAGCTCGTATGCGCAGGCGATCGTTTATGGAGGGCCTGATGATTGGTATTCGTTGGTTGTCGAGAAGCTCCATTTCGACCAAATGGCCCTAGCAGATGCCCCTTACCTCAATGGACTCGGACACGACGTCCTTTTGTGCAACCACAAAAAGGGGCATCCGGTCATCCCGACCGAGTTCTCGGCAGAGCAAGCCGTGCAGTTCTTCGCCGACCACCCGCGCACCGCGGTCAACACCCCGTATGCGTCGAAGCTCCCGAACTGGCTGCCAGAATACTGCGAATTGCGGCTCAAAACGCCATAGCATTGAGAGGTTAAAAGCCGCTCTCGAAGCCTTGTCCAGATGAGCTCTCGGGCTACAGGCCGAGGGCAGAGAAGAGCAGAGTGAGCGGGGAGGCGTCGGCGCGGCGACCGGTCGCGGCGCAGCCACTGCCACTCTTTTTCGAGCCTGTGTCGTCGACGGTCTGATCTTCCGAGCTAAAGTCCAGGGTGGTGTCTGACGACTCGTCGGAATCGTCGGTGGTGGTGGGCTGGTCGGTTCCGTCTTCTGTGTCGGTGGAGTCGTCTCCGGTGTCCGTGGAGTCGTCTCCGGTGTCGGTGTCCGGCACCTCTGGCTCAGAGCCGTAGACGTGGGTGCCTTTGTCGTCGGCCATGGCCGCGTCGTCAGCCGAAAGCTGCGGCGAGTGCATGGCACCGCGGCTCGTGCTCTGGTTCACGGCCATGAGGTAGTACTTGCCGCTGGGCAGATCGCCGCCGTTCTCACCGATGAGGGAGAAGTTATAGCTCTTGTCCAGAGCATACGGGCCCATGACGTCATCGTCGGTGTTGACGGTGGTGCCCTGGTAGGTGAACTGGATGGCGCTGCCATGACGGACGATGATGCGTGCGTCAGGGAGTCCGGACGAGCCGCCGAGCATGCCGCCTCCGAGCGGGTCTGTCGTGACAGTCATGGAGAGGTTGAGGGCCTTGGTGCCGTCGGGCACGGTGAGCTCCCACTGGAGGATACCAGGGGTGTAGGGGGTTGGGACGATTTCCCGGCGAATGGCCGCCGGCATCACGACACCCAGCCCTGGGACGGTGTTGTGGTCGATGGCGCCCGTGCCGTTGTCGCTGTAGATACGCGGGCAGTCGTCGGTGTTGTGGGCCGCGTAGGCCTCTGCCGCCGCGTTTTTGGCCGCGCTGCCCAGGAGGTCTTCGACCGCGGCGAGAATGGCGGCGGCTGTCTCTCCGTACCCTTGATCGGCGACCACGGAGGACAGGCCGATGAACGTGGCCTGCTCGTACAGATGGCGGGCTTCTTGGGTGCGGAGCGAACCGCTCACCGCGGCCACGGCTGCTTCGCGCCCCTGATAGTTGGACTGGCTCCACATGGGGGAGTCGTAGTGCACCTCGCCGCTGAGGTCGTTGGGACAGACGTCATTGCCGGTCAGATCGCGCGCCGAGAACCCCAAGGAGTATTCGCCCATGGTGGGTTCGTTGGTGAAGAACGCCGGGAACGTGTCGGCAAAGCCCTCGCTCATGCCGCCGGGCTCGGGATTGATGCCCCACTCGTCGGCAAACTCCGTATATTCATGCGTGCCGCCAGAAGTGACCGAGTTGTCCACCGCGTGGGTGAACTCGTGATAGACGACATCGCCGTCCCAGGAATAGTCCACGCCCGTGCCCTGGCCGAACATGATGGTGTCGTAGGGGCGGGAGAGCCCAGGCATATACGCGGATGAGCTTTTATCCGTGCCGCGGATGAACGCGGCGTTGTCATAGGGATAGAGCTTGCCATTGGGATCGCTGAGAGACGCGAGCATGCCCATGAGGTCGGTGAACGCGCCGGGGTCGTTCGTATTGATTGGCAACTTGAAATTGACCGTGGCCACGAGCGGTTTCATCGCGAGGCCTTCCAAGTCCTGCGCGATGCCGGTGCCTTCGTAGTCGTCCATGAGGCTCATGAAGTAGTCGTAGATGGTCTCAACATGGTAAAACATCTGGACCTCGGCGAACTTGTCCACAGGATTGAGGTCGTAGAAATTGCCGTCTCCATCGCGCCAATCGGAAAAGAAGAAATCGCCGTTCTCGTCGGCGTGGGCGGTCTGTACTTCGGAGCAGAAATGAACTTGGATCGATTCAAGGCCAGGGATTTCCATTTCTTTCAGATCCAAATCCACGAGCTCATGGTAATCCACGCAATTGCGGGCCATGTGCAGAGGATGGCGCAGCCAGATGGCATCGCCCTCTGGGCAGTCGGGCTTAGCCTCGTTGGTATTGGGGTAGTCGCACGCTGTCTTGATCTGCTCGACAATCGCGGGGTCGTAGTCGCCGACGGTGTAGTCCACTCCGCCCTGCGGCACCGCGAGCGGCACCTGGATGGGTGACTCACGCTTGTTGGCTGGCCCTGGGTTGGTCTCAAAGGCGAGGCCGCGATAGTTCTGAACGCGGTTTTGCTGGCTGATGAGGGCGCCGGTCTTGGCATCCACGTAGAACCACAGGTTGGAGAGGAGCCCGGGGATCTGACCGAAGTGGAGCTCCCAGGCCAGGACGCCGAACGTGGAGTGGACAGGCAGGACCACGAGGCGCGAGTAGAAGCCTTCGAGGTTGCTGGGCACGAACCAGGTGGAGGCTTCGAGGGCCGTGTCCGCGGCGTCGATGTCCGCGATGCGCGCCGTGGTGTCCAGCTCTCCGAGCTCGATAAAGCCGTTGGAGACGGTGCGCACGACGCCGTCGTGGTCGACGAGGAGGGCTGCGTGGGCTCCCACCACGGGTACGCCTCGGTGGAGTTGCTGCAGCCGCACCGTGCGACCCATGGCATGCACCTGCTGATTCAAAACCTCGACTTGGGACAGGCCGCTTTGGAACAGGGCAGGGTGGGCGGCGACAAAGCCGCGAGCGATATCCACGGCCTTGGCAGGGCTCTTGGCGCAGAGCTTGCCAATGACCATGGACGGCGCGCCGTTCATGCGCACCGAGACGACCTGTGGTGTGACACCGCTGCTGCGGGCGATCTGCTCGAGCTCGACTCTGGCTGAGGCGCGCAGCCCCTTTGAGGCGGCGACACCGGTGCCCATCGTGAGGACCAAGAACATCGCGCAGAGACTAGCGAATCGGGACATGCGTAACCTCCTGTGGGAACGCGCTTCGAGCGCGGTTGACCAAATCCGTTACTAGGAAGCGCTTACTTGTGCGAAGCGCGGTCTTCCTTTTGTCCACGAGCGTACTTCCGTAGCCACGCAGTCCGCAATCGGAATTTTACAAATGACAGGGAAAAAAATTACAGGAGGGCAGCGGCCCTTCAATCCTTCGATGATGGGTGAGGACCGGCGCCGCTAACAGCGCTGCGTGTCTGGCACGTTGAGCTTGTGGCCAAAGTCCTGCGGCGGGTAGATGTAGTCCTTGTTGAAGCAGGCATAGCAAAAGGTCTCGGGGAACTTGAGGATCGAGCTGAAATCCCCAATGTCCAGATAGCGCAGGGAGTCGGCGCTCAAGAACTCGGCGATATCGGGCACGCTCATGCGGTTGGCCACGAGCTCCTCCTCGGTCGGCGTGTCGATGCCGTAGTAGCACGGCCCGATGACCGGCGGCGACCCGATGCGCACATGCACCTCCTTGGCTCCAGAGGTCTTGAGCATGCGGACGATCTTTCGCAGGCTGGTGCCGCGGACGATGGAGTCATCGACGAGCACCACGCGTTTCCCCGGAAAGTAGGCGGGCAGGGGATTGAACTTCTGTTTGACGCCCTCGTCGCGCTTCTTCTGGCTGGGCTGAATGAAGGTGCGACCCACGTAGTGGTTGCGCAACAGGCCCATTTCATAGGGCAGGTTGCGGGCCCGGGCATAGCCATGGGCCACGAAGTTCGAAGAGTCGGGCACGGGGATCACCACGAGATCGTCGCCGAGGGGCAGGTCGTGGTCCCTCGATGCCAGAGCCGCGCCGATCTTGTTGCGCACGTCGTACACGAGCTCCCCAAAGCACAGGCTGTCCGGGCGCGAGAAGTAGATGAGCTCGAACACGCAGTGTCGACGCTCTTTTTCTCCTCTCCTCACCGTTTCGATGGGCGCGCCGGGCTCGAGCTTGATGATCTCGCCGGGTTCCACCTCCCGAAGCATCTGGGCGCCGACAATGCCGAACCCGCAGCTTTCGGAGGAGAAGACCGTGCCCTGGGAAGGGATTTGGGCCCCGCCTTGATAGTCCACGTGCCCCATGACGAACGGCCGCAATCCATGGGGATCGCGGAAGGCGTAGAGCTTGTCCCGGTACATCAGCAGGGACGAAAACGCGCCCTTGAGCTCGTGCTGGGTCTTGAAAATGGCCTCTTCGACAGGCTCTTTATGAA
Organism: Myxococcota bacterium; assembly: GCA_025453525.1. Lineage (GTDB taxonomy): Bacteria > Myxococcota_A > Polyangia > JAAYKL01 > JAAYKL01 > JALOQD01. Next base: position 4,324 of record JALOQD010000289.1, read on the forward strand.
TGACGTGATAGAACGCGATGAGTCGCCCGATGAGCTCGGCGTCGTTGTCGCTTTTGAAGGTGAATCCGTGCTCTTTCTCCAGGCGCGCGCGGATTTCGCCGTAGTTGATGATGTCGCCATTGGAGCAGATGGCGATGTGCGGCCCCTCGGCGAGATCGATGGCATGGGGCTGGGTATTGAGCAGGTTGGAAGAGCCAGCCGTGGGGTAACGCACATGGCCGATGGCTGTGTCACCCTGAAATTGGGCGAGGAGCTCGGGGGAGAGCACGTTTTTGACCAGGCCCATGCCTCGATGGGAATGGACAGCGCCGTCTCGGGCGCGCACGGCGAGGCCGCAGCTCTCCTGACCTCGGTGTTGAATGGCGAACAGGATCTGCTGTACCAACGATTCTGCGTTCTCCAGCTTGAAGACACCGGCAATTCCGCACACTTTGAGGCACTCCTTTGGCAATACGTCCGCTGCTCGCTCGCGAAAAAACGGACGAGGGGCAATTAAACCCCGAGGGGCAAAAGATCAAGCACTCTCGTGAATCCCCTATTCATTTACCAGCGCGGTGGAAAAAGAGGGGAGGCGTGCAAGGTGCGCAAAGGCGCCATGGGCATTACAAGCCCTCGAATCGCAAGCGGAGTTTCTTGCCCTCGTCTTGAAATTCGACCGGATAGTCGCCGCTGAAGCACGCTGTGCAAAAACGGTGACCCCCCACGGCGGACAAGAGCCCATCGAGGCTCAGGTAGCCGAGGGAGTCCACACCGAGATGCTCGCTGAGCTGTTCGATGGTGAACTGGTTGGCGATGAGCTCCGCGTCTGTTGGGGTATCGATGCCGAATCGGCAGGAATGCTTTACCGGCGGTGAGGCCAGGCGCAGATGGACCTCCTTGGCGCCGGCTCGCCGGAGATTTTCGACGATCTTGCGGGCCGTTGTGCCGCGGACGAGCGAGTCGTCGACGATCACGACTTTGCGTCCCTCGAGCACGGCTCGGCAAGCGCTGAGCTTGAGGCTCACGCCGAAGTTGCGGATGGACTGCTTGGGCTCGATGAACGTGCGACCTACGTAGTGGCTGCGGATGAGACCCATCTCAAAGGGCAGGCCGGATTGCTCGGCAAACCCGATGGCCGCGCCTGTGCCAGAGTCTGGAATGGGAATCACGAGGTCGGCGTCCACCGGATGCTCCCTGGCCAGCCGTTGTCCCATGCGCTTGCGAGCATGATAGACCGAGACTCCGTCGAGCACGCTGTCTGGACGGGCAAAGTAAACGTATTCGAACAAACACAGCTTGTGAGGGCGCTGCGGAAAGGGGAGCAGGCTCAGGGCGCGACCGTCATGGGTCAGCACCAGGATCTCCCCAGGTTGAATGTCTCGCTCGAACGTGGCGCCCATGAGATCGAAGGACGCCGACTCGCTGGAGAGCACATAGGCGTCGCCCAGTCGACCGAGACACAGGGGCCGAATACCGCGGGGATCTCGCGCCGCGATCACGAGGTCTTGGTTCATAAGTAAAATGGAGTAGGAGCCGCGAGCGCGAAAGAGAGCATGGGAGACCGCGTCCACGATGTCTGCCCCTGAGCGAGCCACGAGATGCACGAGGACCTCGGTGTCCGAGGTGGATTGAAAGATGGCGCCCGAGCCTTCGAGCTCTTCTCGCAAGGTGAGCGCATTGGTCAGGTTGCCATTGTGGGCCACGGCCAGGGAGCCGCGGGAATAGTGAATCACAAGGGGCTGGGCGTTGGAGATGTGGTTGCCGCCGGCCGTGGAGTATCGGACATGGCCGATGGCGCTCGAACCAGGAAGCCGCTCGAGCACCTGTGGACTGAAGATCTCTCCGACGAGACCCAGGCGTCGAAACGCAAAGATGCGGGCTTCGTGGGCTGTGACGATCCCGGCGCTCTCCTGTCCGCGGTGTTGCAGCCCATGGAGCCCCAAGTAGGCGAGGTGCGAGGCCTCGGGATGGCCGACGACGGCGAACACCCCGCACTCGTCACAAAAACGATCGCGTGGCTCTTCCATGAGAAAAACGCTGTCACGAAGCGTGGAATTGTCAATGATAGAGCTAGAACTCGATGAAGCTCTTGAGGTGTTTGCTGCGGGACGAGTGGCGGAGCTTGCGCAGGGCCTTGGCCTCGATCTGGCGGATGCGCTCGCGGGTGACCTCGAAGTCCTGTCCCACTTCCTCGAGGGTGTGGTCTGACTTTTCGCCGATGCCAAAGCGCATGCGCAGGACCTTCTCCTCGCGGGGAGTCAGGGTCTTGAGGACTTTGCGGGTTTGCTCCGACAGATTCAGGCCGATGACCGCGTCTTGAGGCGAGACCACGCCCTTGTCCTCGATGAAGTCGCCGAGATGCGAATCTTCCTCCTCGCCGATGGGGGTTTCGAGGCTGATGGGCTCCTTGGCGATCTTCAGAACCTTGCGCACCTTATCGAGGGGCAGCTCCATGCGCTCGGCGATCTCTTCTGGAGTGGGCTCGCGTCCCATCTCCTGAACGAGATAACGGCTCGTGCGAATGAGCTTGTTGATGGTCTCGATCATGTGCACCGGGATGCGGATCGTGCGGGCCTGATCCGCGATGGCCCGGGTGATGGCCTGGCGAATCCACCAGGTGGCATAGGTGCTGAACTTGTAACCGCGGCGGTACTCGAACTTGTCCACGGCCTTCATCAGGCCGATGTTGCCTTCCTGAATGAGGTCGAGAAACTGGAGTCCGCGGTTGGTGTACTTCTTGGCAATGGACACCACGAGTCGCAGGTTCGCTTCCACGAGATCCGCCTTGGCTCGCTCGGCCCGGCGCTCGCCCTCGTGGATGCGGCGGAAGATCTCGCGCAGCTCTCTCACCTCGAGGTTCACTTCCTCCTCGACGGCTAGGAGCTTCTTGTGGGCCTCGCGCAGAATGTCGTCGAGCTCCAGCAGCTCTTCGGGCAGAAGACCGAGCTTCTTGCTGATCTTCTTTTCTTGGCCCTTGCTGAGCTTCATCTCTCGCACAGTGCGGCGCACGTCCTTGGTGCTCATGCCGGCCTTGCGCTCGGCAGTGACCAGGTCGGCCTCGGCCTTTTCGACACGAGAGACGTATTC
>JALOQD010000032.1 GCA_025453525.1 Myxococcota bacterium
TCCGGGACCTTGGGTGGTCGTTATTCATGGAGGAAAGGCAGAGAGGTGAACGCGAGCGCTAGCTCGTCGCGGCGAGGATCCCAGCGCGGCCGAGAGCCCCGAAGAGAGTGAGGACCAAGGTCCAGAAGCCGAGAAGCCGAGCGTACAAGCCGGGTACAAGCCGGGGACTACAAGCCGGGGACGGTCCTACGATCTTTCACTTGCTAGGGACGATCTATGAGATATGCTTCGGTAGCCTGAAATTAACCATACGCCTCGAGTCTGCGCATGCTTCGAACCGCAGGACTCAGCTAGGCTGGGGGGAGGAGCGGCGCCGGGGACACGACAAAAGGAAAGGGCAGTCCGCCGATGACCACGACAAAAATGCCGTATACTTGTTCTCGTCTTTGAATTCTCGAAGGAGGCACCTCGTGGTCGAAGCAAAAAAATGCACGCGCAACATGGGTGTGTGGCCTATCGCACTGACGCTCGCCTTTGCCGTGGCTTGTGGGGATAAAAAAAAGACGGCGAATGAAGGGTCGTCGACTGAATTCGAAACCTCGGAGACAGAGACTCACGCAGATCCGTGTGAACAAAACCCGTGCCTCAATGGCGGTGCCTGCAAAACGGATGGGACCGATTTTTACTGCGACTGCCCCTCGGGGTTTGGGGGCGGCCTCTGCGAGGGCGAGTTTGCCACTCCAGACGGTTTCAACGGCTTGCATGGGTATATCGGTTACGGCACCTCCAGTCCTCCTTCCGGGTATGACATGGGCATGGGCTTCTACGCAGCGGTCTGGCCCTTGGTCGATCAGCCGATCAAAAACTTCCAGATCGGTTTGCCGGGCGTTTGGATTTCGCCGAACAACGGCGACAATGCGAGCACTCCGCTGTGCCCAGTGGGCACGCTCGCTCGCGACAACTGGCCAGAGCGGGGACCGACTTGGGGCTCTGTGTTTCAAACCCTGGAAGGGGGCCTCGGGTACTGGGCCGGGAATCGTTTTCGGTACGGTCCCCCGAAATTTAGCATGAACGGAACCCCGCAGTGCTACGACTACGAAGTCGGTTCTCCGGGCTGGCCGTTCTTTCACAGTACGAAACCACTGCCTGACGATCGCCTGGGCATCGCTCAGTTGAGCAACCGTTTGCTCATCCCGCCGGACGGCCTTCCGTTTCAAGGGAAACCCAAGGGAGGCCTTTTGGGATACAGTTGGATGGCTCTGCCATTGACGCCAGCGACACAGGGGTCTTTGCCAACCGGAGATCAAAGCTGGACCTGTTTCTTGAACGCGGCCAATTTCAAGGGTCCCATTGCCTATTACGTCCCCCAGACTTGGAGCAAAATCGCGGCCATCTTCAACTACCCGTTTGATTGGGGGCGCGGACTCGATGCCAGGCCCGGAGTGATGGGCGGTGGGGCAATGGAGATCAACACCGTCCCCTATTTCACCGGAACCGACTCGAATGGAACGGTGTATACGAAGATCCCTGCGCTCTACTTTCCGGCTGACAGCCAGGGCAAGGCGATTTTGGTTCGAGACGTGAGCTACTACTCCAAGGCGGCTCTATACGATGGGGTGTTGGCCTGGCGACTCGGAGGCTCCGCCACCTCCAGCCGATTCAAGGAATCCGGACGGTATCTCGCCACCTTGAACACCTATACCCCCGGCTTTGACCAAGGGGGCACGACGCTGACCGGAATCGACGACATTATGCAGACAGCGATCTACGGAGAATATGCCTGGGGCCTGGAGTGGCAAAACGTCTCGGAGGAGTCGTTGGGGCGCTTCCCCCAATACTTCAAACAGGACGGAACTAGTCGCATGGCCGTGGCCGAAGAGGCTGTACCGGATGAAACCGGACTCAAACCCAAGATCTTCCCGCTCGCCACGGCAGGTTCACCGTTTGCCGCTGACTTGGTCGGCGCCTGGGCCGCACCGGGGCCGGCGTCCAAGGAGTACTCGACCGTTTTGGCCGACGGCTCCAAAGTGACGTACCGCTGGTACCGATTCGTCGATCAGCCGACCTTTCAACAATACAACTTCACCGCAGAGGAAAAGGCGGCTTTGCAAACGATGGTGGAAAAGATCCACACCCACTGGGCCCTCGACTCGGAGTACATGCCTCCTCCGAGCGAAGGGTCGCTGGTCACTCTGGATCCCGCGCTCATCGTCTCGCCTCCGGCCGAATACCAAAGCGGCTATGTCCCAATTGTCATTCGCCAAGAGGCGGCTCCCCCGGATGCCGAGCTTTTCGAGAAGCTCACCCTGGATGATTTGGTCGGGAGGTATGAGAGCAATCCGGTTCAAAATGAATGGCAGGCAGGAGACATCACCAAGTCCGGCGAGGCCCTGCTATGGACCAACGATGCCAAGGTGTCCTGGCCGCTGACCCCAAAGCTGGAAGACGGCAAGCTGCTGACCGATGAGCAGTGCCCCTACTTCACTTCAGAAAATGGCGACGCATTCCTCATCCTGCTCGAACAAGCTCCAAGCGGCGCATACCACTCCGAGGTGGCCGGTTTTATGTTTCTGGGTGCAACCTACGACCGCAAGCTCTAAGGACTAAAAAAAAGGAGGATCTCAATGTCCGCAAGAGACGCCGATGCGATGCGATGGAGAAGATGTCCTGTGGCCGTGTTTGTCCTGGTGGTGTCTGCGATCCCAGCGCTCGGCTTGGTCGGATGTTCTTCTGCCGACACGACGAGCCAGCCTTCTACCGACACCGATTCAACAGAAACCAGTGACTCGAACGATCCCACCGACACCGATTCCACAGAAACCACGGACTCGAACGATCCGTGCGTACCGCCCGATATCGAGCTCGTGTCCCCGGCGCAGAACGCCTCCTTTGCGACGAATGAATCGGTCGCGTTCGAGGCTCGGGTTCATGACGACCGAGACGCGGCCGAGGACCTGCGAGTCGAGTGGCGCTCAAGCCTTTACGGCCTCATCGGCACGGCGCCGGCCGAATCGAACGGCAGTCTCCGTCACACCTTCGAGGAGCCCGCAGTGGGAACGCATACCATCGAGCTGAGCGTCGGGGATTCCGACTGCGGAACCTCCAAGGTTTCCTTCAATGTGACCTTCACCTGCCCGTCGGGCTCGCAGTTCTGCCCTGTCCCCATTGTCGTCAACGGGCCTCCGAGTAAACGAGCCAACATGATCTTTCTAGGGGATGGATTCACCGCGGGCGAGCAGCAAAAATTCGCGACCTACGTCGAGAGCGCCGTGGGCTTCTACTTTGGCGACCAGAATCCACCCTTTGATCGCTACACCCAATTCGTCAACGTCTGGCGGGTCGATCTCGTCAGCAATGAGTCTGGAGCAGACGACAGCAGTCAGGGCCTCGAAATCGACACGGTTCTCGATGGCGATGTGGGTTGTGCCCACTGGGGCCAGGAATGCTATTGGGAGGGCAACGACTGCGACTGCATGTGCAGTTGGAAGAAGACGGGCGAGGTCGTCACCACAGCCATTCAAAATGGCTTGCCAGGAGCCGGGTCCCCGGGGGGCCGCAACTGGACCATTGTCGTTCTCAATACAGATATGTGGTCAGGAGGCGCTCACGGTGCTCAATGGGGAACCTTCTTCGTCTACTCCACCCTCCCAAACGACGGAGACTTGAGCTTCTACGTTATGGGTCATGAAGGTGGACACGCCTTTCATCAATTTTCGGATTGGGGGGTTATGGACGAGTACAAAGACGCACAGTACCAAGGTGACGACTCAGCGCGCGACATCACCACCAATCCATCCGGTGTCAAGTGGAGCGAGTGGCTGGGCGCGCCGCAGCCGGACAACGACGGCCCGGTCGGAACCTACGAAGGCTGTTGCTATGTGTATGGCAAAGGAGTCTGGCGTTCTTCTGCGGATTCACGCATGCGGGACATCAGCTACCCCTTGGACAGAGTGCACCGCGAGTGGGTCATCCGGGATTTATACAAATGGAGCAGGCCGATGGACGCGGTGTTTCCGTCGTCGCTAGAGCTGCGTTTTGGAGAAACAGCAGCGGTTCAACTCATTGACCCTGCAGTGCAACTGGTCACCTGGACCCTGGACGGGATCGAGGTCGGCGACGGCGCATCCCTAAGCACCTCGAGCTTGGAACCGCTGCAGCCGGGAACCTACGACCTAACCGTAACGGTCCACGACCAAGTCGTCGATTACGCCAATACCAACAACTTCGATTTGGATCTGGTGCGGCGAGGGCAGGAAGCGTTGACGCAGTCAGAGACTTTCGTCCTTGAAGTCCCTTGATCGAACGAAAATCGATGTCAGCCCCCGCGACTTACACCTTCTGGCGAAAGTAAATTGAGTTGATGGATCTCAGGAAGCGGCTACAGCGAGGTTTCCGTGAGGCTCAGAACGGGTAGCACTCCCGCTCGGTGACGAGGTCGGCCACGATGCGCGAACGGTCGATGGCGTCGATGGGCTGGTACTTGGCCAGCTTGCGCAGGCCAGCGAGCTGGGTGCGCAGCATGTCGCCCTTTTCCATGTGGGTGAGCAGCCTCTTACCGCGTTGCTCCAGAATGGGCAGCGTGGTGTCGATGAACAGCTCGGTGGCCGCGATCTGACCCTTGGCCTTGTCGGCGCCCACGGTGGCGATGATCTTGCGGGTGCGCAGCACAGCGCTTTCGGCCGCGAAGATATCCATGACCGTGTCTGCCAGCCCAGCGAGGATCTCCTGCTCCTCGGAGAGCTTCGGGCCGTACTTCTGCGCCGCGAGACCGGCGAGCATCAGGGCGATCTTCTTCATCATCTTCACGCAGTGTCCCTGCAGACCCAGAGGCTCATCGGGGATCTGCACGCCCATGGGCGAGAACTCGATGAGCTCCTTGGCCACGGCCTGTGCCGCGCCGAGCAGGTTGACCCGTCCCTCCATGGCGCGACGCAGGATCGTGCCAGGGATGAGCATGCGGTTGATCTCGTTGGTGCCTTCCCAGATGCGGTTGATGCGCGAGTCGCGGTAGTAGCGCTCGGCCGGATACTCGGTGATGTACCCGTAGCCGCCGAGGATCTGTACGTACTCATCGCAACAGTAGGAAAGCACTTCGGAGCCGAGGACCTTGGCAATCGAACATTCGACGGCGTACTCCTCGACAGCCTTGGCGAGCTTTTCGCCGTTTTTTTTGTCCTGCGCCGACAGAGTCGCCATGCGATCGTCGAGCATGCCAGCGAGTCGGTAGACCGCGCTTTCGGCGGCGTAGGTGCGCATCGTCATGTCGGCGATCTTGGCGCGGATCATGCCGAACGAAGCGATGGGCCTGTCGAATTGGATGCGCTGTTTGGCATATTGAATGGAGCCGTTGATCGCACCCTTGGCTCCGCCGAGCGAGCCTGCTCCCAGTTTCCAGCGGCCGATGTTGAGCACATTGAAGGCGATCTTATGGCCCTTGCCCACTTCGTACAGCACGTTCTCCACCGGGACTTTGACGTCCTCGAGGATCACGGTGCGCGTGGAGGAGCCGTGCATGCCGAGCTTGTGCTCTTCGCGGCCCGTTGTGAGGCCAGGTGTGCCGGCTTCGATGAGGAAGCCGGTGAACTTGTCGCCATCGACCTTGGCGTAGACGACAAAGGTGTTGGCCCATCCTGCGTTGGTGATGAAGATCTTCTCGCCGTTCAGGATGTAGTGCTTGCCATCCGCGGAGAGCACGGCCTTGGCTTTGGCAGCCAGAGCATCCGAGCCGCTGCCCGACTCGGTGAGGCAATAGGCGCCGATCCATTCGCCAGAGGCGAGCTTGGCCAGGTACTTTTGCTTGTGCGCCTCGGTTCCAAACCACACGATGGGCAAGGTGCCGATGCCCGTGTGAGCGCCGTGCAAGCCAGCGAACGAGCCGCTGTTGCCGAACGCCTCGGTCACGATGGTGGTGCTCACCTTGTCGAGGCCCAGACCGCCGTATTCCTCTGGCACGTCCGTCCCCAAAAGTCCGAGCTCGCCAGCCTTGGCAAACAGCCCCAAGGCCACGCCCTCTTCCTTGGCGTCGATGCGCTCGGCGTTGGGCTCGATATCGTCTTTGACGAAGTCTCGGGCTGTGTCGCGGATGAGCCTGTGCTCTTCGGTGAAATCTTCGGGGGTGAAGATGTCCGCCGGGTTCGGATCTGTCACTAGAAATTCAGCGCCGGCAAATAACTTTTTCGTCATTTCAAAAGCTCCTTCTCCTCTTGTCTCGAGCGTCCGCATGAGCGGCGTCGCAAATTCAAACCTCGAAAAGGCCCGCGGCTCCCATGCCGAAGCCGATGCACATGCTCACCACTCCGAAGCGCTTCTTGCTGGCCCGCAGCTCGTGGACGATTTGCGTCGTCAGCTTGGCCCCGGTGCAGCCCAGAGGGTGACCCAGGGCAATGGCGCCGCCGTTGACGTTGGTTTTTTCCGGGTCGAGGGACAGCGTATCCATCACGGCGATGGCTTGGGCGGCGAACGCCTCGTTGAGCTCGAAGAGATCGATGTCGGCGATGGACATGCCCGTGCGCTGCATGAGCTTGGGAATGGCGCCTATGGGGCCAAGACCCATGTATTCGGGCTCACAGCCCTCGGCGGCATAGCCGCGGAAGGTGGCCAGAGGCTCGAGACCGAGCTTGCTCGCACGGCTGCGGGACATGAGCAGCACCGCGGCAGCGCCGTCGCTCATCTGGGACGAATTGCCGGCAGTGACCACGCCGTCGGGCATGAACGCCGGCTTCAGGCCGGTCAAGCTCTCCATGGTGGTGTCGGCACGCACGCCTTCGTCTTGCTTGAAAATCGTGGTCTTGAACTCAAAGCGCCCTTTGGCGTTTTTGAATTGTTCGCGCACCTCGACAGGCACGATTTGGCTTTCGAACCTGCCCTCTGCGATGGCCTTGGCTGCCCGCGCGTGGCTGCGAACCGCGATTTCGTCCTGGCGTTTGCGGTCGACTTTATAACGCTCCGCCACTTTTTCGGCCGTGAGCCCCATGGCCGCGTAACTGCCTGGACGCCGGTCCACGAGGTCTGGATAGGGGTACATGAGATTGCCACCGAGGGGGATGCGGCTCATGGACTCCACGCCGCCCGCGACGATGACGTCTGCGGCGCCGCTCATGATGCGCTGGGCGCCCACGGCGATCGCCTCGAGACCCGAGGCGCAGAACCTGTTGACCGTGACGCCTGGCACGCGATCCGGCCAGCCTGCCCCTAAAACGAGGCAGCGAGCCAGGTTGACGCCTTGCTCGGACTCGGGGAAAGAGCAGCCGATGACCACATCGTCCACTTGCTCGGGAGAGACGCCGCCGGCGCGCTCCAGCAGGTTCTTAATGACCGTGACGCCGAGCTGCTCCGGACGGGTATTGCGCAACGTGCCCTTGGGCGCGCGGCCCACGGCTGTGCGGCACGCAGCGACGATGACGGCATCATCCATTTCTCTGTTTTTTGGGTTGCTGTTCATGTCGTTCACCTTAGTTCCGCAGGGGCTTGCCATGCACTAGCATGTGCTGCATGCGCGCTTGTGTTTCTTTGGTGCCGCACAGACTGAGGAAGGCCTCGCGCTCGAGGTCGAGCAGGTAGTCCTCGGTCACCACCGTATCGCCGTGCACCCGACCACCGCACATCACGTAGGCGAGCTTCTTGGACACCGTGACGTCGTGGGGCGTGATGAAATGCGACTCGAACATGGTCCACAGGGCGAGCTCGAGGGAGGCGAGCAGCGGTTCACCGCCGACCCGCACGTCGGTGCGCTTGCGGGGAGGCGTGTAGCCTTCCATAACGAGCGCGAGAGCCGTCTTCTTGGCGTCTTCGATGAGGAAGTCGCGGTTGAGCGTGACCTTGTCCGTGGGCCGAAGGAAGCCGAGCTCCATGGCCTCGGGGCCGGACATTGATACCTTGGCCATGGCGATGGCCTCGAAAGCGCGAGCGATCCAGGGCTTGAGCTCGAGCTGGCCCTGATAGATCCCGCCGCGCTTGACCTCGAACAGGTTTTCGGTCGCGCGCAGCACCAGCTCCTTGGTTCCGCCGCCGCCCGGAATCACGCCCACGCCCGCTTCCACGAGGCCCATGTAGGTCTCTGCGTGGTAGCGCACGCGAGCCGACGCCATGCACACCTCGCACCCGCCGCCGAGCGCCATGCCCGAGGGCGCGGCGACCACTGGCTTGCGCAGGAGCTTCAGGCGCATGAGCGAGCTCTGGAACGCGCGCACCATGAACTCGAGGTCATCCCACTCTTCTTCCTGGGCGGTGAAGAGGATCATGCCGAGGTTCGCGCCCACGGAGAAGTTGTCCGAATGGTTGGCGACGATCATGGCCTCGTAGTCGCGTTCAACGAGGTCGCAGGCTTTGTTCATCAGGGTGAGGATATCGTCTCCGATCGAGTTCATCTTGGAATGGAACTCGAAGCACGCCACGCCATCGCCGATGTCCACGAGGGATGCTCCGGCGTTCTCGAGCAGCGTCTTGCCGCGGGCCTTGAGCACAGGCAGTCGGATGACTCCGGGCTTCTCGGCGATCGCTTCATAGGCGTTCTTGGTCGGTACGTAGCGCTCGGGGGTGCCGTCTTGGAGCCGGTAGAACGAAGTATGACCAGCGGCCAACATGGACTCGATCCATGCTGGCAGCTTGTGTCCAGCGGCCTTGAGCTTGTCACAGGACTTCTTGAGCCCCAGGGTATCCCACACCTCGAACGGCCCTTGCTTCCAACCAAATCCCCATCGCATGGCGTTGTCGACATCGACGATGTCGTCGGCGATCTCGGGCACGCGATTGGCAGCGTAAACGAGCGTGGTGCCGATGTGGTCAAAGCTGAACTGACCGGCCTTGTCATCGGCGTAGAACAGGGTGCGCAGCTTCTCGGAAGAGCCGGCCGCGGCCTTGGCAGCCTCGAGAGAGGCAAAGGACACCTTCTTCTGCGGCACATGCGCGAGGGTCTTGGGGTCGACGGAAAGGATGATCTTCTTGCCGTCCTCGGCCTTGCCCTTCTTGTAGAAGCCGGCGCCGGTTTTGTCGCCGAGGAAGTTCTTGTCGAGCATGCCTTTAATGAATTCGTTTTTGACGAAGACGTCGCGCTGCTCGTCGCTCGGGGCGCCGTCGTACACGTTGCTCGCCACATGCATCAGGGTGTCGAGACCCACGAGATCCGCGGTGCGGAACGAGGCGCTCTTGGGGCGACCGATGACCGGGCCGGTGAGAGCGTCGACCTCTTCGATGTTCAGGCCGTACTCCAACATGGAGCGCACGCCATAGAGCAGCGAAAAGGCGCCGATGCGGTTGGCCACGAAGTTGGGCGTATCCTTGGCGTAGACAATGCCCTTGCCCAGCGCTCGCTCGCAGGTCTCGGAGAGGATCTTCACCGCCTCGGGTGTGGTGTCCGGTCCTGGGACGATTTCGAGCAACCGCAGATACCGCGGCGGATTGAAGAAATGGGTGATGACGAAGCCCTTGCGGAACGCCTCGGAGCGGCCTTCGCAAAGCTGCGTGGCCGGAAGACCCGAGGTGTTGCTCGAGATGAGCTGTCCGTCTTTCATGACGGTCTCGATGCGCTCGAACAAGGCGCGCTTGATATCGAGCCTTTCGACGACCACCTCAATAATCCAGTCGACGTCCGCCAGCTTGGCGAGATCATCCTCGAGGTTGCCCACGGTGATGAGCTCGGCGTTCTTGGCAAGGTAGAACGCGGCGGGTTTCATCTTGACGGCGCGGTCAAGGCCAACGGCCGCGAGCTTGTCTCGGAACGCACGGCTCGCGGGATCGACACCCTTCTTTTTTTCCTTGTCGTCGAGCTCCCTGGGGACAATATCCAACAAAATGGTTTCGATGCCCGCGTTGGCGAGATGCGCCGCTATCGTGGCACCCATCACGCCGGCACCTATGACACCGGCCTTCTCGATTCGCTTCATGTTCGCTCCTCGTTGTGGTTTGCGTTTTTTCGAGGTGCCATCTTAACAGCATTGGCGGTCATGGCACAGTCATGGGAAGGAAATTTTTTTGCTCTGAAAAAGAGCCGCGGAAAATGCCCCACGGCTGCAACGCGGGATGCCTCGCTCCAAGCTTTCGCGAGGCAAACCCGCTGCGCGCCGGTGGCATTTTCATGTTCATTGGTGGTCGCAGCAGCGGCAATGAGCGTTTGCTCGGAAAAAAGATGAAGAGCCATCCCTTTTTGTGTCTTGCATTGGAGTTTGATAATGATGGCAAGATGAGCACCACGAGCGCACGAGCATGACGGCCGGGTTTCCCAGATCCATCCGCGTCCTTTCTTCCGACAACCGCAAAGGACGGTGGCGGTCGGCGCTGATCGCTGCGGCCCTATTGCTTTGTTGGGGAGCTTGGCTCTTTTTCTCCGAGGTCACGCTTTACGTCAAAACAGATCAAGCCCGGCTCGAGGTGACCGGCCTTCCCCACCCGGTCGAGTCGCAGGTGGCTGGTCGCGTCCTCGCCTCGCACCTCGTTCTCGGCCAGCGCGTCGCAAAGGGCGACTTGCTGCTCGTGGTGGATGCGCGCGCGTTCACACTCGAGCTTGCGGTGGTTGAAGCGCGCAACGCGGGGCTCAGGGAAGAGCTCGCCGCTCTGGGCCGTGTATTGGAAGCCGAAAGGAAGGTCATCGGGGAGCTCGATCACGCCTACAGGGCAATGCTCGGGGAGCGGCGCATGGAGCATGACAAGGCCTCGAGCGATGCGGCGTTCGCGACGGACAAGGCCAACCGCATGTCCGGCCTCACGGGACATTCCATCAGGGAGCTCGACGTTATGAACGCCGAAGCCGACGCGGCCGGGAAGCGCGCCGACGCCCTGGCGAAGCAGTTTTCGGTCAAAGCGCTCTCGGCCAACAAAGAGACCGAGAAGATCGTGCGGCTCGCGCACATCGCAGAGCTCGAGAAGGAGCAGGCCCGCCTCGGGGGTGAGCTCGCCACGAGCGAGGCTGCGGCTGAAAAGCTGCGCGATCAAATCGAGCAGCACAGAGTGCTCGCGCCAGTGGCAGGACAGATCGGCGAGATATCGGCCCTCGTCCAGGGCGCGTATGTCCAAGCCGGTGAGCGCGTCGCGACGGTCATCCCAGGTGGGGAATTGGTCGCGGTGGCGCGTTTTGCCGCCTACGAAAGCGTCGGCAGGATCAAGCCCGGACAGGTCGCACGTCTCAGACTGGCGGCGTTTCCCTGGACCCGCTACGGCAGCGTTCTGGGGACGGTCTCCTCGGTGGCCACCGAGCCGCGTGAGGGGCTCGTCCAAGTTGAGATGCGCGTCGATCGCAAGGGCTCGACGCGGATCCCTTACCAGCATGGTCTGAACGGCACGTTGGAGATCGCCGTCGAACGGGTCTCTCCGGCCGAGATCGTGCTGCGCTCCGCTGGACGCCTGCTCACGGGCGCGGCGCCCATCGAGGCGGGACAGCAAGGCGCGACCGGTGGGAGCGGTCGGGCAGAGTGACCGGCGCAGCAACGAGCGAGGCAGGATCGTCCAAGCGCAGCGCGCGTTGCTTCTTCGCGCCCGAGGTTATCCAAATATCGATGATGGATTGTGGGCCGTCGTCGCTCAAGAGCTTGCTCGAGGGACACGGCATCCATGTCGACTACGGCAAGCTCCGCGACATCTGCTACACCGACGTGGACGGCACCTCCATCGACACGATGGAGGAGCTCGCTGTGGGCTTCGGTCTCGATGCAGAGCAGGTGGTCGTGCCCACGGACTTCGTTTTCGCGCCAGAAACCATGGCGTTCCCCTCGATCGCGGTGATCGTGCTGCCCACGGGTTCCACCCACTTCTGCCTGGCCTGGCGGCGCCACGGCAACTTGGTACAGGTGATGGACCCAGCCAATGGCCGTCTCTGGCTGAGCCGCGCGAGCTTCCAGAAACAGCTCTACCGCCACACGATGCCGATCGACGCCGCCACGTGGCGAGAGTGGGTTGCAGGAGAAGAGTTTTCCAGTCCGCTGCGCCGGCGCCTGCTCGGACTAGGATTTTCGGCCAGCGCCGTCGCCCAGCTGTTCGCACATGTCAATGCTGATCCAACCTGGCGTTCCTACGCGACCCTCGATGCCGCGGCCAGAATGGTCTCTGTCATCCGTTCCTCGGACGGCTTTACCGAAAAGGCGCAAGCCACGGCGCTGTTCAAGGCGCTGTTCGAGGCCGATCTTTTATTGCCGAACACGGGTGAGCACATCATTCCGGTGAGCTATTGGTCAGCTCACGACCATGATCGAAGCGCGCTTGGCGACGGCGAAATCATGTTGACAGGTTCGGTGCTGGTCCGCGTGCGCGGGCATTTGGCCAGCCGCGAGGGCAGCGGCGACACCGAGCCTGTGCAGCAGGCGGCCAGGCCGCCCGAAGACCTCGAGCGCAAGATCGCGTCGGCGCAGACGCCCAAACAGCCCGCGCTCCGAAGGCTCATTGGTTACCTCAAGCAGGATGGCCTGCTCTCGCCGCTCGTGCTCGGCATGACGATCCTGCTCGGGGCCCTCGCGGTCTTCTTCGAGGCGCTCGTCTTCAAGACTCTGCTCGAGCTCGGCAAGTACCTCTCGCTCGTCGAGCAGCAGGTCGGAGCCGTTGCTGCTCTCGTGGTCTTTGCGCTTGCGGTGCTGTTTCTGGAGCTTTCGACAGAGCGCGGTCTCATCGGTCTCGGGCGGCGGCTCGAAGCGCGCTTCCGCATCGATTTTCTCAAGCAGCTGCCGCGGCTAGCCGATAGCTACTTTTCGAGCCGGCTGACCTCGGATCTCGCCGAGCGCATCCATTCGGTGATGGCGCTGCGCGGCTTTCCGCACCTGGGCGCGCGCTTGCTGCGCAACCTGTGCGTGATGCTGCTGACTGCCCTGGGCATTGCGTGGATCGATCCGGCGTGTGCGCCATGGGCCCTGCTCGCCGCTGTCGCCGCGGTGGCCTTTCCGCTCGCGTTCCATCCCTTGCTCTCCGAGGTGCAGCACTCGGTGCGCACGTACCAGGGCTCGCTCACCTCCTTTTATCTCGACGCGCTGCTCGGCCTCACGCCGCTTCTGTCCCACGGCGCCGCGCGCGCCATCAAGGCCGACCACGAAAGCGTGCTGACGCAGTGGGCCCATGCGCGCCTTCGACAGACCAAGCTCTCAGTGGCGGTCAACTTCGGCGTCGCGATGCTCGGCGTGGCGTTCATGTTACTGATTTTGTACGTTCACTTGCGAACGAGCGCCGACATCTCAGCCGTGCTGCTCCTCGTCTATTGGGCGCTCGCCCTGCCGGAGCTCGGCAATGCCGTGGCCGTGGGTCTGCTCGCCTACCCAGCCCAGCGCAGCGTGGCCTTGCGCCTGCTCGAGCCCCTCGATGCCGAGGTCGAGCGAGAGTTGCCCGCAGAAGGGGCGCCGCAGGCGGCGTCCAAATGGGAGCCTGGCGTTGCGATCGATTTCGACGGGGTGGGGCTCGAGATCGCGGCCTCTTCCCTCCTGCGCGAGGTTTCCCTTCGGATTGCGCCCGGGCAGCACGTGGCGATCATTGGCGGTTCCGGGGCTGGCAAGAGCACCTTGCTCGGGCTGGTTCTCGGCTGGCACGCGCCCTCCAGCGGACGCATCGCAGTCGATGGCGCGCCCTGCGACCAAGAGAGCCTCGCGCGGCTGTGGAGCACACTGGCCTGGGTCGACCCGCAGGTCCAGCTATGGAACCGGTCGGTGCTCGGCAACCTCAGCTACGGTCAGGAACACGGCCCAGCTTTGGACATCGCCAATGTGCTCGAGACGGCCGATTTCTCGTCTGTCGTCAAGAACCTACCCGACGGTCTCTGCGCGGTCATCGGCGAGGGCGGTGGCCTGTTGTCGGAAGGCGAGGGGCAGCGGCTGCGGCTCGGACGCGCGCTGCTCAAGCAGAACGTGCGGCTCGTCGTCATGGACGAGCCGTTTCGCGGTCTGGATCGCTCCAAGCGGCGAGTCATGCTTCGGCGCGCGCTCGATGGGTGGGCTGGCGCGACGATTATTGCTGCGCTGCACGACGTCCGCGAGGCCGAGCTGTTCGATTGGGTGGTCGTGCTCGGCAATGGCATGGTCCTCGAACAGGGTCCGCCAGCGACGCTTCTCTCGCACGAACACGGGCATCTCGTAAAGATGATCGAGAGTGATCGCGAGCTCGAGCAGTTCTTCGAGGATCCCACGCGCTGGTCGCGCTGCCATGTCGAAAACAAGACCGTCGTCAAAGCTCCGCGCGAGGTGACGCCGTGATGCTCTGGCCGAGAGAGCGGCTGTACGAGCTCGTCCAAGAGGTCGCCTTGCGCGCGCGGCTGGCCAAGAAGCGAAGGGAGCTTCCCCGGGCGACGGCTGGGGACGGAGATGACCAGAAGCTCGTTCTGCGAGCAGCCAAGGCCGTGGGGGTCGAGTCATTCGAGGTGACCTCGACCTGTCGCGACCTGTCCCACAACCTCGGCCTCGCAGCGCCGGCCGTGCTTCGCGTGTACCGCGAAGGTCAGACGTTCTTCATCGGGCTCGTCGGGAGCCGGGGCCGACGCTTGATATTCGTCAACATCGACGGAGGCCTTTCGCGGTTGACCGCGGCGCAGGCGCGCCATTTTCTCCTCGAGCACATGGCGGCTTTGCACGGCGAAACGATCCGCTCGATTGTGGAGCGGAGCGGAGCGGAGGGCGAGGGGCGAGCGCGGATCGGAGAGGTTCTGACCGACCGGCTGCTCGATCACGACTATTTCGAAGGCTTCTGGGCACTCGATTTGCCCGAGAGCGTGCCGTTCTGGCGCCAGATCGTCCACCATCGGCTGACCGGTCGCCTCGCAGGCGTGCTGGGGCTGTATCTGCTCCAGTCGTTGGCGTTGATCGCGGCATGGTGGATCCTCGGTCGCGGGGCGCTGGCCGGCGAGTACGATGTCGGCGCGCTTTCGGCATTCGCGTTGCTGCTGCTGACCACAGCGGCGTTGCAAGGTCTTGGTCACTGGTGGCAGAGCGTGCTGATGCTCGGCGTGAACGGGCTCTATCGCAAGCGCATCCTGCATGGCGCGACCAGGCTGTCACCGGACGAGATACGTCACCTTGGCTCGGGCAAGATCCTCGCCCAGATCGTCGAGACCGAGGCCTTCGACACTCTGGCCATCCAAGCGGGCGCAGGGCTCGTCACGGCCGTGATCGACTTGCTGCTCGTCTTCGGTGTCTTTCTCGCCGTGCCAGGCGCAGGGCTGATTACGCTGCTCTATCTCGGCTGGATCGGCGTGGCATTCCATAAAGGGTATCGACTCTACCGCAGTCAACGCGAGTGGACCGATGCGCGGCTCGAGTTTACAGACGCGATCGTCGAGAGCGTGCTCGGCCGCCGCACGCGACTCGTGCAGGAACCGCTTCATCTTTGGCACCAGCGGGAGGACGCCGCCCTCGAGCAGTACATCCTGAACTCGCAGCGCTTCGACGCGCGCGCCGTCGATTTCTCCGTGGTCGTGCATCGCGGCTGGTTCGCGCTCGGTCTGCTCGGCATCTTGCCACCAGTGCTCGCTGGTGGCAGCGGCGGAGCCGGGGCAGTGGCAGCGGCCGTGGGCGGGTTGATCCTTTCCTTCAAAGCGCTCTCGAGCTTGTCCGGGAGTCTATTGGACCTCAGCGCTGTGCTCATTTCCTGGGACAAGGCACGTCTGCTGTTTTCCGCCGCAGGCCGACCACGCCATGAGGGGATCCCAGAGATCGTCGAGTCCGAATCGGCTCTTTCTAAGGACAATCGCCGTCCACCTCGGGCAGTGCTCGAAGCCACGCACCTTCGCTTTGGCCATCAAGGCCGTCAAAATCTGGTGCTCGACGATGCGCACTTCTCGGTCGATAGGGGCGAGCGCGTGCTGCTTCTGGGCGCCTCTGGAGCTGGAAAGACCACCCTCGCCGCGCTGCTCAGCGGCATAAAGCGTCCATCTGCCGGGACGATCTTGCTCGGCGGCTTTGACCTCAAGACGCTCGGCGAGGAGGAGTGGGCTAAACGCGTCGCCTTCGCCCCTCAATTCAAGGACAACCACGTCTTCAGCGGCACACTGGGCTTCAACCTGCTGCTCGGACGAAGGTGGCCGCCGACTGGCGAGGATTTGCGAGAAGCCGTGGCACTGTGCCACGAGCTCGGGCTCGGCGGGCTGCTCGAGAAGATGCCCGGTGGCATCCACCAACATGTGGGCGAGCAGGGCTGGAAGGTCTCCCAGGGCGAGAGGAGTCGAGTCTATTTGGCTCGCGCGCTCCTGCAGAACGCAGACGTCGTGATCCTCGACGAAAGCTTCGGCGCCCTCGACGCCGAGACCATGCGCACCTGCCTTCAGTGCGTGTGGCGCCGCGCCAACGCCCTCATCGTCATCGCGCATCCTTGATCCGTCTGCGCATGGCGCTGCCAGCTCGTCAACCCTAGGGTCTAGGGAACAGACCTCGCGAGGCGAAAGCCAACGTAGGTTACGCGACGATCCACGGCGTAGTTGCGGCGATTGCCGGAACGTGAGCCGGACGCTTTGTCGTACCAGCCGCCGCCCCGTACCACGCGGTAGGAGGCCGATGAGGGACCTACGGGGTCGACAAGCGGCAAAGCGACTGAACCGGCGGGATATGTCGATTGATACCAATCCCACGTCCACTCCCACACGTTGCCGCTCATGTCGTACAGGCCCCACGCGTTTGCGGCCTTTTCCGCCACCGGGTGCGGCTTGCTGCTCGCGTTGCCGCAGTACCAGCCAATCGCGTCCAGGTTCGTGTCGAGCGGCTCGCAATCCGCATTCGTGATCGCCCCGTTGAAAAACGCCGTCAGCGTCCCGGCCCGCGCCGCGTACTCCCACTCGCTCTCCGTCAACAGCCGGTACCCCGAGCATGCTTGCGGCGTCGCAACTCCGTTCAGCGCCACCGTCGCCGTGTTGATGCCGCCGCTCGACAGCGTATCCCCGTCGAAGCAGCTCATGTAGTCCGTGTGAACGGCCGGGCTCGTCCCATACAGGCAGCTCACATTCGACAGCACGTAGCACGGCGTCCGCCCCTCTTTAAGGGACAGCTCATTCGCATACGCCACCGCGTCGTTCCAGCTCACTGCCTCCACTGGGCAGGAGCCCCCGCAGCTTGCGTGGTACGACGGGTTGTAGACCATCAGCGCCGCGAACTGACCCTGCGTCACCTCCCGCTGCATCAGCTCGAAGGCGTGCGTCAAGCGCACGTAGTGCAGGTTCTCGTTACTGCTGCGGCCGAGCTCCGAGGTGCACGACGCGCCGCCTGGGCCGGTGTAGTCCGCCGGGCAGTTCCCGTCAGGCGTGCCCATCCAGAACGACCTGGCAGGGACCGTCGTCCAGTCGGCCCCGATGTCCACCGTCCCTGTGTCCGTGTCGGGCGCGGTTCCTGTGCCGGTGTCCGTCGAGCTGGTGTCGCTCTGGCTGGTGGTATCCGAGTCCGTCGTCCCACTGTCGCTGGTCGCGGTGTTCGTCTCCGTGTCAGGTGCGTCCTTGAGTGAATATTGGTAACAGCCGAGGCTTCCCAAAAACAACGACACCGCAGTAGCGGACGTCCAAAACGCGAACCGTACCTGGTCAGTCATTTCCATAGGCATCTCTTTTTCCGCAGTGTTGTCCAAAGCAACTTTCCCCCAATGCGGAAATCCATGTCATCCCCGCGAAGGCAAGGATGACGAAAAAGAATGAAAATATTTATCGATTTTATTGCCCTTCTGGGGCTCATTTACAGTGTGTCACCTTGTTTGGGACAACAGCACTTTTTCTGTCTAATTTCCATTGTAGAAAAAAATAGATCGCAAAAGGGGGAGATGCAATGTTTCTTCCGGTCTCTGTGGCCAGGGTCAATCCATGGTAATTGACATATAGAAGGAAAGGACCGCCAGTGCATCTCCTGGAAAAAGGTCTTTCGGGATGCCAACTAGCTCTTCAAACATTGGATGCTAGCCTTAATTTCAATCAAATTCGTAAGGAGTGACCATGTCTACTCACTGTCATCGACAGTGGATTGTCGGTTTGGCGCTGTCGTGCGCGCTCGGCTGCAGTGAAAAAAAGACGGATATCAAGTCAGACTCGGAGTCGCAGACCGGGGACGGGACGGAGACGACGACGAGCACATCCACGGGCACAGGAACGCAGAGCGAGACGAGCACTGAGCTAGGGTCAGTGCAGGGGATGGTGCTGCTGCAAGGCGCGGTGAGCTACGCCGGCGCGACCGTGACCCTCGACGGCACGAACCAAAGTCAGACGACTTCTGAGACCGGCGCGTACGAGCTGCACGACGTGGCGCCAGGCACCTATACGGTGACCGCCACTCTGGCCGGTTACGAGACCCGCACGTCGAGCGCGTTCGAGGTGCTCGCTGGAGAATCGGCCGCTGCGCCGACCCTGACCCTGCCGCGCGCCAAAGGAGGCCTCTCCGGCACGGCCCTGCTCGAGGGCGAGGACAGCCACGCCGGGATCTCGGTCATGGTGCAAGGCACGAGCTACGCCACGGTCACGGACGCCACCGGCGCCTGGTCGATCTCCCACGTCGCGGCCGGCAACTACGCGATCATCGCCATGCACGCGGGCTTCGAGGACGCCGCGGTTTCGGACCAGGAAGTCCTCGAGGGTCAGGTGACGAATGTGCCGACGTTGACGCTGGCGATCTCTCCTTCGTCCATCGGCGGGACCGTGAGGCTCAAAGGCACATCGGACCACAGCGGCGCGAGCGTGGTGGCCACCGCGTCGTGGAACCCATCCATCACGCGCTCGGGGAGCACCAACACCTCGGGCACGTACACGATCTTGGGTGTGGAGCCCGGGATGTGGAACGTGGTGGCGAGCAAGGCGGGCTACTCCTCGAGCACGCAGGAGGGCATCGTTGTTCAAGCAAGCACGCCCACCGTCGGGGTGGATTTTGAGCTGGAGGTCTTGATCGCGGCAGACCTCGTCTATGTGTCGGGCGGCTCCCAGGGCGGCGACCCGAATCAGAGCGGCACGGTGTACGAGGCTCTGAGCGAGCCCTTTTTGGTCAAGGTCGTGGACGGCTTTGGCGAGCCGGTGTCCAACGCGCACGTCACGTACACACTGGTCACGAGCAAGACCGGTGGTCACATGCTGACCTCTGGCATGGTCACAACAGGCGAGGACGGTCTGGCCTCGAACGTCTACGTGCTCGGCAAGGTCGTGGGCAGCAACCGCGTTCGGGTCGAATGTTTGGAGATCCTCAACGACAAGGTGGAGTTCACCGCAGACGGCCTGCCGGACGAGCCTTCCACGCTCATGCCCATGGGCGGCACGATGCAAAGCGGAGTGGTCGGTCAAGAGCTCGCCCTGCCTCTGTCGGTCGAAGTGCAGGACCAATGGGGCAACGGAGTGCCAGACCGAAACGTGACGTTTACCCCTTCTGGAGACGGCGTCGCCGAGCCAAAATCGATGACGTCGGATTCGCAGGGTCTCGCCGCGACGACCTGGACTCTCGGCACGCTGATGGGGCAACAAACCCTGACAGCAGCCTGTGGAAAAGCACAGCGCGAATTCACCGCGACCGCAGACCACGACGCGGCCCACGCGCTCGTCATTGTGAGCGGCAACAACCAAAACGGCGTGAACACGACCACGCTCGGGCAGCCGCTCGTGGTGGAGCTTCGTGACCTGTACGCCAACCCGGTGGACGCCGTGACCGTGACCTTTGCGGTGACGCAAGGGACAGGAGCGCTGTCGCCGTCCGCGCCTCAGGCGACCGGGATAAATGGGCGAGCGCAAGTGACGCTGTGTCTTCAGTCCCAGGGCGCCGTGCACGTGTGCGCCACCGCGCCAGGCGTTGCGCCCGTGGTGTTCACCTCGACGAGCCTGACCGGACCGCCGCACCACGTGGTGCCAGTGAGCGGTGGAGGCCAAGAGGACGTGGTGGGTCAGCTCCTGGGGCAGCCTGTCGTGTTTCGCGTGGAGGATGGATACGACAACCCGGTGCCAGGCGTTTGGGTGAATTTTTCCGCTGGCGCCACGAGCGGAAGCCCGGGCTCGCCATCGCCTGCCACGGCTCAAACCGGAGAGACGGGTCAGGTCTCCACGGCCTTTAGGCTGGGCACTGCGGCCGGAGTTTCCACGCAGTGGATCACGGCGACGGTCAACGGCTACCCCACGGCGACCCTGAAGGCGTACCAAGATGCCGAGCCAGACGAGCCCGCCAGCCTCGAGATCGTGAGCGGCAACGACCAGACCGCGGCCTACGGAGAGAACCTCGCCAAGCCTCTGGTGGTTCGAGTGAAGGACCAGTACGCCAACCCGGTGTGGGACTACCCGGTGACGTGGAGCTCGTCCACGGGCAGCTTGGCCCAAGCCGCGAACCTCACCGACAGCGAAGGACTCGCGAGCAACACCGCGACGCTCGGCAGCACGCCGGGCGTGCCGAGCCAGGCGTTCACAGCCGAGGCCAACGGGCTGAGCGTGGACTTTAAGGCCACGGCCACCGGACATCGCCTCGAATGGATGGAACCGTGGATCGTGTGGCCAGGCTACCCCGATCCCTTGGACCTCGCGCCCGAGAGCCATCTGCTCAGCGTGATGCTGCATGGAGCGGGCTTCGAGCCTGGCGCGCTCGTGGTGTGGAACCAAGGGACCGCGAGCGAGGAGCTCCTGACGCCGGACGACGTCGAAGAGGACCGCCTCGTGGTGCAGGTGCCGGCCAGCCACTTCGTCGCGTCTGGACAGCTCATGGTGGCGGTGCGCAACCCCGGCCCAGTGGATGGGACAGCCATGGCGTTCCGCGTGGCGCCGACCATGCCGGACACGGGACAGACCCAGTGCTTCGAGACCAACGCCTCGGGCTACAACGTCGCCGCGGACTGTGCCGACCTCTCGCTCAGTCATTCGCTGTACGGCCAGGACGGCCACTACCGGCAGTCGCCGCTCGTGCAGCACTCGTCTCTCGACAACGGCGACAACACCGTCGCGGATCGGCTCACCGGGCTCACCTGGACCAAGTGCCCGCGAGGCACGAGCGGAGAGAGCTGCGCCACGGGCTCGCTCTCTTCCGCCAGCCAGGCGACCGCCGCGCAGTGGTGCCAGGATCTCGAGCTCGGCGGGTTCGCTGACTGGCGCCTGCCTGAGCTGTGGGAGCTCGCGACCATCCTGGAGCTCGGCAAGTATCCGGCCATCGACGCCGCGGCGTTTCCGCGCACCGGAGTGGCGGAGTACTGGTCAGCCACGGCCGCCGCCGGCATCGCGGGCAATGCCTGGACCGTGCGCTTCGACTTTGGCGCCACGCCCAGGCTCGCGACCACGGCCGCGAGGGGAGTGCGCTGCGTGCGCGGAGGCCGGCTCGAGGCTTTCCAGCACCTCGTCCGGCTCATCGGCTCTGACCCGGTGGTCCTAGAGACCACGACCGGAGTGATGTTCGCCGGCTGCCCGGCAGGCAAAAGCGGCCCAACCTGCGCGACCGGAACGGCCACGCCCATGAGCTGGCCGCAGGCCCTAGCTCACTGTGAATCGCTCACCTACGCCGGTTACTCGGACTGGCGCGTGCCGAGCGTTCACGAGCTGCGAGCCGCCCTGAACTTCCAAGCCGCTGGGCCGGCCGTGAGCGACGAGGTCTTTCCCGCCACGCCGAGCAGCGACCACTGGTCGTCGAGCTCCAAGGTCCCCGCGTCGCCTACCCAAGACGCGTTCTACGTGAGCTTTGACACAGGCGTCACAGGAACCAAGGCCAAGGGCGGCACCACGGGCAACTACGTCCGCTGCGTGCGCCGAGGTTTTTAGAAAATGGCGCTGCGCGCGCCCGGAGGGACCAGATCATGACCGTGCGTTACACCATCGCTCTCGCGCTTTTCTGTCTCGCCATGTCCGCGATAATCACCTGTGGAGACGACTCCGAGTCCACCGGCCCGATCACGGTCCAGGGGGCCATGCAAAAAGGCCCGCTGCTCAAGGGCTCCACGCTCACGGTGTCCATGCTGGGGCAAGGGGGTGCGCCGACCGGAGTGAACTACAACACCACCACGACGAGCGATCTCGGCGAGTTCAAGGTGGTGAGCCAGACATCAGGACCCTGCGAGCTCGTGGGCGAGGGCTTCTACTTCAACGAGATCGCCAACAGCTTGTCCGGCGCGCCGATCACCCTGCGGGCCGTGTACGAGATCGTGTCGACCGGCAGTCAAAACGCCTACCTCAACGCCTTTACCCACATGTCGAGCGGCCTGGCCCTACGGCTGCTCACCGAAGGCAAAAGCGTGGATGAGGCCGTGGCGCAAGCCGAGACCAAGCTGTTCGAGGCCCTCGGCATCGCTCATCCGTCTGGAGCACTCGAGGCCAACGGCACGGCGATGGATCTCATGGGAGCAGACAGCCCGGACAACCAGTACATCATGGCCACAAGCTGCATCCTGGCCAAGGCCGCGCAAATGCGAGCCACGGATCCAGGAGAGGTGGACGCCCGTCTGCAAGAACTGCTCAACGACATTCGCAGTCAACTCCAAAACAGCGAGACCATCTCGCAGGCCTACCGAGGCTATCTAAAAGACGCCGAGGCCGCCCTCGATCCCTTGGCTGGATGTGTCGATAACCTGGCCGCCTATCTGGAACAGAAAACCGGTACGAGTCCTGTGCTCCCTGACCCCAACCAGTCGATGGATATGGACAAAGACGGCATTTTCAATTCGAAGGACGAAGACATCGACGGGGACGGCGTGCTCAATGAACATGATCATAATCCGTATGACTCGAGCGTCTACGGAAAAGTCTGGGTGGATGTTTCAACTGGGCTGATGTGGCAGAGCTATCCCTATTGGTCTGGAGAATGGGAAGCAGCGATCGCCTACTGCGATGCTCTGGAGCTCGGAGGATATACGGACTGGAGCCTGCCGACGATCAGCGAGCTGCGCTCTCTGGTTCGTGGGTGCGACGCGACCATGACCGGAGGAACCTGTGGCGTGACAGATGAGTGCCTCACAGATGACTGCTATAACGATTCCTGTTTGGGTTGCCAGGCGTTTGATGGCCCTGGGCTAGACGGCTGTCATTGGGATGTCAAGCTGGGGGGGCCCTGTTGGGTTTACTGGTCGTCGTTGTCCGACGTGAACTCCTCAGACGGCGCGTGGTACGTGGAATTCGAGCAAGGCAGAGTGAACACCATCGACAAGGACTCCACGCCGGGTCATGCGCGCTGTGTGCGCGGTCGTGTCGGACCGTAGGCTTGGCTCTTTGGCCCTTTGGCTCATTTAGTACAACACCCACGGAGGGAAAACCCATGACCAAACGTTTCACCATCGCTCTCGCGCTTTTCTGTCTCGCCATGTCCGCGACAATCACCTGTGGAGACGACTCCGAGTGTCTCCAAGAATTCGGGTCGAACAAGAATTCGGGTCGAAACCCTCCAATTGCCATATAGCTCATGCTGGCCCAGTTGTTTGGGGTGGAGCAGCCGACAAGGCTGTCAGAACACGAGTCATAAGTATTGTCTCCAATACCCCCGCCAGATTATTGTGACCCAACCGCATTGCACCGTAGGCCGCGCAGAACTTGAGCGAGAAATTTTGAGACTTGATAGAGGCTGACGCTTTTTGCCATTTGACGGCAGATTGCCAAGGCCATAGGTTTCCATAGCAGAAGGAGCGCCGTAACGATGCTCAATGGCTTGCGTGCCTACCTGCCCCAGATAGAGGCTTTTTGTTCCAAGTGGAAGGTCGTCGAGTTGTCGGTGTTCGGCTCGGTCTTGCGTGACGACTTTGGTCCTGGAAGCGATGTCGATGTGCTGATCGAGTTTGCAAGGGATAGCGGCACGACGCTTTGGGATTTCGTGGAGATGAAGGAGGAGCTCTCTGCTCTTTTTCAGAGGAAGGTTGACCTCATAACCATCGCCGGATTGCGCAACCCCTACCGTCGCAAAGAGATCCTGTCGAACCGGGAGGTCATTTATGCGGCCTGAAGAGCGAGACCCGGCACTTTTGTGGGACATGCTGGACGCGGCGTTGGCTATTGCCGACTTCGTGGCCCACAAAACCCTCGACGACTATCGCGGGGATCGCATGCTGAGGGGAGCCGTGGAACGTCACCTCGAAATTATCGGTGAAGCGGCCAATCGCGTTTCAGACATTTTTCGAGAGGCCCATCCCGCGATCCCCTGGCGAGCTATCATCGGGCAGAGAAACGTCATTGTCCACGGCTACGCAGAGATTGAGCACGACCTGGTGTGGCGTGTGGCGGCCGAGAAGATACCGGAGCTCATCGACGAGATTTCGGTGCTGATCCCAAATCGCTAATTGGTCGCGAGACGGCAGGGGCTTTCGGCATCCTTTGGGCTAGGTGTCGCAACCTTCCATTTTTCACTTTTGGCAAAACGGATCCCAACTGCGAAAACTGGAAAGTGGAAGAAACCGAGACCTATGACCCGACACTTATGACGACTCCTCAGGAGCGAAGCCGGGCCGCTGGGCAAGGCTTACGTGGTCGAAGTTAAGGACACAGCTCACCGGCATGCCATCGTCTTTTCCGAGGAGGACCTCGCTCTCCAGGCCCCGAATTGTCCGCGTGATGGGCACAACGACGATCTCATTGAGTTGTGAAGCGACCTCGCTACGCGAGAGCACGAGCACTGGCCGCCGCTTATCGGGAGAGCCGAAGGTGTACCAGCGGATGTCACCGCGCTTCATAGAACTCTTCCCAATCTTCCCCTTCCCAAGCGAGAGGGTCGTCGTCGGAGTCGAACTCGTCGCTTCGGGGCGGATTGGCTGCATAGAGCTCTTCATCGCTCTTACCGGTCGATCGAGCCGCTATTTGCGCGAGCTTCCGCCGTTCGGCAAGCGACAGCTTCATGAGCAGCGGTCTCAGATCTTCTGCGGTCAGTCTCTGAGTCATGCCTATAGAGTGCATCTGCGGTAGGGTCAACGCAATCCATTTTTCGGAAAGAGGGGGAGGATCCTACTTTCCACCACATTTGATCAGAAATTTCCACGAGACAGGGTCAGAGACAGGGTCAGACAGCATCACCTCCAGCGTGTTTGTCCCCATCGCCGCATCCACCCTAGATCCAGTTTTTCTTCCGA